>JAFTLJ010000019.1 GCA_017456005.1 Clostridia bacterium | reverse complement strand
GACAGATACCTATGCGGGTGTAGTTCAATGGTAGAATCCCAGCCTTCCAAGCTGGTCGTGTGGGTTCGATTCCCATCACCCGCTCCATTACATCTGCCGAACCGTATTTTTTGTGCCTTTAGCTCAGTCGGATATAGCAACTGCCTTCTAAGCAGTAGGTCGGGGGTTCGAATCCCTCATGGCACGCCATTTACACGGTGAGTATAGCTCAGTTGGTTAGAGCGCCAGGTTGTGGCCCTGGAGGCCGTGGGTTCGAGTCCCATTACCCACCCCAGAAACAAAAACACACCTCATGTGAGGTGTGTTTTTATATAGTCGCAAAAAGATTGCTGTTGAAATAATTACAGGAATATGATACAATATCAATAAAGAAACATAATTTGTACGCAAGAGGGAAATATGTTCGATAAATTAAAACCGGATTTTACTTTTGGCTCATATATAGAGGTCACTCCCGAATTTCTCGCGGAGCAGGGAATAAAAGCCTTACTTATTGATATAGACAATACCCTTGCGCCCTACGAGCAGGCAGAGCCCGACGAAAAGCTGTTCGCTTGGTTTTCGTCTCTTGAGGAAAACGGAATAAAGGCGGCGCTAATCTCAAACAACAAGACAGAAAGAGTCGAGCTGTTCAATAAAGACCTGAAGCTGCCCGCATATCCCGACGCTCACAAGCCCTGCAAAAAGACACTGCTTATTGCGCTGGGCGAGCTTGGAATGGATACAAAGCACACAGCCGTTATGGGCGACCAGCTTTTTACCGATGCGTACGGCGGTAAGCATATAGGAATGAGGGCGATAATAGTTCCGCCGATAAAAGATAAAAAAACCTTGTTTTTTAGGTTTAAGAGGGCGCTTGAAAAGCCAATAATGAAGAGCTATTACCGCGAAAAAAACAAAAATTGTGAAAAATAAACAGTTTATAAGAAAATTTTTTAGCACTACGGCTATTGACAAGCGAGCCGAATTGTTGTATAATCTGTTTATAAGTGAAAATGGGCGAAAGCTTGTGTATATGCAGGAGGTATTATGCAGGATATAGCATCGAAGCGCAGAGATAACGTAGCGCTTTTTAAGAAAATATTTTTATTTGTAAAGATTGGTTTTATGGCGATCACGGCTGTTCTCATCAGCGTATGGTTTGTATGGAAGCAGTATGAAGGCTCTTTGAATCTTGATAAAGTAACGCCCTCGATGGAAGGTTTTATGCAGTATTGGGACAAAAACCAGTTCCTTGTAGCATCATCTGTTGTTTGTTGCTTTATAGCGGGTGCGTTTATCGCGTTCCTCGCGCTTCACGGAATACAGTACCTTGTCGTAAAGTTTATGATGCGTAAGGCAAATACAGGCGGCTAATACGAAAAAAATACATACAAAAAACGAACGGGAAACAGCCGTTCGTTTTTGCTTTATAAGGCAAAAACAGAGTAAAAAAGGGAAGAATGTCGAATAAAGGGGAACAAAAAAATATAAAAAAACGAAAAAGGGGTTGACAAACGGGAAATAATGTGATATGATATCAAGGTACTCAATGAGTGCACGAAGAAAATAATATCGCGGGGTAGAGCAGCCTGGTAGCTCGTCGGGCTCATAACCCGGAGGTCGTGTGGTTCAAATCCCGCCCCCGCAACCATATTGTGCATCCTTAATGGATGCCACCCCAAAAAACCCAGATGTCGTAAGGCTTCTGGGCTTTTTTGTACCCATTTTTCATAGTGCGCTTTTAATAGATGCCAAACGCCCAAAACGCCGTGTGGATGGGATTTGAACTTAAATAATCGACTTTTC
>JAFTLJ010000018.1 GCA_017456005.1 Clostridia bacterium | reverse complement strand
GTACGCGATATTGCCATAGATGAAAGCTCTGTTTCCGCAAAGCTTACAGGGCTTCTTGCCAATACGGAATATACCGTCATATTTGAATACCCCGACGGAAATTCCTCTTCAAGCAAGCAGATATCCTTCAAAACGCTTGAATCCTTTGCCCCCGAAATAACGGTAAGCGGTATTTCAACGCCGACGGCGACAAGGAAAAGGCTCGATTTCTCGCTTAACGTAAGCGACGTTTCGGGCATCTGCACCGTAACAAAAATAGCACTTTGGATGGACGGCGCCGTTCTGAAAACTCTCGAGCTCAAGGAAACGTATACTTTTGCAGATATTAATATATATGGAAAATATTCGCTTAAAGTATATTATGAATACGACCTTTGCGACGGCAACGGAAAAGTAAGCAAAACGCAAAACTTCGATTTTGAACCGTACACCGTATATTTACCCGAGCCATCTATCTCAAGCGCAACGATCGGCAATAACTACGTACAGTTCATGTTGAATATTACGGGAAATAGCTTAACCGGCAATATAGAAAAAATCGAATTTTACGATGGCGAAAAGCTTATGGGCTCTTCCCCTGTTTCCGGCTCGTATAGCTTCTACGGCCTTAAACCCTTGAAAAAATATACCGTTCGTGTTTATTTTTGCTACGACGTTGGCGACGGTATAAGCAAAGGAACAACGTATAAAGACCTTTCCATCGGCACACAAAGTGAAGGACTTGCCGTTTCCGACGGATTTGTAACAGGCGTTGGCACAAACAAGGATAAAGTGCTTTATATCAATATGCCCATAAAGAACGCTGACCCGCTTGCCGCATCATACAGCGGTGCTTTTAGCGGTAACACGAATATAACGGCCGTTTATATGGGCAGTGGTGTAACCTCAATAAGACCTTCAACAAGCGACCGCTACGAATACTACGATTGGGGTATCGCACAGTACTCTTTCAAAGGCTGTACAAACCTCAAAACAGTCGTATTGCCGAATACGATAACCGCAATTTTGGCCAATACGTTCAGAGATTGCACTTCGCTTGAAACCATCACGATACCGGAAAACGTGCTCGCCATTATGAGCTATGCGTTTACAGGCACAGGTATCAAGTACGTTTACGTTCACGAAGCGCTCGATGACCTCCGTGCAAACGCATTCAGTAACGATTGCATACTCCTTTACGAAGGCGAAAAAGCCCACGAAAACTGGCAAAAAGGCTGGGATACGTACAGACAGGTGATATACAACGTTGCAGGTGTTGAAAACGTTGGCGGCACGGCATACGCTGTGCTCAAGGACGGTTCGAAGGTTTCGCTCGACGTTCCTTACGTTGAACCCAATAACGATATACCTATGCCGGACATCAAGCCCGAGCCTAATGTAGAGCTTAAAAACGTAAAATACGGTGAAAAAACACTCTCGTTCGATTGCTTGCTTTTCAAAAATGACTTAGCCACAGCCGAAATACAAAAGCTGGAGCTTTACCTTGGCGATAAGCCTATAGAAACAGCAGGCGCAGGCGCAAGCTATTCCTTTGCTTCTCTGCCACACGATGCTATATATACCGCAAAAATATACGTATCGTATAAGTTGACGGGAAGCAGCACGGAAGCACCCCAAACGCTTGTTATAACAAAGGAATGTATACAGCAAAGCGAGGGCTTGAAG
>JAFTLJ010000017.1 GCA_017456005.1 Clostridia bacterium | reverse complement strand
TATCTGAGGCCGATGATGGCGAGAAAACCGCAAATAACATAAAGCACAGTTGCCACATGTGCCGCCGCTTCCGTGTATTTTACCTTGCCGGTATTGAACATAGACGCGACGAATACGATGAATGCGAACGCAAAGCCGGCACAAACAAGGTAAGCGATATATTTTTCCGTGCCGCTGAAAAATATCGTTATAAGTGTTGTTGCAAGAGCAAAAACGTATGTAGGAATGGAAATAAACCAAACCTTTCTAACTTTGAAGCAACCGCAAAGCTCATCTGTTGCGATAAGAGCAAGTGCGCCGATAACCGAAATAAAAACGTATTTTCCTATTTCGTTATCGGAAAAAATAAGTATCGGTAAAAAAAGTGCAAAGGCAATGACGCCCGTGATTATTCTTTTTAACATA
Organism: Clostridia bacterium; assembly: GCA_017456005.1. GTDB lineage: Bacteria > Bacillota > Clostridia > Oscillospirales > CAG-272 > UMGS731. The sequence continues at coordinate 1,117 of JAFTLJ010000017.1, read as the reverse complement.
TTAAACGCCTCCAAATCTTCTTTTTCTTTTGTTGAATTGTTCTATCATGCCGTCTACTTCCTTATTTGTAAGGTCGGGCCAAAGCGTATCTGTAAAGAAAAGCTCTGCATATACAGATTGCCACATAAGGAAATTTGAAAGGCGCATTTCACCGCCAGTTCTTACAATCATATCGGGCGGCGGGCAAACGCCCGAGTAAATATTTTCTGTTATATCGTCTTCGGTAAACATGGTTTTTCCTTCCGCAGCGAGCTTGTTTACCGCATCTACTATTTCAGCTCTGCCGCCGTAGTTTATGGCAATACAAAGCTTTTTCGGGCGCGTACGCGTTTCCTCCTCCAAGAATTCCATTTTTTCGCGCATTTCTTCGGAAAAAGGTGCTTTGGAACCAAGGAAAACTATGCCTACGTCTTTATCAAGCGATTTTTTAGCATCGTCAAGATAATTCATAAAAAGATTCATTATAGCGTTTACTTCTTTTTCTGGGCGCTTCCAGTTTTCTGTGGAAAAAGCGTAAAAAGTTACGTTGGGAACGCCGATATCGTAGCAATGAGAAGCTATTTCTTTAAACTTCTTTGCACCGAATGAGTGACCGTATTCGCGCGGCATCATTCGGTTTTTTGCCCACCTTCCGTTACCGTCCATAATGAAAGCTATGTGTTTTATTTCGTTTTGCATTTCCATAAGACTGTACCTCTAATCGCAGTAACCGCCGTTTTTGACGGCGGTTACCAATTTGTCAAAAAACATTAAATAGACATAACGTCTTTGTTTTTCTTTTCTGTTATTGCATCGATTTTTGCAATGTAGTTATCTGTAAGTGTCTGAACGTCTTTTTCAGATGTCTTCTGTTCGTCTTCCGTGATCTCGCTGTTCTTTTTCATAGCTTTGATCTTATCGTTAGCTTCGCGGCGAACATTTCTTACGGCAACTTTTGCTGCTTCGCCCATTTTTGTTACGTCTTTGGAGATTTCTTTTCTCTTTTCACCTGTGAGCGCGGGGAATGCAAGTCTGATGCATTTGCCGTCGTTCTGAGGGGGGATACCGAGGTCGCTTTCGTTGATCGCTTTTTCAACTACCTTGAGCATATTGCTTTCCCAAGGTGTGATGATGATCG
>JAFTLJ010000016.1 GCA_017456005.1 Clostridia bacterium | reverse complement strand
GTCGTGTATTGACTTATGGTATTATTCTTGATTTGGTTTGGAAATAATCTTTTGATGGTGCGTTTAAGAAAACTGTTATAAACCATATCTATAATTTGAGAAAAAAACTAAAAATATCGCCAGATATTCCTAATTACATAAAAAATGTACATGGTATGGGATATCGTTTCGATATAGATGATTCTACTCCGGATGAGGATGCGGTCCTAAAGTAAAAAATGATTATATATGGATTATTTCTCGACCGAGATTAGATTTTTTCTTGGTAATATTTCTCCGTAAAGAGGAGGAGACTGCATTTAAAGCAATATGCGATATGGTGAATTCATGTGATCATACCGTATGTATCATGTCCACAGTCAGTGGAAAATCTTTGGTTTTCTACTTTGCCTCAATACTTCAGCCTTTACCGATTTTTATTATCTCTCCTACGGATATTCTGATTGATGATCAAATCAGAAACTTGTGGCAGATTCATAATATGGATAGTGTTTCGCATTTGAAACTTACCAAGGAAAATGATTTCGGAGCGTATCAAATTTCTGCAAATATAAACTATTTAACACCTGCAACATTCCAAAATAGAAATTTATTGGTTGCTTTCAGGGCAATTAACAATGGAAAACAAGCTAAACACGGATACGAAAAAAGATATGCGGATGGTCCTTTGCTTTCTTACATTGTCTTGGATGAGATACATTGCATATCAAACTGGGGGCATGATTTTCGTCCTGAATATCTTATGCTATCTAAATTCCTAAAAAAATTTTTGGATCAAACAACATTTTTGGGTTTTACAGCTACGGCAAACTATACTATTGTTTCGGATATTCAGAAACAACTTGACATTAAGCAAGATAAGATCTTCTCTCCGATTCTTTTTGAAAAAGCAAATATATCATATAATTTCATTGAACTTGAAACTCCAAAGGAAAGGATAAAAAGGGCGAAAGAAATAGCAACAGAACTTATCCGCAGAAATCAACGAACAATAATCTTTACAAAAAATGACGATTACTTTATTTTAGTGTCTGATGCTATTGGCGATGAAGCCGCTTTATTTGTAAGCGATTATCCGTTAGGATATCAGTCTTTTGATGATGGAAAATGTAAGGTTCTTGTTGCAAGTGAAGATCTTGGTGTAGGTATTAATCTCCCTAACGTTCAAAATGTTATTCATTTTGGTCTACCTATATCTAAAAGCGAATATTTGCAAGAAATTGGACGAGCAGGACGCGCAGAAGAGGCAGTAACATCCTATGTGTTATATTTGAATGCAGATGGAAATGCCCCTGCGGGATTATTAAAACGAACAACAGATGGTGGAAAATACATACGTATGACGATGTGATTTCACAAAACAATCTATCCGCATTTTTTTATTCCGAAAATGAAAAATGCAGAGAAAATGATGATGAAAGATGATGTTCTTCTTCATAAAAAGGGAAATGAGAGGGAAGAAAGAAAGGAAATGAAGGAGAAAAGAAAAAAGAGAAAAAAGAGGAAATATCGGGGAAATCACGAATCAGATAGCTACTATGTAGCAAAGTTGATCCGCAGTAAACAAATAACAAACGCCGACAGACTTTTGAGGTCTATCGGCGTTTGTTATTGATAAATTGGAATTTATACAAACAGAATCCAAATCAGCTTTGATACAATATGACATCCGCCGTGAGCGATCATTGAATAACGTAAGCCGTATTTTCTATACAACCAGCCAAACATCAATCCCATGCCGCCATTGAGCAAAAAGCATCTGAATACGATCATGGGGGATAGCCCCAACATTGCAGCTGTGGCAGGCAGATGCCCTGCGGCGAATAGAAGGGCGGCGATAATATTTGCAGTAATAAGAACCCACATTGATGGACGTTCATTCTTCCTATCAAACATCTTCCACAGAATAAATGCAACCAAAGTCATCCAGAAAAGACGCAACATAACTTCTTCAATAACCCCGCCATATATGACCGATGCTATTAAGTACGGTATTGTTGGCTTTACACTGTACGAATCCATAATAAGCTGCGAATGGTTTCCGAAGAAAATCAGATCGGATAAAATCAATACCGAACCACCGACAACAGCAACAATGAAGGATGCGGTCAAGGGCTTTTTGGTTATCTTTTTTTCCCCCTTCCAAAGCCCGGTCGTCTTGCCGAGCCAGATGCCTGCCGCTCCCAGGAAAATCCCGTATCCTGCCGCCTGCATTGCGGTAATAACGCCCATAATGATATCGGGAGGAAAACCTCCCAGTCCACCGGCAGTCAGCTCATCAAGAAGTTGTTGCTGCATTTCAGGTGGATAACTATCCAGTATGTACATACCTGTAAAGAAACCGCCAATGATACCTGCGATTGCGAAAAATAATAGGGTTTTCCAATATGACCTTATAAATTGTTTCATAAATACCTCTGTAAAATAGAATTTACTTCTTCAATACCTTTTTGCACCAAGTGCGTTTATTGCATTTTGGACACTTCAAGTACCGAGTCGTTCCTCTATGCATCGCATTAAGTGCTTGCATATAGGTAGGCACGATCTCGTAACCGCAATTTTTGCACTTATAAGCACCTACGCTGACCTCGAGCTTTAATGCGTAGAAGCACGGTATCAGGAAGACCACGCAGAGCGTAAGTATTGCAACGAGCATCCAAGGACCTTCCGGCATAAAAAACGCGATAATCGCAAGACCTCCGATCAATCCAATGATACTCACTGTCATAATTGTCCACATTGCATTCCAAATAGTTTTGTTTTTCTTTTCTAATTCCTTTGCCATTTCAAGCAAAAGCTGCTCATTTTTTTGATCGTTTTTTTCCATACAGATCTTCTCCCCACTTAATAATTCGTTTACACTGATGCCGAGAATTTCACAAAGTTCAAGCATTATCGAAGTATCGGGCATTGCGATGCCTCGTTCCCATTTCGATATTGCTTTGTCGGTAATGCCGAGTTTTTCAGAAAGCTGCATTTGTGTTAAATTTACCTTTTTTCTGCACTCGGCAATGAATTTTCCTATTTTGATTTGATCCATAAGTATCCTCCTTTCGCATACATTCTAAACGATATTACAATAAAAGTACACCTACCAATGGTTTAGAAGGGATAAATCAACCGTTGGTAGAGTAAAAATTGACCGTTAAATTCTTATTTGCCGTTCCATTATATCGCGTCGGTTTCGCCTTTGTATTACAAAGGCTTAGGGCAAAGCCCATACCTCTAAGAGTACGCGTGTCTTAAGGCTCCCTTCGGAGTGAGCCTTTTCGCCCGCCCCAGTATAACAAAAATCGGCAGAGAAAACAAGTTCTCTGCCGAAATTTTGTGCTCGCAAATTCTCCGTTGAGAGTATCACGCCAAGTGATGGTATTTTTTATGTTTTGTCAGAACCTTTTTTTCTTATTGTTCTCCTTACACGGTTAATGTGCCGTTCAAAATCGCCGTTGTCAATAAGCTCTGTAAGAACGTACTGCATAAATGTGGGCACTGTGCAGGAGTAGAAGCCCAGCTTCTCTTTATATACATCTACAAGGTGCATTGGAAGCACCATATACCCGATACGCAAAGAAGGCGAAATCGTTTTGGAAAATGTGTTCAGATATATGACGTTGTCGTGCTCGGATAGTGCGAACAGGGTTTCCGTAGGCTTTGTGGAAACGGAAAACTCGGATTCAAAATCGTCCTCGATAATGTAGCGCTCGCCTTTGCTTGCCCAGCGGACGTATTCGTGGCGCTTGGATGCCGTCGCCGTAACTCCGCTGGGGTAGCTTCTGTATGGCGTTGTGTGCAAAATATCTGCAGACGTTTCGGCAAGCGCCTTGCTGTCTATACCCGTTTGCTGCAGAGGCAGCAGCTCGCAACGTATCTCCGTTGCCTTATAAACCTGCTCTATCTTTTTGTACGAGGGCGACTCTATGGCAAATATGCGGTTTCTGCCGAGAAGCTCCACAATAAGCCCGTACAAGTATTCCGAGCCAGAGCCGATAACTATCTGCTCTGCATCGACCGTAATGCCCCTGTTCCTTCTAAGGTAGTTTTTGATTGCCTCCCGAAGCTCCGTACAGCCGAGATTTGGGGATTTTTCAAGCAGCAGGTCGCCGTGCTCGGTAATAACCTTTCGCATAGTCTTGCTTAAAACAGAAAGCGAAAAATCGGGGTAGCTGTGGTCTGTATGGTATGCGGAGTGGTATTTGCGTGATAAGCTTGCCGATGCGGCAAAGCCGTCCTTTTTGCGGAAGCATACTACAAACCCACTTCGCTCGCGAGGCTCTACGTAGCCTTCGTCACATAGTAGCTCATAGGCGTGCGCTACAGTTACCGTGCTAACGCCGGTTTCCTCCGCAAGACCGCGTATCGACGGCAGCTTGCTGTTGAAACGCAAAATCTCGTTTACAATATCGTCGCGTATCTGGTTATACAGCTGCAGGTATACGGGGCGCTTTTCTTTGTCAATTATGTAATTCATCTGTATATATTATTTTCTCCAAAACTGATTATTTTTATATCTACAAAAGTATTGTATAATAAACTTATAAAAAATGCAAGGAGAATATAAAAATGTCATATAAAAAAATTTTAACCATTCAGGATATATCTTGTGTCGGTCAGTGCTCGCTTACGGTTGCGCTCCCCATACTTTCTGCTTGCGGGCTGGAAACCTGCATTCTTCCTTCTGCGGTTCTTTCTACACATACGGCAGGTTTCAGCGGATTTACTTTTCGCGACCTGACAGACGATATGCCCGCGATACAGGAGCATTGGAAAAAGGAAAATATAAGGTTTGAAGCCATTTATACCGGCTATCTCGGCAGTATAAAGCAGGTTGGATACGTAAGAGATATTTTGAGAACGATGGGAACAGAAGCCTGTGTCCGAGTTGTAGACCCCGCAATGGCGGATAACGGCAAGCTTTATTCCATTTTCAATACGGAGTACGTAGAAGCTATGCGCGGACTTTGCGCGGATGCGGATATTCTGGTGCCCAATATTACGGAAGCCTGCTTCCTTAGCGGCGAGGAGTATAAGGAAACGTATGACGAGGGATATATTCGTGTGCTGATAGAGAAGCTTTTGGCTCTCGGCGCAAAAACCGTTGTGCTTACGGGTGTAAGCTACGAGCCGCAAAATACCGGCGTAGTGGTTTATGAGAATGGCAAAATGGATTATTACAGACACATCAAGCTTGCCAAAGGCTGCCACGGAACGGGCGATATCTACGCTTCTGCTTTCGTCGGCGCTTTGATGAACGGCAAAAGCGTTTATGAATCTGCGAAAATAGCCGCAGATTATACGGTAAAATGTATCCTTAACACGCAGGGGGATGCAGACCATTGGTATGGCGCGAAGTTCGAGCCCGCCCTGCGTGAGCTTATAGATATGCTCGGTTAACGACCGAGCATATCTTTGTATTTTTTTCGATATACTTGAAATCATTTTGACTTATGCTATAATATATATTGTACATATATTGTAAACTCCTGCGGAAAGAGTGGATTTGGTGAAAATGTGTATAGGAAAATGCGAAATCGATAGCATAAAGGCGAATGAAAACAGCCCGCTAAGGGGGCGCAGAATATTGTTTCTGGGCTCGTCGGTAACTAAAGGCTCGGCTTCCGGGGGCGTCTCGTTTGCGGAATATATCGCCGCGAGAAATGGCGCGGAATTTGTAAAGGAAGCCGTGAACGGCACGACTCTGGTAGAAGGAAACGGCTCCTATATAGAGCGTCTTTGTAATATAGAAAAGGGAGAGGGTTTTGACCTCTTTATCTGCCAGCTTTCCACAAACGACGCGACTCGCGGTAAAAATATAGGCGTGCCCGCGCTTACGGATAGCCCGGATACCTCTACGGTATGCGGGGCTGTGGAGTACATAATCGAATACGTTAAGGAAACGTGGGCTTGCCCCGTGATATTCTACACAAACTCATATTATGAGAGTGAAAATTACAGTGCTATGGTCACCGCGCTTCATAAAATAGCCGAGCTTTACGGCATATGCGTGATAGACCTCTACCGCGACGAGGAGTTCAATAATATTGGCAAAGAGAAAAGGGATATCTATATGGCGGATTTCATTCACCCCACAAAAGCGGGATATTTGGAATGGTGGACACCGAAAATGGAGAAATATATTACGGATTATTTAAAGAAAAGGCAATAAGAAGAGAAAATATAAAAACAGGAACCGTATAAAAATACTTTTTACTAAGCGTAATATTACCGTAAGCTATAAAACTACGAAAATGAAGCACAGGCGCATATAACAGCCAATTACTACACCTGCATCGACAAGCACGGTGGGGGAACTGCGGCGTTTGAATCTGATACGATCGACCTTTTCCGAAATAAAAAATAACTGAAATGGGAAACTAAAATAATGAGCATTTTGAAAAAACTATACGATAAAAGCAAAATATGGTTTGCCGTCGCGTGGATCATTGCCTACTGTGTGCTGATGTCCGCAGGCGATGAATTTTCCGCAATACTCGGTATAGACAAATCTGTAACACTTGCAATAGGAATTATCCTTTCGGGAATACTTCTGCTGTTTTTGAAGAAAAACGGACTTTTCGTGTGTCACGGACTGTGTGTGCCAAAGACATCTGCGAAATCTATGCTGTACTACGTGCCGATTTTGATAATGCTGAGCGCAAACCTTTGGTATGGTGTTACGTTGAATTACGGTGCGCTTGAAACCGCACTCTACATTTTGTCAATGTTTTGCGTGGGCTTTCTCGAGGAAGTTATCTTCCGCGGGCTTCTCTTTGAGGCGATGCGAAAGGACAGCATAAAAGCTGCCATAATCGTTTCGAGTGTGACTTTGGGCATCGGGCATATAATCAATCTTGTAAACGGCTCGGGCGCGGAATTGCTTCCGAATCTGCTACAGGTGGTATATGCTACCGCGGCGGGCTTTATGTTTGTGATGATGTATTACAAATCCGGTAGCTTGATTGTTTGCATCGCCGCACACGGGATATTTAACGCGCTCAGCGTATTTGCAAACGAAGCAAGCGCAACTAAGGAGATGCGCATATTCAGCGCGATTTTGCTTACCGCTATAACCGGTTCTTACGCGCTGTATCTAGCGCTTTCTATTAAAAAACGAACGATCAAATAACTTTTGTATCTTGAACCGGGCAAGCAAGGAGGAAATGATATGAAGTATCCGATAAACAAAGAATTTTTCCCGTTCTCTCACATTGCTCCGCCGATACGTAATGCAAAGATAGCGGGGTGGATGGGCTCAAAAATGAAGCCACCGAGATGGGTGAACAAAAATCGCGATCACGAGGTTTCTACCAAAAAAGAGAATATCAAAAGCTATGACGGCGCGGAGATTTCACTGTTTGTCATTGATCCTTACGGACTCGAGGAAGTCTCTCCTTGCCTTGTTTACTATCACGGCGGCGGATTCTTCTTTGAGGGGGCGGGATATCATTACAAGCTCGCAAAGCAGTATGCTCTTGAGTGCGAATGCCGTGTAGTATTCGTGCAGTACAGGCTTGCACCAAGGCATCCGCATCCCATACCTGCAGAAGACTGCTATGCGGCTCTTCGCTGGACTTTTGAGAATGCGGAACGTTTGAAAATAGATAAGGAAAAGGTCGCTGTTGGCGGTGATAGCGCAGGCGGCGCCCTTGCGGCGGCAGTTTGCCTGATGGCGAGAGATAGGGGCACGGATATGCCGCTTTTTCAGCTTCTCGTCTATCCCGTGACAGACCGCAGAATGAATTATGAGTCCTGCCGAAAGTACACAAACACGCCTATGTGGAATGCAAAGCTCTCTGTCAAGATGTGGGAAGGGTATGTTCAGGACAAAAATGCTCCCGATATCGCATACGCTTCACCAATGGAGGCAGAGCACTTTGACGGTCTACCCGAAGCATATATCGAAACAGCCGAGTTTGACTGTTTGCATGATGAAGGTATCGCCTATGCAGACGCTCTTAAAAATGCCGGAGGGCAAGTGACGCTCAATGAAACGAAAGGCACGATGCACGGATTTGACATCGCGGAAAAGGCAGAAACAACCAAAATTGCTGTGGCTGAACGTATTTCGTATATGAAACACCAATTTTATCAAAAGTAAGAGCGAAACTGTATCCTGCAAGAAAGAAACTGTTAACAACTGCACCGACAAGAATGGTGGTTGGACGCGTGTGTGCCGTATCGATGGCGGTCAGGCAGAGTACGTGCGCGCTCCGTTTGCAGATCAGAGTATGAGCAAGATTCCGGACACCGTGCCGGACAAGCACTACTTGTGAGAGATGTTCTTGCCAAGGGTTTTTGGCGGCGAAGATATTACTATAAGAAAAACGGCCTAATGATTCGGTATATCGTTAGGCTGTTTTTTGATTTGGTATATTGATTTATAAATACTCTTGACAGATTCCCATATATAGTATAATATATTTTATATAAATACTATATACGGGAGAAACTATGGATTTGCTTATTACTATCTGGGAGTTTGCCGAAAGCCACGCGGAAAGCGCGGTTCTGGCGGTATTGGCGGCGGCTGCTATTATCGCGCTGTGCATTTTCTTTGCAGAGTACCGCGAAAAGGCTTTGGCATATATCACTCACAGGCGCAACAAATGTCATACGATACTGCTTGTGCTGTTCGCAGCGGCGCTTTTTGCTCTTGCGAAAAGTGAAATGATAAATCTTGCAGGAACACTTGTTTGCGCCGCCGTGTGGTGCCTGTATCTTTCGGTATGCGTGCTTTCCATGCGCCCGAAAACGAAGCTGCGCCACCCGATCTTGCGGCGTTACGGCAAAATGCTCGATGCGGGGCTTTCTTTTGAGGTAAGCTCGTTTTTTGAAAAGGAGAAGCACGCCTTTTTGCTCGACATTGACGAAAGGCTGGAATACACCATTCTTCGCAGCACGTTTTATTCCGAAGTGGGAAACTTTGAAAAATCGTATAAATTGCTCGCGGAAATCGAGGAAAAATATCTTTACAGGGAAGAAAAAGAGGAAATTTGCGTAAGAAAAGCGCGGTTGCTTATGCTTATGGGCAATTTTTCTGCCGCCTGTGATATACTCGGCGAGGCGGAAAACTGCACCTCCGGCGATTACAGAGTGTGGGAAACGTACTCCTTTATAGCAGAGAACCGCGGCGAAACAGAAAAAGCTTTCGAGCATATAAAAAAGGCAAAAAGCAAGGCGGAAAACGCGTGTGTCGCGCCCGAAAGGCTTGCACAGGTGCTAAATAATTACGCACGTGTGGCGCTTATAAACGGTAACCGCGAGGAGGCGCGCCAATATTATTCGCTCGCGTATGAAAAAGCGAAAAACAGCGGTAACGTCGGCATTTTGCACGTGGTTATGTCGAACCTTATTGCCCGCAAAGCCATAGACGAGGCGGACAAGGCACAATGTGAAGCGCTCCTTGCCGATTACAAAAAATGCATACCCGAAGATTCCGTGCAGAACATTATAGAATACAACAACTGCGCCATAGAATTTTACCGCCAAGTTGGCGACGATGCGGCGGTTTGCCAAACGATAAAAAGCGGGTTTGACGAAATTTACCCACGGCTTGTGCGCGGCAAGGACGCCGCGTTTTGCGCCTCCACCTTCCGTATGCTGATGAACGGCAAATTTGTGTACGATTGGTTCGATGCTTGCGTGGAAACAGACCGCGAATATTATATGTCGCTGCCGACGATGGAGCGTTTAGCCGTTTTCAACGAGTATATGGGCATATTTTCACAGCACGAATACAGCTTTTTGCGCCACAAAGAGCCGTATGCCTCGCTTTACAAGTTGATTTTGGATTATTACGAAACGGATGCCGTTCGGGATATAGACGAAATGCTTGCAAAGATGGAAAGCTATAATATTTCGCTTTACCGCACGCTTGTTTTGCGCAAGCTTTCGGTGCTGAAGCTTTTGCAGAAGGAGAAGCACATAGAGCAGAGTATGCGTATTTATATGGAGCTTTACAAAACGCTTTGCGACGCAGGAATGTACGTTGACGCGCTCGACATGCTGATTTTATTTATGGACGAATGCGGCTCACCGTATAATATAAAAATACTCACGCCGCATATGGCGGAGCCTATGTATTACAGCGAATTTCTTGCCCGTATTTCGCCCCCTCCGCCGCCGAAGGTGAGCGAGGACGGATATCATTTGGTATATAATTATCTCCACCCCGTTTTGCTGGGCGTGTGGCCGCAGCACGCAAAAGATGTGGAAGAAATGCTTTTGCTCATAGAGCCGCTTTTTGAAAAGCTCGCCTCTCACCCCGCAAAGCTCGATAAGGCGATACACATAGCGCATTTTTATATGTGCCTTGGCAAAAGGGAGGAGGCGCGGAAATATTACGATTACTTCAAATCGAGCGAGGTTTCCCCGCGCCATTTCGCGCGCTGGCTGCGCGAAGAATACGATGCGCTCAAGGCAGAGTTTGAGTAAATCTTATAGACCGAAAAAGTGCCGAGCGATATATTGCTCGGCACACGTGTAAAGTTAAATCATCCAAATTGGTACAATATAGTTTTCAGCATTCAGTGTGGACAGCTTCGGACGCATGCAAAGGATTGCACCATTACCGCGCGGGACTGAGGCTTTGTCGAGCAGATGAAATGCATTCAAAAGTTCGCTGCCGGGATTGATAGAGCGCTTGATCTCCAGCGGATGCAGCATACCATCGCTCTCGATATTTCGGCTGTATTTTTTTGTGTTTACAGCCTTTTTGTTTTTTTGCTAAACTTCAAAAAGTAAATTAAAAAAGGTGTAAAGTCTGTAAATATCACTCGGTTATCATAGCTATTCCGCAAAGAATGCGTTTTTGCCCATTGGTGTCGATTTTGCACTCCACAGAAAAGTGTGAGGTAAGCTGCGATACGAATTTGTTTATCGCGTGCGGGATAAAGCCGCATTCTTCGCAGTAATTTTTGTATGTTTCGTAAAGCTCGCTGCTGCCTACCTGACAATTTGCAGTTACCTTGCAACAATCGTTTATGAATGATACAACAGAATTGCCTTCTTTTCTGTACTTTTTGATGATTTCTTTGTTTACATCGGTTTCTGAGAAGATAAAATTGTTTGCCATCAAACGCTTTAAACCGGCGAGCGCAAACATAAAAATGCCGTCTGCCTATGCTATAAGCTTTTGCGTAAGGTGTGGGTCGCGTTCGTTTTCCGGTATTGTGCGGTTGAACGGAATTATCAAAAGGCGGCGGTAAAAGCCTTCGGAATTATCGCCGAAGTTTTCGGGCAGACGGTTGCAGGAAAATATCATACGCGCCGTGGATTTGAAGTCAAACGGGTCTTTGTGCTTTTTTTCGCAGTTGATGTAGTCTTCGCCCACCAATGCTTTGAATATACCAGTGTCTTTTATTTCTATATCTGGCAAATCGGCAAAAATGTTGGCGTGTTTTCCGCGTAGCTCTGCTGTTTTGAACCTGTCGGAAAGGTTCTGCAATGCGACATTAGATACGTTGTTTTTGCCGAGAAGCTCCGTTATCACATTTAGCAATACAGATTTGCCGGATGCCGCTTTGCCGTAGAAAATGAAGCATTTCTGCGCCGATGTGACGAGCATCAAAAGATAACCGATAATTTCTTGTATAAGGTTTACCTGTTCTAAATCTCCCTCTGTAACAGTGTACAGGAATTTTTGGAAGTTCGGGCATACTGCCGCTTCGTCATAATTTGCATTTAATTGTGTTGTAGATACATATTCGGGCGTGTGCGGCTTTATCTTATTTTCAGCAACGTCGAAAAATACGTTTTTGAGGTTGATTATGTACGGGTTTGTGTTTATTTCGCTCGGTTCGCGTTCGGCAAGAAGCTTTAGCTGCTCATCTACATCTATGATTTGAGAGTTTTTGGCATCGTGCGGCAAAAGCTTTTGATGAATAATTCTGCGTACCTTGCTTTGGGTTACAGCGCCGTATACCCCGGCGGAATATATGTAATAATCACCGTTTACACAGATTATATTTTCCGTTTCTGCGATATGTTTTGCCAAAACACCGGGCATAAGTTTGGGGCCGTTTTCGCTCATTTTATAGTATGGGGGAATGCACGGGGCAGGGGACATCGCTTTTTCGAGCGCCTCCGCTTCTTTTTTGCATTGCGTGCGGAATTTTAAAAGCAGCTTTAAATCTGCGGTTTTGAAGAAAAAGTGCTCTTTTAAAACGTGGTTTATGTTTATCTCTGCCGCCCAATCCTCACAATCTGTGAGATATTCCTTAATAAATTTTTTTGCCGTCTCCATTCGTTCCCAAATATCACCGGAACGAGGCAGCTTTTCCACTATGTCGCGCATTTCTGCAGCACTTTTCATTTTCGTTTTACTTTCAGACATCTTTATGTCCTCCTTCTTTTTCGTAACTCTTTCGAGTCCGAAATGAGTATGAAAGAAAAACAGGGAGAAAAGTGATGTATAAGAGGGGATTTTGAGAGGAAATAAAAAATTCATTAAGATTTATCTATGAAAAAATAGAAATGATGATTGTAGAATATCGCTTTTGGTCTTCTTTTTGCTTATACTTTTAAGTGTAATTTCGTTCCTTCCTTCCTTCCTTCTTTACTTCTTCGTTTCGTTTTTTCTTTATTATTTTTCTATTTTCTTTCCTTATTCGAAAAAAGGAAAATGAGAAAAGGAGTTTGAATTTTGTCATAAGTTCGTATCACCTCCTCGCATTTCTTGATCTTAATTTTGGTGCATTTTCCGCCTTTAAAATTTTTGGCTCTCATCGAAATACCTCCTTGAATTCCCCCAAAAATTCCTCCAAAAATAATTTTTGGCAAAGTAATTTTGATTTTTGGCGTTTTGGGCTGTTTTTGGCGTGAAATATGAATTTTTGGCGCATTTTTTTGCCCAAAAATGATTTTTGGGAATATACTATGTTCCCGCAAATTTCGTTTATCCTTTTCGGGGCAATTTCTCTTATCCTTTTCCATTCCCACTCCTTTTCGTAATCAAGAAAGAAAAGAAGGAAAGAAATCAGAAGAAAAAGGAAAAAATGAAGAAAAATCAGAAGAAAAATGATGTTTTTTTCGAAAAAGAAGGGAAAAAAGAAGAAAAAGGCGCTTTTCAAGGTCAAAAGGAAAAGAAAAAAGACCTCGTCCACTATGAAAGTGAACAAGGTCTTTAGTTTTTAAAGAAATGTCGAAGGATAAATCTTTTTGCCTCACGGAGAGGAATGGGGATTTATCGGGACAAGTTAGCTGTAATCGCCGACTTATTTAAGAGCTGCCTGAGCTGCTGCGAGTCTTGCAATCGGTACACGGAAGGGAGAGCAAGAAACGTAGTCGAGGCCGATCTTGTGGCAGAACTCAACAGATGTGGGGTCGCCGCCGTTCTCGCCGCAAATACCAACGTGGAGGTTGGGGTTAACGGGCTTGCCGAGAGTGATAGCCATCTGCATAAGTTTGCCAACGCCTGTCTGGTCGAGTTTCGCAAACGGGTCGTTTTCGAAAATCTTAACGTCGTAGTAAGCATTGAGGAACTTGCCTGCGTCGTCACGAGAGAAGCCGTATGTCATCTGTGTAAGGTCGTTTGTACCGAAGCAGAAGAAGTCTGCGTTAGCAGCGATGTCGTCTGCTGTGAGGCACGCACGAGGAATTTCGATCATTGTACCAACTTCGTATTCGAGTTTAACGCCTGCTGCTGCGATTTCAGCTTCTGCTGTTGCAACAACTACGTTCTTAACGAACTTAAGCTCTTTAACTTCGCCTACGAGAGGAATCATGATTTCGGGTTTAACATTCCATTCGGGATGTCTTGACTGAACTGCGATAGCAGCGCGGATAACAGCGGATGTCTGCATCTTTGCAATTTCAGGATATGTTACTGCAAGACGGCAGCCACGGTGACCCATCATGGGGTTGAATTCGTGGAGAGAAGAGATGAGAGCTTTGATAGCTTCAACAGTTTTGCCCTGTGCAGCTGCGAGAGCTTCGATGTCTGCTTCTTCTGTGGGAACGAACTCGTGGAGCGGGGGGTCAAGGAAACGGATGCAAACGGGTGTGCCTTCGAGAGCTTCGTAGAGAGCTTCAAAGTCAGCCTGCTGCATGGGAAGGATCTTAGCGAGAGCAACTTCGCGTTCTTCAACTGTTTC
>JAFTLJ010000015.1 GCA_017456005.1 Clostridia bacterium | reverse complement strand
CATATTGTTCGCGATAGAGAGGATTATGAAACGCGTAGAAAATACATCTATGAAAATCCTAGGCGTTGGTATTACAAGTATTTGAATACCATAGAATAAGGGGTATAGGCTTTGCCCTGTGCCTTTGTAATACAAAGGCGAAACTGGCGATAAAACGAATAATAATAGTTTACTTAAAAGGAGAAAAGGTATGTTTTCACTATTTTCTAAAAAAGTTATGAATGAGGAAGCAGCAAGAGCTTTCTGGGCTTGGTTTGAAGAACAAGAGTCATGGATCATCAATTGTCTTTCTAATCACGATTCAGCTTTTGTTTGGGCAATTGACGAACGGTTAAAGCCGGTGTTCCCCTATTGTAAGAAAGAACTTGAATTCCAATTGGGATATAATGAAGGAAAAGGAGAATTCTTTTTCTTCCACTTTGGAAACAAAAATCTTATTAAAGATGCTGACGCCCTGGCACGAATGATGCCTAAAAACATTTCTGAACATTGGACTTTTATAGCAGAAAAATAACAACAAACCCCGACAGATTTTTGAAAGTCTATCGGGGTTAATTATTTGTATACTGCGTCGCAATTATATCTTTTTGGACCGTCGAGGACGCCGGTCCCTACAAGGAGAAATCAAACTTCCTTATGAGAACCACCATTTAAAGGTTCGTTTTTTGCTTTTATTTTCCTTCTTCACAGCATTTTTCAAAAATCGGCTCTAACGTTTTACGTATTTCCTTTGCCATGCGGTAAAAACCGTTGTCGTTCGGGTGTATTTTATCAACAGTGCAGGCAAAAACGTCATCGTCGCCGTAAAAATTCTCGCCGCTAATAAGATATAAGTTTTCATCGCCGTTTTTATGCGCATTTTCATACGTTGCGCGAATAACGGCCAACCTCTTTTCATTCTCCTCGGGGTTTAGCGAGTAATTTGGGTTAGAAAGCATGATTATCGGTAAATTCGGGTTCTTCTCACGCACAATTTTAAAGAAAGGTTCGTGTGTTTTTGCAAGATACTCTGCGTCGGGGGCATTGTAGTCGTAATCCATAACGAAAATACTCATGGTAACAGAGGCTATATATTCTGCCATTTCAGGTTCGCCCTTTGCGCAGCCCGAAAAACCAAAATTTATATAGTCCATATTCAGCCAGCGCGAAAGCGTAGCATTATAGCAATTGCCCACACGGCCGGAACACCCGCCCTCCGTAATGGAAGAACCGTAAAAGACAACGGGGTTTTGGTTTCTGTACGGTGTGGGAGCCTGTATATCGGCATCTTCGTCTATGCCGATATACACGTTTTCTATATGCTCGTTCTTCGGCATAAAAACCGTAAAATCAGTCATCTCGCCGCTAAGTTCAAAAGTTTTTTCTGAAACGTTCGGGTCTGTACCGCGAGCCCCAGTGGGGAAAACGCTCCCTAGATATATGCCCTTTGTTCTGTCGCCCATATATATATCAATTCCCGAAGATGCAATCTGTGTTGTAGCATAATCTCGTATGAACGTTTTAGAAACGAGCTTAATATATAATTTTTTCGTGTTTGTGCGGAAACAAATTCTGCCGCCCGTGCTGCGGCTGCCAAACTGGCGAAGCTGGGGCATCTTTTCCATAACTTCTTCGGGTAGACGCATAAGGCTCCCGTTTTTATAAAAATCAATCAACCCGTAAACTTTTATAGGCCTGTCTTTACATTCTAAAAGTTTCATAAAAGCTCCTTTTTAGTATTTCACTCACATTATAACAAAAAAAAGTTTCATGCTTTATCTTATACCGTATTTTTCTATTATATAATCCATATCCTTATCCCCTCTGCCCGAAAGGTTTATAAGAATATCTCCCTTTCCCATAGCTTTTGCAAGCTTCATACCGTAAGCCACAGCATGAGAGCTTTCTATAGCAGGAATTATGCCCTCCAAGCGCGAAAGCGTGAAGAATGCATCGATAGTTTCATCATCGTTTATTACATCGTATTTTACCCTGCCTATATCGTGGAGAAACGCGTGCTCCGGCCCGCTGGAGGGGTAATCCAAGCCGCTCGCCACAGAGTAAACGGGGGCAGGCTCGCCTTTTTCGTCCTTCAACATAAGGCTGTTAAAGCCGTGCATAACGCCTTCTTCGCCGTATTTAAGGCTTGCGGCGTGATCGCCGAGCTTTGTGCCCCTGCCAAGCGGCTCTATACCGTAAATTTCAACCGGATCATTCAAAAATCCCGCAAACATCCCCATAGAATTGGAGCCGCCGCCAACGCAAGCCACCACGGCATCTGGCAGCTTACCCGTCATAGCAATAAACTGTTCTCTTGCCTCCTTGCCCACAACGCTCTGAAAATCTCGCACCATCATCGGAAACGGGTGTGGCCCCACAACAGAACCTATGCAGTAAATGGCATCTTTATATTCCCTTGCGTAAGCTGCAAAAGCCGCATCAACCGCTTCTTTCAGTGTCTGCAAACCGTCTGT
>JAFTLJ010000014.1 GCA_017456005.1 Clostridia bacterium | reverse complement strand
TTGCCCAACTTCTCATAAGGAAGTTGGGCAGTTTTATTCGCCTGCGGCGAGTTCTATTGTTTCGCAGTGATATTCGGCTATCGCCGAGTGGTATTCGCTACGCGAGTTTGGAGGCGAATAAAATATCACTGAAGCCGTAAGGCTTCAATATCACGATCGCGCACGCGATCATATCACTCCTACGAAATCGGAATATAACGCTTGCTTTCTCTGCCGATTCGTGTTATAATGAGACTAACAAAAAGCCTCCATCCTGAAAGGAGCCTATGAATGCACCCGCGCATCTTTAGAGGTATGGGCTTTGCCCGATGCGTTTGTAATACAAATGCGAAACTGGCGATAAAATTACGATAAGATTATGAGAGGAGTTTAAAAATATGAGATTGAGAAAGGTATTATCGATTCTCGTTTGTCTTTGCACGATGCTTTCGCTTTGCAGTTGTACCCTGTTAATAAACAAATTTAAGGTTGAAACCAAAGATTTAAACGGGGAAGATGACTTTTCGTTAGCCGTGTTGACTGATGAGGATATATGCGCTGAAGATACTGTGTGCTATTGCGTTGCTTTTGGCCTTAATACCTCTGGATCAAAAAGCTATGCAGATGAAGATTATTTGCATGATGGGGATACTGTTGAAGCATCTGCTGCCACGCCGCTTTCGGGCGTTTCTCTTCTGCAATTAACATATGGAACAGCGGAAACCATTACATTTACTGTTGAATGTGCTCGCACCAAAGGGAATGTGAGGATTGTGTTGTTAGATGAAAATTTGGATATTATCCATGATTTCAGTGTGACTGAAAAATCAAGTTATACCGTAAATAACGCAAAAGGAAAAGAATTTGAAATTCGCGTAGCAGGAGAAAGCGCAGAGTTTACCATAAATGTATCAAGAGAATTTAAAACCGAATAAAACCAACCCCGACAGACCTTGCAATCTGTCGGGGTTAATTCTTTGTCTACTGCGAATCAATTTTAATTTAACAGCCTTATGAGAAGGAGCCTTTTTGAGCTCGTTTTTTCTTCATTTTTCAATTTTTAAAATAAATTCTAGGCACACGCTTTGCTATACCGCATACAATCTCGTAGTTTATCGTGTCCGCGTGCGCGGCTATTTCGTCTGCGGAAATATGCTCTGCCCCATCGCGCCCCATAAGCACGACAGGCTCTTCTACCTCTGCCTCCGGCACGGCGCTTATGTCGACCATCATCTGGTCCATACACACCCTGCCGAGTATCGGGCAGCGCACACCGCGCACAAGCACCTCTCCCTTGCCCGAAAGCGCGCGTGGGTAGCCGTCTGCATAGCCCACGGGAAGTGTGGCAACGCGCGTTTTGCGCTCTGTAACGTATGTAGAGCCGTAGCTTATCGGCTTGCCCTCTTCCAGCTCCTTTACGTGTGCTATGTGAGTTATAAGCTCCATCGCCGGGCGCACCGCAAAGCCACCTGCCGCCGCTACGTTTTCAGAGGGGGACAGCCCGTACATCACTATCCCGGCGCGAACCATATCGTATTGCTCGCGGAACTTAAAAATACCCGCGCTGTTGTTCATGTGCTTTATGGGTACAGCCACTCCGCGCGTTTTAAGCATTTCTACAAAGCGTTCAAACTGCTCTCGCTGTTCCTCCGCAAAAGAGTCTTCCGCAAGGTCTGCCGTTGCAAAATGGCTGAAAATGCCCTCTGCCGCGATCCCCGGCAGGCTCGCCGCCTCTGCCGCTTCGTCTGCGCTATGTTCGCACACACGCCAGCCTATGCGCCCCATGCCCGTATCCACGGCGAAGTGAACACGCGCCGTTTTGCCCGTGCGCACGCACAGCTCCGAAAGCGCCTGCGCCGCTTTTAAAGTAAATATGGTCAGCGTTATATCGTGCTCTATCGCCAGCTCGTAGAGCGATGGCGAGGTGTAGCCCAAAATAAGTATCGGCGTGCGTACACCGCCCGCACGCAGCTCTATAGCCTCGCCCATTTCCGCCACGGCAAAATAATCGGCATCCTTTTCAAAGGCTTTTGCCACGGCGAGCGCACCGTGCCCATATGCATCGGCTTTTACCACAAGCATGAGCTTGCTTTTGCCTATTCTTTCTTTTATCAGCTTTATGTTATATGAAATAGCCGAAAGGTCTATTTTTGCGTAAATTCTGTAAAAATTCAATTTTGCCACCTTGAATAAATGTATATTATAATATATTTTACCATAAAATACAGGATAAGTGATAAAAAATTTGTAAATTCAAAAAAATATTTATTTCATTTTCGTGTTTACAATTTATCTATAGACATTTCGACTGAAATATGGTAAAATATTTTTGTAAAATTAGTAAAATTCAACAGGAGGTGTTTTGAGTGAAATTGACATTTTTGGGAGCGGCACACGAGGTTACTGGTTCTTGCACACTTATCGATGCCTGTGGCAAGCATATACTTATCGATTGCGGCATGGAACAGGGCGAGGATATATACGAAAACTGCGATCTGCCCATCGCCCCCGGCGATATAGACGCAATTTGCCTTACGCACGCGCACATAGACCATTCCGGTAAGCTGCCCGCCATGGTTTCCATGGGTTATGAAGGGCCGATCTATTCCACGGTGGCAACGCACCGCCTTTGCGACATAATGCTGCGCGATTCCGCACATATTCAAGAATTTGAAGCACAGTGGCGCAACCGCAAGGCACAGCGCGCAGGTGCAGAACCGTATGAGCCCATGTACACAATGCAGGATGCGGAGCGTACGCTCGAGCTTTTCGAAACCTGCCATTACGGCAAGGAGCTTGAGATCTTCGACGGCATAAAAATAGAATTTTTCGATGCAGGGCATCTTCTCGGCTCCTCTTGCATACTGATAACCGCTTTTGAAGAAGGAAAACGCACGTCCGTGCTTTTTTCGGGCGACCTTGGCAACAAGATGCGTCCGCTGATACGCGACCCTCAGACACCGCCGAAGGCAGATTACGTTGTTATAGAATCCACCTACGGCGACAGGCTTCACGAAGAGCGCCCCGATTATATAGCTCAGCTTTCCGAGATCATACAAGCTACGTTTGACCGCGGCGGCAACGTGGTGATCCCCTCCTTTGCCGTTGGCAGAACGCAAGAGCTGCTTTACCTAATACGCATTATAAAAGAGAAAAAGCTTATAAAATACCACGATGGCTTTTCTGTTTACGTAGACAGCCCGCTTGCCGTGGAAGCAACGAATATTTACGGCGGCGGCCTTACGGAGTATTACGACGATGAAACACTGGAGCTTCTGAAAAACGGCATAGACCCCATACACTTCCCGGGGCTAAAGCTTTCGCTCACAAGCGCCGATTCCCGCGCGATAAACGACGATTTTGAACCCAAAATAATAATTTCCGCTTCCGGTATGTGCGAGGCAGGCAGAATACGCCACCACCTGAAGCACAACCTGTGGCGCGAAGAAAGCACCATACTTTTCGTGGGCTACCAGACAGAGGGCACTATAGGCAGAAAACTGCTGGACGGGGTTACAAGCGTGCGCCTTTTCGGCGAAGAAATAACCGTGAACGCCAACATCCAAATGATAAAGGGCATAAGCGGCCACGCCGACAGAGATATGCTGCTGGAATGGCTCGCAAACATGCCTAAGCCGCCGAAAAAGGTTTTTGTTAACCACGGCGCCGACGATGTTTGCGATAAATTTGCAAACGCCGTATACGATGAACTCGGCTACTTTTCCGCCGCACCGTACAGCGGCGACATATTCGATCTTGAAACGGGCGAATGTGTGGAAAAAGCGCCCGTTGTGCGCATACCGCGCAAATCCAATGCGGCGCGCAGACGTGCAAACGCCGTTTTCGAGCGACTTTTGCTCGCCGGCAAGCGCCTTATTTCCGTTATAGAACAGAACCGCGGCGGAGCTAATAAAGACCTTGCCAAGTTCACAAGCCAAATAGAATCGCTTTGCGACAAATGGGAAAGAAAATAAAAAAACGCACCCTTAAGGGTGCGTTTTTCAAATTCTTCTCAATATTCAAATTCCGCGCAAACGGGGTAATGATCCGAAAGGTAAATGCCATCGTGGCAGGTATCCCAAACCGTTACGCTACGGAAAGACTTATTAAGCTCCTGCGTTACAAAAATATAGTCTATCTTTTTTGCGGAGCATCCGTCAAAACGCCCGAAATCGTGGTTTGTACACTCTATTCCCGCTGTAACGTCGAAAAGCACGGGGTTTTCGCACGCAACGCACATCTTTATAGGCTCGCTTTCCGGCGTGCAATTGAAATCGCCCAAAATAACGGAGGGCAAAGGCAGCTGCTTGTTATATTCCGCCATTTTACCGAGCATAAAATCCATTCCCTTTACGCGCGCCGCCTCGGAAATATGGTCGAGGTGAATGTTGAAAAGCCGTATCATTTTGTCGGTCTTCCTGTTGCGCACCACAACGGCATTGCAAATTCTCGGGCAATCGCTCTGCTCCGGGAAGCGCGAACCGGGCACGTACGGTGTGGGGCTTATCCAAAAGCTCTCGGCAGAAGCTATGCGAAAATCTTCTTTTCTCACCGCTGTGAAAAGCCCCTCTCCCCAATAATTTTCGCTCCTGAACATTCCAGAAAAAGAGTATTCGGGGAACATTTTCTCCATAAGCTCCATACTTCTCGGCGTACATTCTTGAAAAGCTATAATATCGGGCATTTCTTCTTTTATTTTATCGTAAATCATTCCCACACGGTGAATAAATGAGTTTATTCCATCTTTATCCCACACACAACGCAAATTAAAAGTAACGATTTTCATAAAAATTTCTCCTTCCCGGAAAATATCGGTATATAAATTATAGCACAGGAGCACCGCGTTTTCAATAGATGCGGCAATAAGTTTTTTCAAAGAAAAAATCGCTCCTTTTTCAAGGAGCGATTTTCTGTTTAAAGCAAAATACTTAGCTTATCCTGACAAAGTTCTTTTGCCTGCTTTTCTCCGAAAGAAAAGTAGGTTACTGAGCAGCTTTTACGATTGTTGTAAAGTCTGCTGTTTTGAGGGACGCGCCGCCGATAAGGCCGCCGTCGATATTTTCCATAGAAAGGAGCTCTGCAGCGTTGCCTGCGTTCATAGAGCCGCCGTACTGGATAGTAACAGCTTCTGCAGCTTCTGCACCGTAAAGGCCTGCAACTACGCCGCGGATGTCTGCACAAACTTCTTCTGCCTGCGCGGAAGTAGCTGTTTTGCCCGTGCCGATAGCCCAAACGGGTTCGTATGCGATAACAACGTTTTTGAGTTCTTCAGCAGATACGCCGAGAAGAGCGATCTTTGTCTGCTTTGCAACAGTTTCAAATGTGATGCCCTGTTCGCGTTCTGTGAGTGTTTCGCCAACGCAAAGGATAACCTTAAGGCCGTTTGCAAGACCTGCTTTGAGTCTGCCGTTTACAGTAACATCTGTTTCGCCGAAGTACTGTCTGCGTTCGCTGTGGCCAACGATAACGTATTTAACGCCGCAAGCAGCGAGCATTTCGCCGGAAATTTCGCCTGTGTAAGCGCCTTTAGCTTCCATATGAACGTTTTCTGCGCCGATTTCGATGTTTGTGCCTTCTGCAGCAGCAACAGCAGCAGCGATGTCTACGTAAGGAACGCAGAGAACAACCTTGCAGCCGTCCATACCTGCAACCATGGGTGCAAGTGCTGTGATAAATTCTGTTGTCTGTGCGGGTGTCATATTCATTTTCCAGTTGCCGGCAATAACAACGTTTCTTTTAGCTTTATTCATTTTCAAATTCTCTCTTTCGGGAAATTATTTGTTTTCGAGGCAAGCGATACCGGGAAGTTCAAGACCTTCGAGAAGTTCGAGGGATGCGCCGCCGCCTGTGGAAATGTGTGTGATCTGGGAAGCGAAGCCGAGCTGTTCGCAAGCTGCAGCGCTGTCGCCGCCGCCAACGATCGTGATAGCATCGGAATCAGCCAGAGCCTGTGCTACAGCAATCGTACCTTTTGCGAGTGTGGGGTTTTCAAATACGCCCATAGGACCGTTCCAAACAACTGTCTGCGCGTTCTTAACAGCATCTGCAAAGAGTTCTCTTGTCTTTTCGCCGATGTCGAGACCCTGCATATCTGCGGGGATAGCATCGGAATCAACTGTTGTAACTTCGATTTCAGCATCGATGGGGTTGGGGAAATCTTTCGCAACAACTGTATCGATGGGGAGAAGGAGTTTTACGTCGTTCTTTTCAGCGAGCTCGAGCATTTCGCGGCAGTAATCAACTTTTTCTTCATCGAAGAGAGATGTGCCGATCTCATAGCCTTTTGTTGCGAGGAATGTGTATGCCATACCGCCGCCGATGATAAGTGTATCAACCTTTGTGAGGAGGTTTTTGATAACGTTGAGCTTATCGGAAACTTTAGCGCCGCCGAGGATAGCAACGAAGGGGCGTTTGGGATCTTCAAGAGCTTTACCCATAATAGAAATTTCTTTCTGAATGAGGTAGCCGCAAACTGCGGGAAGGCCGCCGAACTGTGTAACACCTGCTGTAGAAGCGTGTGCTCTGTGTGCAGAACCGAATGCGTCGTTTACGAATACGTCGCCGAAAGCAGCGAGCTTTTTGGAGAAAGCTTCGTCATTCTTTGTTTCGCCTGCGTTGAAGCGTGTGTTTTCGAGAAGAACGATTTTGCCTTCTTCGAGAGCGGCAACTTTAGCCTGTGCATCTTCGCCAACTGTGTCTTTTGCGAAAGTTACGATACCGCCGAGAAGCTCATTGAGTCTGTCCGCAACGATTGCAAGAGAATATTTCGTAATATCGCCCTGAGCTTTTTCGAAAGCTTTTGCTGTTGCAGCTTCCTGTTCTTCTGCGGGAAGCTCTGCGATCTTAGCAAGTTCTTTCTTTGTGAGCTTGAAGCTCTTTTCAAAAATAGCGTGGGGTTTGCCCATATGAGAGCAAAGAACTACTTTTGCGCCCTGTGCCACGAGATATTTGATTGTGGGAAGAGCTTCTACGATTCTTTTGTCGCTTGTGATAACGCCGTCTTTAACGGGAACGTTAAAGTCGCATCTTACAAGGACTTTTTTGCCTTTGACATCAATGTCTTCAATTGTTTTCTTGTTGTAAGTCATTTCTTTCAACCTCCGAAAAAATTTTTTAACAAGATTATTTTAGCATATTATAATAATATTTTCAATAGTTTTTAATTAAAAATGAAACATACGGCAAAAAAAGTGCGCAAAAATGTGTATTTGTGCCAAAATCCCCGAAAGGCGTTCTGCTCTTTCGAGGATTTTAATTATCATTCCTTCGTATATTCCATTTCCCATAGTTCGCCGATGGATTTAAAATTATCGGGAAACCAATAAACCCGTGTTTTCTTGTATGTTTCGTGGTTTATCGTACCGTCTTCTTCATATACCGTCACCAGCCTTTTCCACTTAACTATTCTATAAGTCAGCGCACAGTATTCAGAAGTTCCGCCGTCGTTATAACCTCCGCGAAAAATCGGAAAAAACAGTATTAAAATTAAGACAGCTGCCGCTATGATCGCTTTCTTTTTCACGCAAACCACGCTCCTTTGAAGTCAATTCAGCAAAAAACACAATGTGGATTTATATTTTTCGGCATAACCGTTATCACGTAGGGAGAAACGGCACTTTTTATCAGTTCGCGCCTCTTATAATATCGCCGGCCTTCACCTCGAAAGGCACTTTGAGGTAAAACTCCATAAACGGATGGGGAACGGAGGGTATAGCCTCGCCTTCTGTGCTATAAATTTCTTTCGCTTCAAAGCGTCTGCCCGTTTTCCCGGGGGTGATAAGCTCTACGGCGTCGTGCGCACAGAATTTATTGCGCTGTATACACTTCGCCATTCCCTTTTCTGCATCGTATTCCTTAACAACGGCAAGGTACGCCTTTTCGCGCAAATAGCCCTGAACCGTGCAGGTCTGCGCATTTTTCATAGGGTCGTCGAAAAAGTAGCCCGTGCAATATTCGCGGTGGCTCACGCTGTCCAGCTCGGTTAGCCACGCGGGGTCAAGCGCAAATTCCGCGCCCTTTTCCATATAGCCGTCTATAGCCGCGCGGTATGCGTTTGTCACGACCGCCGTGTAATATGCGCTCTTCATTCTGCCCTCTATTTTAAAGGAAGTTATGCCAGCTTCTATAAGCTCGTTCATATGCTCTACCATACACATATCCTTGGAGCTCATTATGTACGTGCCCTCGCGCTCCTCTTCGAGCGTAAGGGGCATATCGGGGCGCTTTTCTTCGCGTATAGTGTAGTTCCAGCGGCAGGGCTGAGCGCACGCGCCGCGGTTGGCATCTCTGCCCACAAGGTTGTTGGAAAGCAAGCATCTGCCGCTGAAGGAAACGCACATGGAACCGTGCACAAACGCCTCTATCTCCATATCATCGGGTATATTTTTGCGTATCTGCTTTATTTCCTCCAGCGAAACCTCGCGTGCGAGCACCACGCGCTTTGCGCCCTGCTCGTACCAGAAGCGGCAGTCTGCAGAGCTTACAATGCCCGCCTGGGTGGAAATATGCAGCTCCAGCTCAGGGTAAAGCTTGCGAAGAAGCGCAAAAACGCCTACGTCGGCAACTATCGCCGCATCCACCTTGTGCGGAAGCGCGGCAAGCTCGCGTATAAAATCCGCAAGGTCTTCGTATTCGTATTCGCGAGGAAGCGTATTCATGGTAAGATATATCTTTTTGCCGCGTTCGTGGGCGTATTTTGCCGCCTCGGAAAGCTCTTCCATAGTAAAGTTATCTGCCGCGGCGCGCATACCGAAGCGCTTTGCCGCAAGGTATACCGCATCCGCACCATAGAGGAACGCGGCTTTCATTTTCTCGAAATTTCCCGCAGGGGAAAGAAGTTCTGTCATAATTCTCTCTCTTTCTTGCATTTTCACTCTGCATTCTGCACTCTTAATTCTTCATTCTATTTATCGCTTTCTTATGCTCGGCATAAGTCCGCGAAAACACGGCTTTTTTATCGCGCCCGGTCAGGAAATAGTAATATTTCGTGTTGGCAGGATAAACAGCCGCCTCCAGCGCCGCCGCGCCAGGGTTGCATATAGGCCCCGGGGGCAACCCCGCGTGCTCGTACGTATCATAAGCCTCGCCGTATAGCCCCGTGGCATCGCTCTGCAGATATTTCATTCCGCCGCGCAGTCTGTTGCGGAAAACAGAGGCTATCCCTGCCATATCGGAAAGATAGTATGCCTCGCCCTGCACCATGGAAGCGAGCGTTACCGCCTCGTCTGCCGTGTAGCCCGCACGCGCCGCATCCGCAACCATAACGGAGGTAAACTTGCGCTCGAAATTTTCGAGCATCTTCGCTACAGCCTCCTCTTCGGAAGTATCGGAATAAAAATTATAAGTGTCGGGGAAAAGGTAGCCATCCAAGCGGTATTTGCGCGCCGTGTTTACCGTTTTCGGCATAAACGCAAAGCTGAATTCGTGCGTTTGTATGGCTTTTTCAAAGCCTTCGCGCGTGCCTATGCCGTTTTTCAGAAAAAGCTCTATAACCTCGTCTGTAGTAGAGCCCTCCGGGAAGGTTATGCGCACCTCTTTGCGCGCTTTGCCTATGCCGAATATCTCATAGCGTATTTCGTCGTAGCTCATATCGGGCGAAAGCACGTAGCTTCCCGCAGGGAAAACGTCGCCCCCACTTTTCAGCATAAAATACACACGGAAAACAAGCGGATATTTTATAATACCCGCGTTTTTAAGCTTTTTCGCCGTTTCCGCAAGCGGTGTGTCGCTCTCCAGCGTAAAATCGCTTGCCTCGCCCTTTTTGCAAAGCGCAAAGGCATCGTTTGCCGCGCACACGGCGCACGCCCAAAGTGCCGCACTCACAAGCACAACGGAAAGTATATATATTAAAATTTTACTGCCTTTTTTCATTTTAAACCGCCAAAATAAGTTTTGCACTTATTCTGCGCGGTTTTAAAAATTTTATTACGAAACGAAAAGCCCTATAATACCCATTATAATGAACACCGCGGCATCCAAAAGCAACGGTCGGGAAACAAGCGCCTCTAAATAAAGAGCTTTTCTTTTGCCCTTCGGCACTGCTTTCGGCGCGCTTTCGCCGTTTTCCACGCAGGCGCGCATAACGCGCTCTGCCGCGGCGAGGAAGAAAAATGCGCAAATGAACCACAGTACCAAAAGTATAAGCCAGAAAAGTATATCGCTGTCGGGGTTGGAAGAAAACAGCCAAATATATTTTTCAAAAAATATTACGTAAAGGTTATATGCCATATGTGCCAGAACCGCCGCCCAAAGCGAATGTGTTATAAAAGCTATCCATACAAGCAACATACCCAAAATAAAATATATGGGGAACAGCTTGAGGTCGAAATGGACGAACGCAAAGAGAAGCGAAGAAACGAGCATGGCAAACACCGTGCCGCACGCCCTGTATTCGCGGAAAATTATGCCTCGGAACACAAATTCTTCCGTAAGCGCGGGAAAAATCGCCAGCGAAAGCACCATAAGCAGCCCTGTGCCGAAGGAGCCGACCTCCAGCGTTATACTGCTGCCGTAAAGCGAATATACGGAATAGTCGTATGCAAAATGGAAAAACACGAATTTCAGCACGCCCGAAGTGAGCACAATGAAAAGCGAGCCTGTGAGCAGCACGCCGAGCGAATGCTTGCGCGGCGCGTATATATCCATTTTCAGCACGTATTCGCCGCCGCGAAGGAAGCAGAAAGCCCCGGCAGGTATAGCGAACACCACCAACTGCAAAATAAGCATTACGCCGTATATGACAGCCTCGTTATCCGTATCGAGGTTTGCAAACTGCAAAAACACCATAAAAACGGATATAACGAAAACGAGCGCGGGCGCGGCGAAGAAGGGGTGCGAAGCCTTAATTCTTCGCATAGAGCCCTCTTTCCGTTATCATAACGTCCACAGTAAGGTCGTATCTGCCGTGCGGAACGGAGTTAACTATAAAATCGCGGTAAACAAGCCCCAGCTTCGTACCGCGGAAGCCCGCGAGATAGCGGTCGTAGTATCCGCCGCCATATCCTATGCGAAAGCCCTTTTTATCGAATACGACAGCGGGCACAACGCACGCCACGTTACACGTTTCCGCATCTGCAAGGTCAAACGCGGGAAGCTCTGCAGATGGCTCCATAATGTTGTATGAACCGGGCAAAAGTTCGGCAAGCGAGCTTACAAAATGGAATACCATAGTGTGGTCCGCAGGGTTACAGCGCGGAAAAGCCACTTTCTTGCCTGCGGCAAGCGCCGCTTCCGCTATGGGGCGTATATCTATCTCATCTTCCTTGGGGTAGTACATAAGGAGCACGTCGGCATATCTGTATGTTGCGGAGCCGAGCATATTGCGGCAAACCTTTTCGCTCTTTTCCGCGCGCTCCTCTGCCGTGAGCGCACGTCTTTTTTCAAGATAATATTCTCTTATTTCGGTTTTGTGTTTTCTTATTTCGTACATTTCAAGCAAAAACCGCCTTTCTTAAATTTTCGCTCGTTTCACTGCCGTAAAGCGCCTCTACGAGCAAAAGGGAAAATTCCATAGCCGCGCCTGCGCCGCAGGACGTTATAATATTGCCGTCGCGCACGGCTTTTTCGCGCACTACGCAAGCGCCGGTAAGCTTTTCTTCAAACCCGGGGTAGCATGTGGCACGCTTGCCCGCGAGCAAGCCCATTTCGCCGAGCACAGAGGGTGCGGCGCATATAGCCGCCACGAATTTGCCGCCCGCATATGCTTTTGCCGTAATTTTCTTTACGTCCTCACTCGCGCCGAGGTTCAGCGTGCCGGGCATACCGCCGGGGAGCACGACCATATCGTATTCGCTGTAAACGCAGTCGCACGCCTGCGCGTCTGCCGTTATTTTCACATTATGGGAGCAGGTGCATACCATTTCGGGCACGCCGGCAAGCGTTACCTCCGCCCCTGCGCGCCTAAGCATATCAACAGGTGTGAGCACCTCTACTTCTTCCGTACCGTCGGCAAGAAAAACAATAACTTTTTTCATAAAACAGCTCCTTTATTTTTTTAATATTTCGTATGCAGGCTCAAAAAACATATTGAAAACGCTGTTTTCAAACGTTTTTTCCGTGCCAAAGGCTTTGCAAAGGCCGCGAACGGCGCCTTTGCCGCCCACAAGACTGCCGTTTTCCATGCGGTCGTATACGGTGACGGTGTTATCGTAGCAAGGAGCATAAACAATGTAACCGCGCTTGGAAATGGCAAAGCATTTGCCCTCTGCCTCCATAACCTGCAAGGTGTGGTTGAAAAATTCCATATCCTTTGCGAACATATCGTGCACACGGGAATATACCTTCCAAAGCATATAAATATCGTCCGTTGGGTTATATTCGCGCAAGATTTCGCGCGGTGCTTTGTAGGGGAAGCCGTTTTTTACCTTTGCCGTGTAGCCAATTTTTTCGTACAGGGAAAAAAGCCTTTCCTCTGCAGGCACAACAAAAGCAAACTCATATCCGCGCTCGCGCATAACGCCCTCGGCCGCCGCCATAAGCTCGGCAAAAATGCCGTTTCCGCGGTATTCGGGCGCTACCCAAGCGGCAAAAATATAGCCGCCTGTGTAAATTTTGTCTTTTTCGGGATACGTTATTTCGGGGAAGCTTACCGCGCCCACGGGCTTTTCGCCGCAGAAAGCGGCGAGCGTGCATTTTTTGCCTGCCCAGATATAAAGGTCATCGTAGAAGGCTGTGCTGTCGCCAAATATTTCGCATTGATTTTTTATAATTTGCGCCCATTCTGCCTCCGTTTCGGGGAAGCGAATGGCAAGTTTTTCTTTTATATTTTCCATCTTCAGCCTCTTTCAAGGTATTTTTCCGCGGCAGAAAGCACCATAGCGTGTATCTCTTCTATAGGCAAAAGCTTTTTGCCCGTGGCATCACAGCAACGTATGCGCACCCAGCCCATTTTTTCCGCCGCATAGAGCGCCGCTTCGTAGCAGTGCGCCATATACTCGGGGTCAAGCTCGTGAATGTCCATTTTTCTGCCCGTTTCCGCGCTGCGCTTGCGCACGTATTCAAGCGTTACCTCGGGAGTGACCTCCAGGTAAATAACGAGCCCCGGCGCGGGCAAGCCGAGCTTTGTGAACTCAAAATCGCAAAGCCAAGGCAAAAATTCGCCCCACTGCTCTTTTGGCAGCTTGCAAAGCTGATGTATCGCGTTTGAGGTGGTATATCTGTTCGCCAGAATAACCGTATCCTCTTTTTCATAATCCGTCTGCCAGAATTTTTTGTAGGAGGCATAGCGGTCTGCCGCAAAGAACATCGTGGCGGCGTATGCATTAACGTCGCTCGGCTTTCTGCCGAATTCGCCGTCAAGGTACATCTTTACGAGCGTGGAGGAGGGGTTATCGTAATCGGGGAAGGAAAGAAGCTTTACTTTTTCATATCTTTCCGTAAGCGTTTTGTAAAGCAGCTCCGATTGCGTTCCCTTTCCCGAGCCGTCGAGGCCCTCCACAGCAATAAGTTTGCTCATTTCTAACACCTTTCTTCCGTAAACTTTGGGAAATTCGGCGCATAAAGCACCGAATTTCCTTCTTTAAATTTCGTCCTCGGGGAAGTCCTCGCGCGAAAGCGCGACCTCTTCCTCTGCCTCGCTCATAGCGGTAGCGCCCACAGCGCCGTCGCTGCGCATCTGCATTTCAAGGTACTGTTCCTTGGTTATGAGCACCTCGCGAGGGCGCTGACCGTCCGGTGCGCCCACTATGCCGCGGCGCTCCATAACGTCTATGAGCTTCGCGGCTCTGCCATAGCCAAGCGAAAGTCTGCGCTGGATAAGCGAAGTGGAGATCTTGCCCTCCTCCACAGCAAGCTTTATCGCGCTGTCGAGCTTGGGGTCCACCTCTTCCTCGCCGTCGTCCATATCCTCGGCTTCTTCGCGAGCCTTGCCCTTTTTGCCGCAAAGCGCCGCTTCTTTTTCTATACGGGCAATAATCTCATCGGAATATTCCGCTTTTTTAGCGTTTTCTTTTATAAAGTCTATAATGCTTTCAAGCTCCGCGTCGGAAACGAACGCGCCCTGCGCACGCATGGGCTTTGTACAGCCAACGGGGGCAAAGAGCATATCGCCGCGGCCTATGAGCTTTTCCGCGCCTGTGGTATCTATGATAGTACGGCTGTCTACCTGCGACATAACCGTAAACGCTATACGCGAGGGCACGTTTGCCTTTATAAGACCCGTGATAACGTCGACAGACGGGCGCTGTGTACCTATAATAAGGTGCATGCCTGCGGCACGCGCCTTCTGCGCGATACGGCAAATAGACGTTTCTACCTCGTTGGAGGCTGTCATCATAAGGTCGGCAAGCTCGTCTATAACTATAACGATTCTAGGCAGCTTTTCCTTTGTGGGGTCGCCCTCTATTGCTTTGTTGTAGCCGTCGAGGTTGCGCACGTTCATAGATTCGATAAGGTCAAAGCGGCGTTCCATTTCAGTCACGCACCAGTGGAGCGCACCCGCCGCCTTTTTCGGGTCGAAAACAACGGGCACGAGAAGGTGGGGTATACCATTGTATACGTTAAGCTCTACCTTCTTCGGGTCTACGAGCACGAGCTTGACTTCCTCGGGCGTTGCCTTGTAAAGAAGGCTTACGAGAATAGTGTTTATACATACGGATTTACCCGAACCCGTTGTACCTGCGATAAGCAAATGGGGCATTTTGGAAATATCGAGGTAAATATTGTCGCCCGAAACGCTCTTGCCGAGCGCCGTGGTGAGCTTGCTTTTGGCTTCCGTAAACTTCGTATCCTCCAAAAGGCTGCGCAAATAAACGGTTTCTGCAGAGCCGTTCGGCACCTCTATGCCTATAGCGCTCTTGCCGGGTATAACACCCTCTATACGCACACCGTTTGTGGCGAGAGCATAGGAAATATCGTCTACAAGGTTCATTATGGTGCGCACGCGCGTGCCCGCTTCGAGGCCTATTTCATATCGTGTTATCGTAGGTCCGCGAGAAACGTCCACTATCTTTGCGCGAACGTTGAAGCTGCGAAGTGTAGCCACGAGCTTTTCTGCGTTCATATGGAGCTCGTCGCTGTCATCACCCACCTTGCCGGGGTCCTGCTTAAGCAGTTCTATTGGCGGGAAAACGTATTCAGGCACTTTGGGCTCGGGCTCGGGCGCAGGCTCTGCCGCGATAACGGCGGGGGCAACCGGTGCTTTTTCCTGTACGGGGGCGGCCTGTGTTCTTGTGGGGTTGGGCGTGCCCATATTTCTGCGCGCGCCGTCCAGCGTTTTGCGCAGTTTATCTTCCAGCGGTTCTTCCCTCTTCGCTTGAACGGGCGTGGGCTTTTCTTCCTCGCCTACGATCTCTTCCCACGGTATGGTATCTTCGGGCAGGTCCTCCGGCTCTTCTGCAGGTACGGGGGTGGGCTCAGGTATTTCTTCCTC
The DNA here is from genome assembly GCA_017456005.1 of Clostridia bacterium. Taxonomy (GTDB): domain Bacteria; phylum Bacillota; class Clostridia; order Oscillospirales; family CAG-272; genus UMGS731. The sequence continues at coordinate 66,616 of JAFTLJ010000014.1, read as the reverse complement.
ATACTCGGGCAGCTCGAAAAGGTCTTCCTCCTCTTCATACTCCTCTGCGTATGTATCCTCCGCTTTGAAGCCCTGCTCTGCTATGATGTCCTCTTCCGCGAAAACGTGCACCTCAGGCTCTTCGCCTTCGCCCTCTTCGGGTTCAGCTTCGAAAGTTGTTTCTGTGTCGGGGTCGTTTTTGCGCCAGAATTCAGCTACAGATTCACCATAAAACTCTATGTCGTCGTCATTTTCTTCTTTTTCTTCTTTTACCGCAGGCGCTTTGGGCGCTTCCGCGCGTGCCTTTTTGGGCTTTGCCTCCGCAAAATCCTCTGCGAATATCTCGTCTATATCGCCATGGCTTTTTTTGCCGACGGATTTTGCCGCAGTATTAGCGCGGCGCAGCTCCTCCGCACGCTGGCGGTGAGCCTGCGTATCCTTGCGCATACGCTCTATTTCGCGGTTTTCCTCCTCTTCCTTTGCGCGCAGCTCGCGTTCACGCGCCGCCGCTTCCGCACGTTTGCGTTCCTCGCGCACACGCGCCGCCGCCTCTGCCTTTTTGCGCTCTTCCAGCGCCTTTGCCGCGGCTTCTTCCTTCTGCTGCTTCTTTATGGCTCTGTTTTCGCAGAATTTGAAATATTTATATCTCACGCTCTTTATAAACGTGCGCGGCGTAAAGCCGAAAAGGAATATACAGGAGAAAAGTATAAGCAAAACAGCCAAAATTATCGTGCCCGTTATGCCTACGGCAGACATTATGAGCGTGCCCAGCACGCCGCCGAACACGCCGCCGCCCACGAGGCGCGTACCGTGCTCGAAAAAGTCTGCTATTTTAACAAGAGTCATCTGCGTTATATTTATTTTTATTGCCTCTGTAAAGCCGGCAAATATCGCGTGCAGCAGCGCAGATATTGTGAGCACCGCCACGAGCGAGAAAAGCGGGCGGTAGAAAATTTTCCCCTTTGCCGCATCGCGCTTAAGGTAAAATGCCTGCGCCAGCATAAGTATGGGCACGAGTATCGCGCCGCCTGCGAACATACCGAACATTATCCTCTTTGTCCATTCACCTATAAAGCCGCAGGTTTCGGGGAAACCGTAGCAAATAAGTATGAACAGCGCCACCGCCACGAGCACGGCGGAAACCATAAAATATACGGAGGAAGAAAGGTCTGCACCTTTTTTGCCTTGCTTTGTATCGTAGCCGTCAAGCGTTTCATAGGGGACGTCTACTTTTTTCTTTTTGCTTTTATTTGCAGATGCGTTTTTTGCATCTTTTTCGTTTTTTGCCATTTCTCATCTTCCTTTCTGCGTGGTCATTTGCGCGGCACGCCTACGCCGCGCCACAAATGTGCAAAGTATAACAAATTAATTATAGCACAAAATAACAGAAAACACAACAAATATTTAATTTTATTTTTTAACGGAGCAACAAAATGAGGATAAAAACCGCAAAACCCTTTCTCGCCATTGCTTTTCTGTTGCTTTGCGGCTTTGCCGCAGGCACGGTAAACGGGCTTTTCGGCACGGGCGGCGGCATTATAGCCGTTTTTGCCCTCGCAAACGTGCCGTTTTTCAAAAATCTGCTTTCGCCGAAAGAAATATTCGCCACAACGCTCTGCGCGGCGTTCATCATGTCGCTTTCCTCCGTTTTTATATATGCGCGCGCAGGCGGGGCAGATTTTTCTGCCGCTATTCCGCATTTGCCGCCCGCGCTCGCCGGTGGGTATGTGGGCGCTTTGCTGCTCGACAAGGTGAAAACAGGGGCGCTCAAAAAAATTTTCGCCCTGCTCGTGCTGTACGCCGGCGCGATGCTTATTTGGAGGTAACATGGCACTTCTCGATTTTTTGGCGGCTATTTTTGCCGCCGCGCTCGCGGGGATGGGCGTGGGCGGCGGAGGGCTTTTCGTAATATACCTTACGCTCGTGCGCGGGGCGGAGCAGCTTGCCGCGCAGGGCATAAACCTCTGCTTTTTTCTTGCCCTGTGCGTGCCGAGCCTCGCCGTACATTTCGCAAAGCGCAAAATACGACTGCCGATAGCGCTGCTATTCGGTCTTTCTGGTGTGTTCGGTACGTTTTTGGGCGCATACCTGCTTTCGCTCGCCACGCCCGTGCTTCTGCGCAAGGCATTTGGCTGGCTTTTGCTCGCCTCGGGGGCGCTCGCTCTTTTTAAAAAGAAAAAATGAGCATTTTTGTGCAACACACGGAATATTTATAATAATTATAATAAGGCAAAAACATCGGAGGTACGCTATGAAGATAACAACAGAAGAAAAAAAGCACGCGCTGTGCGTGCTGGGCGTGTCCTGCGCCGCCTGCCGTGTGCTATACCCCGTTTTCGAGGGGAAAGAGAAAATAAACTCCTTTTACGCAGAGCTTGCCGAAAATCTGATCGATTTTTTCCGTGAGGAAGCAGAGAAAAAGGCAGAGGAATACAAATCGCTCCCACGCCGCGAAAAAAGAAACTTTGCCCCTCTGCGTATGAATATGTTCTTCAACGTAACGCACGCAGACGAAGAAATAATCAGCCTTACGCGCGAATACGTGTTTTGCGATGGCAAACGTGTGCTCTGCTACCGCAAATCGGGCGAAATATGGTGTACCGAGCGCGAAATTTTGCTGCCCGCCAAGCGTTTTTTCCCACATAAAATGTGGAAAACCGCCGAAAAGAACGAATTTTACTTCGATAGCGGCGCGGTGCTTATAGAAAACCTATTTCCCACGGCGGTTGGCGGCGATGGCAAGCGCACGCGCCTTTGCGATTACGTGCGCGAAACGAGATTTGAAAAAGAGAAATAGCCATTCTATCTTTCCTTTTTGCCTAAAACGTGATATAATTTTATAAAAACAAAAAAATTTTCAAAAACGCTCCAACATTTCCCCTTTTCGCGCTACTTGTATAGTGAAAGCACAAAACAGCGGAGGCACAAAATGGATTTTACCGAAAAGCTGACAGAACAGTACGCTAAAAAAATATACGGTTTCGCATACGGCAAAACGGGCAACACGCACGACGCCGAGGACCTTTCCCAAAGCATTTTGCTCACACTTTGCAAAATAGACTTTGAGGGCAAGGATATAGCCGATATGGATGGCTATATCTGGCGCGTATGCAACTACACGTGGTCTAATTTCCTGCGCAAAAATAAGCCCGTGTGGAACAGCGCAAGCTACGCAGACGAGCTCGAAAATTCCGCTTCGGAAGAAAACCTCGAGGAAGAGCTCATAAAAAGCGAAACGTATATCAAGCTCCGACGTGAGCTTATGTACCTCAGCCGTATGAAGCGCGAAATAACCATAATGTTCTATTACGACGGCAAAAGCGGCAAGGATATAGCCGCGTATTTCGGCATACCTGCCGCCACCGTACGCTGGTATTTGGGCGAAGCAAAAAAAACTTTAAAGGAGCGAATTGATATGAAAGATACGATTTACAGACCCAAAAAACTCGATATATACTTCAGCGGAACCTTAAACGACATTGCAAAGATTGCCGAGCTCAGAAACGACCTGCTCACGCAAAACATTTGCATAGCTTGCGCAGGCAAAGCGCTTACTGTAGAGGAAATAGCGCAGAAACTTTGTATGTCTGCCCTGTTTATAGAAAACAAGCTGGAAAACCTACTCTATATGGGATATATAGAAAAGGTTGGCGCGGCAAAATACCGCACCACGTTCTTCGTGCAGGACGAAGACTTCATAGCGGCAAAAAGCAGCTACGAATTCGGGAAGTTTACCCCCGTTGCCGCTATTATTTATAATGAAGCAAAAGCGGCTTTGCCAGAAATCCGAAAAATAGGCTTTATGGGCTGTGACCTACCCGAAAACGTACTTATGTGGGCTGTTTGTGAAATTGCGGCGCACAACTATGGAAACAAGCTCATATGCTCGTTTGAAAACAAAGTATCTAAATTCTGTCCGCTTCGCGGCGACGGCAGCAAGCATTGGATTTTGGCAAGCGTTGAAAAAAACGAGGTACTGAAAGCCCTGCCCAATCTTCCCTCGCAGATCGCGGATTATATAAAATATGCCGGCGGCGCAGCAGGCAAGTACACGTCAAACAACCAGCTTTGTATGCAGCAGTTCGACCCAAACTGTATAACGCCCGACAGAAAGCCTTTAACGTCAAGGGAAATAAGCGACCTCGGGCGTATACACACGATCATCACGCAGAACACAGAACCAAGCGAATACGATAAAGAGCTTATCGCTCTGTGGGCAGAAAAAGGCTTTGTGTCTGTTGAAAACGGCAAGCCGAGGCTTACAATACCCTATTTCACTTCCGCAGAGCACGAAAAGCTTGAAAGCATCGTAAACGAAAGCATCGTAAAAAAGGCCATCGCATCATACGGCAGTGATTTCGCCGCAGAGTATGCGGAATTTACAGACAAGCAGATAAACGCGCCCGTTTCCGAGGAAGAACGCACTTTCGTAAAACAAAACATCTATAAACCCAACGCCATAGGATATTTGCTCTTTTCCGCAGGCAAGCTTAAAAAGCCCTCGGCAGAGGAAGCAAAAAGCATATGCACTATCATTTGGGAAAGACCCTGACAAGGAGGGAAAGAAAATGACAGAAAATAACGCACCTACGAAAAGAGAAATTTTTGAACAGATAAAAATTTTGCAAAAAGAGCTTACAGAAAGCACCGCCGCTACCCTTGCCGCGCTCAACGACACCGTTGCCTCGGCATGCGAGGAAACGGAAGAAAACAACGTTTCCGAGCTTTGCACAGCTTTTATGATGCACGAAGAAAACATCGAAAAGATGCTTAAATTCTACGAAAAAATGTATGATGATATTGCATAAAGCCGAAAAGCCGCCATTCTCTCTGCATTCTTAGCGGAGAAATAGAGGGTACAAAATATCGGCAGAGAACTTGTTTTCTCTGCCGATTTGTGGTATAATGGGGTTAGCAAAAAAGCCTTCCTCCGGGAGGAAGGTGGCACGCGGCAGGGGTTCCCCGAAGCGAATGAAATGAGCTTTGGGGGTTCGCTGCGAAGCGTGACGGAAGGAGCCCGCGTAACTTTGAAGTTTTGATATGTTTTATTGTCACGCATTCTCCCTCACCCGACTTCGTCGGGAGCTCCCTCCCGGAGGGAGCCTTTGGACGCGTTCGTGCATCTTTAGGGGTATGGGCTTTGCCCGAAGCATGCGCCGCTTGCAACGCTGTAATACAAAGGCGAAACTGGCGATAAAAGGAGGATATACAGGTGATATTTCAATTCGGTAGATATACGGTTGATGTAGATGTTGAAAAAACAAGAGCTTATTATACAAGTAATTTCTCCTTCACAACAAGTGAAGTATGCTCTTGCGAACGTTGTCAACGTTTTCCTAATGCAATTATGTCTTGCTCGGCTGCTGTTGTAGATTTTCTAAACAGCTTAGGGATTGATCCCCGAAAGCCGGGAGAAGTATTCGGTACAACCAACGAAAAGGATAATTACGGCGGATGGTATCATATTGTTGGCACATTATTAAACGGCAAGATAAGCGGACCATGCTTTGACCGTTCAAATGCATTTGCCCCCGATAAAAATGTGGATTTTTTAGTTTGGTTTGATAACGACAGTAAAAGGATGGGGTGGATAGAAGAAAACTTCCCCAGTCCTATCTTGGAATTGTCTTTTACTGCACTGCTCTCCAATCAAAATAATACGTAAAACGAGCCCCGACAGATTTGAAGGTCTGTCGGGGCTTGCTATTTTTCCTTCATAGCAATTATGCCCTATCCGTAGTGGAGACCTGTGGTCTCCCGCGGGCGAACCGCCAAGTTTGCTCGGATGTTCGCCCCTACCGTGCGCTACACAATTTCTCCGATCAGAACACCACGCCATTGTGGCGGCTTTTTTAATATAAATCCATCCGCAAAAAAACGCATATTTTGCAAAATACAGGGTATACTTGATAATACCACCGCTTGAACAGACAAATTTTGCAAAAATTAAAAAGATTTTTACGGAGGATTTATATATATGAAAGCTACCGGTATTGTAAGACGTATCGACGACCTCGGAAGAGTCGTTATACCTAAAGAAATAAGAAGAACCATGCGTATTCGCGAGGGCGACCCGTCGCAGATGACGTTGACACAGACAGAAAGGTTCTGCATAGCGATGATCGATTTTGGCGATAGAGCGGGTTTAAACAGCAAAAAGCCTTGATACATAAGGCTTTTTTGCATGATTTATTATTTTTTAAATCTACTTTCAAACAGTTCTATCCCTGCAATAATACCATCGGTAATCATCTCTGTTTTTTCAAAAGAATTTGAAGATATATACTTCTCATAATCTAAAACAATTCTGATACGGCATTCTTTTTTCGTTCTATAGCAGATCACCTTGTTTGTCATATCCCCAAGCATATCTTGCGGATAGCAATATATATCGAAAATGATTTTCTTCACATGCTCAAGATGATCCGGGTTTTCGGGCACAGCTTTCTCATCAAAGATTTTTTTGGTTAAAGCTTGTAAATCTCCGCTTTCCTGTGTCATATAAGTATGCCAAATGAAAAACGACGGCTTTTTATCAAGAGTTGCACCGCAACAATTGCACCTGTGCACCAAGCCTTCCACATTCGCCCGGCAATTAGGGCATAATTTTTGCTTAATATCATCCATATACATAAATCCTCGCAAGTTTGTAGCTGAATGTATATTTATGATACCACGAAAGCACCATATTGTCAATGTATCGGTGAGCCATTGACAATTGGCAAAAAGGACATCTGCATGCAGATGTCCTTGGTAATCTATATATTTATTCACCTTTTTCGAGATAGAACTCATAGTACCACTCAGCAAACTTCCTCAAGCCCTCTCTCAAGCTCGTGTTCGGCTTGAAGCCGAAATCTCTTTCAAGCGCACTTGTATCAGCATACGTTATCGGAACGTCACCCGCCTGCATTGGAACGAGCTTTTTATGAGCTTCGAAGTCATAGTCTTCGGGAAGAACTTTAGCACAAATAAGCTCCTGCTGAAGGATATCAACGAAGTCAAGCAGATTTTCGGGGCTGTTGTTACCGATATTGTAAACTCTGTAAGGAGGTACGGGAAGTCCGTCTTCACCCGTTACTTTTTCGGGAGCGTTCTGCATAATGTGCTTAACGCCTGTAACTATATCGTCAACGTATGTAAAGTCGCGTTTGCAGTTACCGAAGTTAAATATTTCAATAGTCTTACCCTCACGAAGCTTGTTCGTAAATCCGAAGTAAGCCATATCGGGACGGCCTGCAGGACCGTATACCGTGAAGAAGCGAAGTCCCGTGGACGGGATATTGTAAAGCTTCGAGTAAGCGTGAGCCATAAGCTCGTTGCTTTTCTTCGTAGCCGCGTAGAGGGACACGGGATTGTCAACCTTATCGTCGGTGGAATAAGGTATCTTCTTGTTTGAACCGTATACCGAGGAGCTTGACGCGTAAACAAGATGCTCAACGGGATTTGCGCGGCATGCTTCTAGTATGTTATAGAAGCCGATGATATTGGATTCTATGTACACGTCGGGGTTTGTGATGGAATATCTTACGCCCGCCTGAGCCGCAAGGTTTACGACTACCGCAAATCCGTATTCGGCGAAAAGTCTGTCGATAAGCGCTCTATCGGCGATATTGCCCTTCACGAAAGTCCATTTGCAACCAGTCTTTTCCGCCGCGAGTTTTTCTATTTCAGCGAGGCGGTAATCTTTGATGGACACGTCGTAGTAATCGTTCATATTGTCGATACCGACGATGTGTATCTTTTCTACTGTGTTAAGAAGTTCTTTTACGAGGTTAGCGCCTACAAAGCCAGCCGCACCCGTAACGAGAACCGTTTTTCCTGTGAGATTTACGTTAGGTGTCAGCATATTCCGTTATACTCCTTCTGCACTTTTTCGTAGCTTTCAAGGTTGCCTATGTCATAGCGTTTGCCGGGCATTTCCATAGCATAAACGTTCGTCTGCTTGCAGAGCCATGCGATGTAGCTCCCGGGAGCGTCAACGCCGCATCCTGAATCTATTCCTGCCTGAACAAGTTTTGCATCTTCTTTCGTGTAAAAATAGAAAGGAGGCGTGCACCAATGCGTTGCAGGTGTAGGAGATTTCTCTGTCATTTCGAGTATCTTATCGTTTTCATCGATCGTTACGACGCCGCATTTGAGAAGCTTCTGCTCGTTTGCTTCATAGTAACGCATGATGCAGGAGCTATTTTTAGCTTTCGCATATTTGATAAACTCAGTGAGGCTGAAGTCGAGCAAATTATCACCTGCAATTACGAGTATATCATCATCGAGCCCAAGCTTATCAATAGCATATTGTATATCTTTAACAGCACCGAGCCTGGTTTCGTTCGTGCTTGTGCCGTCGTCAACAACGGTTACTTTCTGCGTTTTTTCAGCAGCCCATTTATCGAAATGGTGAGCAAATTTATGGTTTGAGATAACAATGTATTCGTCAACCGCGCCGAGCGTGTCGATGTCGTCAATCAGCCAGTCAAGTATGGTCTTCCCTTTTACTTCAAGCAAAGGTTTCGGGAAGTTTTCCGTGAGTGGGTAAAGGCGAGTTGCATATCCCGCCGCAAGTATAAGACATTTCATGTTTAGTTCATTCCTCCGCTGTTTTTTTCGCTTTTTTGAAAAAAAGCTTGGCAAAAAAACTTTAGTCAAACGTGTTCGTTCCTAAGGTTCTCGCCAAAGCTTTTGGTTTTATGTATTAAGTTTTTTTGTAAAACTTCCTTATGGGAGTTTTACTCCGTCTGCACTTTCGCAGATATGTGCGGAATATTTTCCCTCAAGCTCGGGGAACGCCGCGAGATATTCGCGTGTTACTTTTTCTACGATGCTTTCTTCGTAAGCAGGATCGATAAGCGCCATGCAACAGCCCTTGAAGCCTGCGCCCGAGAAGCGTCCGCCGTAGATGCCTTGAGTCTTGGTCATAATCTCATAGAGCTTGATAAGCTCGGGAGAGCCTGTTTCCCAGTTGTAGATAGACGAGTGTCCGCTTTCGAACGAAAGTCTGCCGAATTCTTCTATATCGCCTCTGCGCCATGCTTCGGCGCCTCTCTGCACACGGTCAAATTCAGTGTACCAATGCTCGGCACGTTTGCGCCAGTTTTCGGGAAGCTTGTCCTTATACTGCTCGTATACTTCTCTGGGAACGTCACGCAAGTTTGTTTCATTAAATTTGCCGTAGTCCATTCCCGCATATGCCATAAGGGCATATGCAGCGGAACGGCATTCGTCAACGCGCATATTGAATTTCGAGCTTGCCAAACTGCGCTCCAAGCCGCTGAAGAATATCGCTATCTTATACGGCTTCATGTCGGGATGCTGAGGGATAAGCTCGTAGCTGTCATCCTTGAGGTCCATATAAAGGAGGTTGTCCTTTCTGGAATATACCTCACAGCTCTGGTCGAGCTTGCCGCAGGAAACGCCGACGTATTTATTCTCTGCTTCGAGCGATATCTGCACAAGCTCTGATTCTGTCAAGTGAATACCATTCATCTGGCAGAGGGCCGATAGAAAAGTGATAATCACCGCCGCAGACGAGGAAAGACCGCCTATCGGAAGCTCGCCGTCGAGCACCGCGCAAAGGCCTGTGCGCAGAGGATAGCGGCTGTTAAGAGCTATTGTAGCACCGCGAAGGTGGTCGGCCCAGTCTCCCTGCTTCTCGGAAGGGGTGGACGCTACGTGCCACTGCGCTCGCTTCGGGAACTGCACGGACTGTATCTCAATAATACCGTTCTGCTTCGGTCCGTACGCGATATGTATGCCTTTGTCAATGGCAAAGCCCGTTATCTTGCCGAGCTGATGGTCGGAATGAGCACCGAGCGGGCAGATACGGTATGGGGTAAATGTGGTGTATTCAGGTGGCTTACGGTAGGTTTGTTCAAATGTTTCGTATGCGGTCATAGAAAAACTTCCTCCGACATAATGTTTTAAATAACCCCTTTTTTCAGCACCACATTCGCATACTGCGCTTTTTCGCCGGTGGCGATTACCGCGTAAGCTTTTTTTGACCTTTCGTAATAGTCGAATCTGTCAATAAACGTCATACTGCATTCGGGTTCGTATTTGTCGATGATCTTCTTGAATTCATCCCATATCGTCGGGATGGGGTCGCCGTCCACGACCTGCATGACGATGAAGTTTTCACTGTCATACTGGTCGAGCGGGAAAAGCGGGAGGATGGCGTTAAGGAGGTCCAGAACGCCGATGCCGTCCGCGCGTATTATCTGATTGTTATGAGCGATGCTCTCCGAGGGGAAGTTCGCGTCTGCAAGAACTATCTCGTCGCCGTGTCCCATTTCGCACAGGACCTTGAGGAGCATCGGGGAGATGATGGGGGAAATATTCTTCAGCATATCCCCACCCCCTTACACGAGAGTGCAATCCCAGACATCGACTGCGGAATCTTGGAATACTTCCTTGAGTCTCGCGCGCACGTCAGCTTTGTCCACGCCCTTCTTAAGGAGCATCTGGAGGAAGCCGCCGCCGCCCGCGCCGCAAACGAGTTTGCCTGCCGCAAATTCGTCAACGCTTGCAAATATCTGGTCGATAAGTGTATTCGTAGAGCCTTTATCCACCTTCTGAGAAAGCTCCCAGTGGTAGTTGAGAAGGTTTGCGAATTCTTCCACATTACCTCTCTCAAGCTCAAACTTCATAAGAGCCGCCGTTTTCTGTATCTCGTTGAGAGCGAAGAGCGAGTCGGGCTCGTTGCCTACGTATCTGCCCACAACGTCGCGAAGCAGGTTTCTCGCAAGTCTGCGCTGACCCGTGTAGATAAGCACGAAGCGCTCGTTGAGCTCCTTCTTGGTTTCTTCGGGTATCTCTACGTGGGAAACCTTTATCTTCTGCGCGATACCAGGCATCGTCGTGATATACTTGATTCCCGGTGTAACACCGCCTACCTGGTCCTGCCAACCGCCGCCCGTGGACATAATCTGCTCCATAACGAGAACGTGCTGGTAGAGGTCGTCCTCCGTATGCTCGATACCCATAAACTCGAATATCGCTTTTACGCAAGCCGCGGAGAGAATGGAGCTCGTGCCAAGACCGCTTCCCTTCGGTACGTTAGTTACCTCGGAATGCATCACGAAGCCGCCGCCAAGGCGAGTGAGAATCTCGTCAAGGTCGCCGCCCTCTTTCGGGAGTATTCCGCACGCGAGAAGCGCCGCCTTCTGAAGTGCGAATGAGTCGTACGGGTCGCCCGTAGCCTGCAAAGGCTCGATGCTGTCAAATTCGCCGTGTACGTCCATATCGCGGCTGTCGAATACGATTTTGTGTTCATCTATTATTTCGAGCGTTACTTCAACGGGCTTTTCGCCGTTTAAGAGTATCGCCGCGTTAAGTACAGTGCCACCTTTTTCGTTGCAATACGGGGGGGTATCGGACCAACCGCCGCCCCAGTTTACACGCAGAGGAAGTTTTACGGTGTGTTTATCTGTTGTTATCTTGCAGTTTTCGTTATACTGAAGATTGTCTATTGTTCCTTTGAGTATAGTTTCGGAAATGGTGTCGAAGCATTTGCCGAGAAGCTTCTCGCCCTCAATGCCGCCGAGCGCCGTTCCTATGTAGTAGTAAAGTCTTATCGTTTCCGCAAAGTCAGCGGCTTCAAGTCTTTTTTCAAGCCACTGCTCCTGCACGGGAGTGAGCTTGTTCGAGCGCAGAACGTCCTTCGCTTCCCTTGCGGGTCTGCCCGAGATGATGAGCTTTGCAATACCGTCCATGCGTACAAGCTCCTGCATGCGGTTGTCCCAAGCGATTATCGCTTCGGGGTCTGCAGCATTGAAGCCCGAGCAGAGGGATTTACGAACAGAGTTTTTCCACGCATCAACATCGCCGCCGTCATGCGCCATATCGTAGATATTGAGCGCCGCCGCTACCGCTTCAACTATCGTGTCGCAAGCGGGATACATATCCGCCGTCCAGAGAGTGCCGTTGTAGTCGGCACCGAGCTCGGAAACATCTATGCCGTTTTTAGCAAGGAATTCGGAGATGGGCATACCGAAGAGCTTGTCTTCCTTCGGGTTATCCTTGACGCCGTAGATTCTCGCTACGAACTTGCCGTCCTTCTGCTTGAGTCCGTGGAGGACTACGTCGGAAGGCACTTCTTCATCGTGTATGTCTATGTAGGAAAGAACTACGTTATCGCCAATTTTAGCGTTTCTGTGAACGTAAGAGACCTCAAGGTAGCAATCCTTGCCGACCTTGGCTCTGCTCGACAGAACGCTGTTGTAGCCCGCTGTAGCTCTTGTGATGCTGCTGTTTACATGCTTGCTCCAGCCGAGCTCCTTGTACTGGTCGATACCGCCCGACATGAGCTTGAGTATCTCATTCGTCGTGCCGAAATGGATAAACTTCGCAGGCGCGAGGCGCAAGAGCTTGAGTCTATAGGGACGCAGAGCTTCCCACACTGCTGTGCGAGCCTCGTGAAGCTCGTCGCAGAATTCGCCCTCGGGTTTTTCAAGATAGAACTGTTCGAGAGTGGATTCCGTAGCGAGCGGATAAAGGAAGTCGCCGTAGAGAGAAAGGCGAACAGTATCGTTCACATATTTATCGTAGTCAGCATCCGTCGAAATGAGCGAGTAGAGAGAGGCGAGCATATCCGTGGAGAATATTACGGCGCCAGTGTCGATATCGACCGCACCGCGCTCGTTTACGGCGCCGTATGCGCGCAAGGATTCTACCGTCTGCTTATGCAGGAACTTTGCGACCTTGCCGTTTTCGCCGTTCAAGAACACGCCGTGGTTCTTGCCCGTTTCAACGTCTTCTTTGAAGGATATAGCCGCAGCACCGTTGCCGCTGTAGTCAATCTGCAAGGGATTGAAAAGCAAGAGCACGTCACCGGAGAGCAGGAGCATACCCTCGCGGATTCTGGAGGGAACGCTCGACATGGCGATCATGAATTCATCGAAAAGCGTTGCGGCTCTGCCGTTGGGAAGCTCATGTGGGACAGGCGAAAAGAGCTTGCCGAGAGCCGAATACTGCGGTACTCTTTTAGAGTCGCCGCCCGAGTGTATAACGAGTATGCGAAGTCCCGAGAAATCGCTCTTTCCGGTGTGCTCCGCTATATATTTGATAACGCCGAGCGTCGCACCGCCGCTTCCGATGCGCTTGCCGTCCCTGTCGGGGATAACGGCAAAATGCGTGTTGCGGGGCAAAAAACCTGCCTTTTTGCGCTCCGCTATCTGAGCCTCAAAGCCCTGCGCCTGCTGGGGGTTCGAGGCGGTGAGTATTACGTAATCCCAGCGCGCGAAGTTATCGCGCGTGAGTGAGCGTTTGTAGTCGTCCCATGTGTCCAAATAGGATTGGGAGAGGAATAGTGATGTGTGGGTCATTGTTAGTCATCTCCTAATATTTATTTGCTTATTCCCATATATTTGGTCCATATATTTGGTCCATATATTTGGTCTGTACTTTTCGTAGCTTTCGATTTTTACTATATTATGATACCCACCCGGCATTTGCATCGCATAAACACCCGTCTGTTTGCAGAATCACATTTTCAGGGAGTATCAACACTAAAACCGGCATAGATGCATGTTCAAATAGGATTTATATCCTCCTTTTGCATAAAAGTAGAAAGGAGGTACGTATTAACGCGTCACGAGTGCAACGATTTCTCTGCCCTTTCGAGTATCTTGTCGTTTTCATCGATAGTTACGATGTCACATTTGAGAAGCTTCTGCTCATTCGTCCAATAGCATCGCATAACGCATAAGCTGTTTTGGGCTTTTGTGTATTTATAAATTCAGTGAGTCTGCAGTCAAGCAGATAGTCTCACGTGATAATAAGCGTGTCAATATCGTCAATCATACAATCAAATACGCTCTTCCCTTTTACCTCAAGCAAATGCTTCGGGAATTTTCGATCAAGGGCTAAAGGCGAGTCGCATATCCCAGCGCAAGTAGAAGACATTTCGTTTGATTTTTTCTCATATTTCCGCTTTTTTTGAAAAAATCTTGGCAAAAAACTTTGGTAAAAGTATCTGTTCCTAAGGTTTTCGACAAAGCTTTCTTTTTCTGACTTAGCAATTAAGTACGTCTACTTTTTAGAATGAGCAAATGCTATGTGACGCTGTAAACGTGGAGGGACGAAGTCAGTATATGTTGCTTTATATGTTGCTTCAAATTTTATTTCTATCGTTAATTAGCAATCACGCAATTTCAATAAAATAGCAATATTCTTCAAAAATTATGCGTTCGAAGAATTCTATCCCAACAATTAAAGCACTGTGATTTCCGCATCACGTCTTTCAGATCTGGTTGTCTGACACTGTTCCGGATATGATCCTACGCCAATAAACAAAATCAGCACTTCCGCATCATCCATTCCGATGAAGTCTCTCACGTTGGTTTCCTGTTCCTTTGTCAAAGAAGCGCTAAGTGGAATGGAGCCAATATGGTAAAAATGCAACGCATTGATTAGATTTTCTGCGTACATACCTCCATCAATGAACGCTTGGTAGGTTTCTCTGTCTCTGTTAAAATATCGGATATCCGTTGTAACAATAAGAAGTTTATCAATTTCCTGACCAAAGCCTGTATTTCCATTTTGATTGCTCAACACTTTGTTCAGTAAATCTTTATTTGCAATAATACGGGTTCGCCACCCTTGTCTGTTACACGCAGAAGGAGTATACTGAGCCAAGCGCACTGCCGCCTTCAATTTTTCAACATCTACAGGGACACCCGAAAAATGTCTGATACTATGTCTATCCTTCAGAAAATCGTTAAAATTCAATTTTTGGACATTCTCTTCCGTTAATGGTTCAAATTTAATAATCCCACCCAAAATATTGGGATTTCCAGGCAAAGCTTTTACTCTTTGTTCCAAATTCTCATCAAAATGTCCATGTTCTTTGTTCTTTTTAATATATTCAAACAATGTTGAAAGTGCTGTTCGATAAAAGAAGACATCATAATCTTTCATTTCAGAGCTGTATTTTTCCAGAGTTGATAGCAAAGCTTCGATATTCGCCTTTCCGAAGCCAACCCTATAATTCTGATACGAAAGACCCTTTTCAATAGAATGATAAAGCCGCGTTATTACCGCTTCATATTGCTGAACATTCGTACAATTCGTTCCTCTGAAAGAATATTTATCGTATTTTTTCAAATACTCAGAATTTAATTTTTTCTTCGATCCGTTTCTCTGAATAATAATTTTTTTAATCACAGATTTAATTCCCATGAGATTTCCTCAACTTTCTATTTACAAAATCAAGCAACACTTTTTTCCAATATTTGAAACTATCCGATCGAATAAACAAAAGGACGAAAAATGCATTGGAACAAAATACGCACACGATCAACCGTTCGACCAAGCCAAGGAACCCGTCATGACAAAGAGAGCAAATAGCATACGTGCTCGCTCCAATCAACACCGTCGCTGCAAAATAAATTAAAATACTAAGCAGGTTTTTTCCCGGTTTTTTGTGAAACAAATGATCGAAAA
The DNA here is from genome assembly GCA_017456005.1 of Clostridia bacterium. Taxonomy (GTDB): domain Bacteria; phylum Bacillota; class Clostridia; order Oscillospirales; family CAG-272; genus UMGS731. The sequence goes on along the minus strand of JAFTLJ010000014.1, from coordinate 51,199 downwards.
GAACTTTATTCACCCACGGAACAGAGATCAAAAACGAAAGAATCGATGAGACGACAATGCCGTAAATTCCTATAAATTGCACCAAGATCAAATTGCTCACAAGATTAACGAGCATTGAAATATAAGGTCTTATTTTGTCAATATGCCAAAGTCCCGCTGCGTCCTTGAAGACCAAAATTGTTCTTTGTATATCAAAAACAAAGAAATACAAGCAAAACAAAATGACAAAAATAATTCCCAGACAAAGTTCTTCGCCCACCCATATCTTCATAAAGGGTTCATACAAACACAAGAAGCAGGTGCAGCAAAAGCAAACGATCCATGCGTTTAAAAAGCTTAAATGTTTAAACAAATGATAATTTTTTTCTATGGAATCCACAGCCAGCTTATTACCGATGCTTGCCGCCAATGAGGTATATATTACGATCACAAAGCCATGAACTGCATTAAATAACATATAATAATTTCCGTACTGAGCAGTCAACGTTAATCCCAAAAATGCGGAAATAACGACGGTATCTGCCGAATGTACAACGATGCTATTCAATTTTGTTCCGAAAAGTCCACTCAACCGTTTATGGATATTCTTTTTCAATTCTTGCGAAATCATACCGCAGGGTTTGATTTCCGGGAATTTACGCTTTGTTATTATGGCGTTTAAAATGTTTACGCAAATTGTGATCGGTATCGGAACGATTGCATATACGTAATAACTTTCTGTAAGATACAGCAACAAAATCTGAAACACCTGTAAAGCGACATTGCTTAACGTAGCAATATTTGTGATAATATCCTGTCTCTGGTATGCCGTCAGCAAGCTCTGCTTATATCCCGCAAAAAAATAACTGATAACCGAATTCAACAAAAACAAATAGTATACGGAATAGACATTCAGTCCTTCCGGAACATCGCCTTTGATCAAATATGGAATGAAAGGCAAAATGGCAGTGCCGATCACCAAAATTACAGTTCCGATCACCCGGTATAATTTTCTGTAATAATTCAGCAACGCCGAAATGGTTTCGTAGTCATTCTCTGCGATTGGTTTATACATAATATAAACAATCGCCGAATTCAATCCCAATTCCGCCAAGCTGAGAAAATTAAGCACCGACGAAAACAGCGTGCCTATGCCAAGAAACTTTGCACCCAATAAGTATAAAACAATTGTCCTCGTGACAAACGGAAGGAGGAGCGTCACCATTTTATTAACAACGCCCCAAGACAAATTACGAATCGAATTTTTAAATCTGCTTTCCATCATATAACCCCTTTTGATTACCGTAAATAATAAAATCCATATTCGATACTATAGAGCATATTATTCAGTAATATAATCAAAGCAATTATCTTTTTGGATTCTTTGGACATTATCAGAAATGGTCGCAACATTTGCTTCAATGTTTGCATCCATGGAATCGATTGCCTTCAGTACCAAATTCTTATTGAACGCTTTATCCGTAATATCAAACGCGTATTCTCCCTGTCCGACATTACGGGCCAATTCTTCATATTTAATCGCCCAGCCCAACAAAATAGCCGGGACGTAATTGCGATATGCATGAACGATGCCGTGATATCTCGAACAAATGATATACTGAAATTGTTTTACAAAATCATCATATTCAAAACAGTTAAAATCCTGCTCCAAAAGGATAACGGATTCTGTGTTTACGAACTCGTTCTTTATCATTTTGCAAACATCCAGATCCTCGCGGGAATGTCTGAAAATATACACGTGCTTGCCCTTTTCGATCAGCTTGTTGATAAGAGAAATATATACATCCAACATCATCTCTTTATTACCGTGTCGGATGCATTGGAAATTGGGAACGATGCCCACATTATTCTCAGTATTCAAGCAGGGCACTTTTTTCTCGGGAATAGCGCGATATATATTTTTCAAATCGACGCCGGCATTTTGCAAAACCAAATCTGTCGACAATCTGACATTTTTCAAATCAAACGTCTGAATCAAATAATCATATCCTTCCTGCTCTCTGGCAAAAATTAGTTTAGGATATTTCAGAAGTTCACGCATCTGCTCAAGCAAATAAGCTTTTTCCTTTGTGTAGTTAAACGGTCCAAAAGACTGCGGCATCAAAATCATCGGAATATTATACTTTTTGGCAAGCCTGATATTTCTCAAATACTCCTCATGTGTATATATATCCCATTTTTCTCCAAGATTAAAACCGCTGATATCAATGATCAGGTCTATATCCTTGATCCGTTTTTTTAACGCCAAAATTCTCCACGTGTTATTGCGTCGTCCCAAAAGGGTTTTGACGCAATCTTTGGCAACCGTTGAAACCGTTGAAAAACTTTTAATGCGGTTCAAGGCGGTTTCTTTGGATTCTTTCGAATAATAAATTTCATCAAATTGATACAACTGATTGTCAAAAGGCTCCACACGTCCAAAATATACTTTACTTTCCGGAAAACGTTTTTTCAATTCATCAACAGCAATGAACAGCATAGACTGTGCGCCTTTGTTAGAAAAATTAGCACCTACAATCAAAACATTCATATTTACCCCTCTCCAAATCACAAGTTATATAAAATTTATCGATTTAGTTTCTTTCTGATTTTAGCGTATACTTTAAACACACGCGGAAAATATCCTCTCAGTTTTTCCTTTTTAGTCAACTTGGGATTCATTTTTTCGCAATCAATCATCGCTTCGGCAATATTTTTTCTATTACACGAAGCAATCGCCGTTCTGTACAAAGCCATATAATGCTGATAATAAAAATGGTTCCGTTCTTCTTCACTCAATCGATTGATCAAATAGCCAAACGTATTAAAAATCAAAAGTTTATTTGCCTTATATTTTTTGTATTCCGGAATATTGGTAACTTGAATATTTTTTCTGACCAAAACTTGAGGTAACGCCAAAAGAGCATATTTTTCCGTAAATCTCAGCATGTATTCAACATCCTGATAGCGAAGAAATGCTTCATTGAAAAAGCCAATTTCCGTCATACATGTTCTTCGTAAAAACATATTGCTTCCGGTACCCATTACACCCTCGTTAAGGAGAAAGTCCTTCCAGATTTTCCCGGAGAATTCCGCATGTCTTACGCCGATCGGAATTTCATCTTCATATATATCTACATGAGTATATACGCCGCCCAATAAGACATCTTTTTTCAGCGCCCCCACACATTTCGCCAATCTATCGCTGTAATATATATCATCATCATCCAAAAAAGCAATAAATTCTCCATCTGTAGCACAAATTCCCGTATTTCTTGCCGCCGAACCATTTTTGTTTCGTTCATGTTTTATATATTTCAATTTTGGATGATCTGCGAACTCCTGTATGATTCTTTCCGTATACGCTCTCGATTCCGTATCGGGATTATTGTCATCTACAACACAAACCTCAAAATGTTCATATGTTTGATTCAATACCGATTTGATCGCATCTCTTAATCGATCTGTGGCTTTATATGTCGTGATTATTACTGACACTTTATCTTGTATCATAAATCGTCTCTCCTTTTTTGAAGACCATGACCGTCGAGTTTATAATGTTTATAATAAGGTATATTAGCTATTACTTAATCGCCTGTAAATTTCAAGCAAAGTTCTAATATTTTCATTAGAATCATACAAATGAGACGAATATTCAATAGCATTTTTCGATACATAATTTGCCAAATCATTACTTCCGAAAATATCAAAAATTTCTTGAACCATAATATACGATTCTGTCAAAGGATACAAAAAACCACTCTTGCCGTTTTCTAAAACAGAATCTGTTCCACCAACATTTGAGGCAACAACGGGAACACCCAGCATCATTGCTTCACCGATTGAATTCGAGGAATTCTCAATATTGGAAGGAGAAAGGAACACGTGTGATTTTAAATAGCGCTTTTTTATATCTTCTTCAGACAAAGATCCGCAGAAACACACATGATCCTCTAAATTCCCACGTTTTATTAAAGCATTAAGATAATTAGCATAGGAATTACATTTCCAATGACTTGTATTTATCGGAGATTTTCCTCCAACATATAATTTTGTTTCGGGATACTTTTTCACTATATCGGGTAATATACTCAATACATGATGCAATCCCTTCAAAGGATAAGTCGCTTGAGATACAAAAATAGAATATTTTTCGCAATTTTCTATATTCCAGCGCTCCTCACTATAGAAACTTGATCTTAAATTCTCACCATTATGATAATATTGGATATCGGGGTTAATTAATCTTGTGCATCGTTTATCCCAATTTGTTCTGCCAATAACATTTTTGCACTCGCTGAGCAGACGAGTTTCAAAAACTCCTCTCGCCTCAAACTCTTCCTTGCGTTTATTTATTGAAGAAAATCCATTATATATTTCTTGAATAGAAAATCCATAACAATATTTTTTAGGAACACCATAATCATAGTGTTTTGCACAAAATGAAACCAGCCCTTGAATGGAAATTACTGTTCTACCATTCAGTCCCAATTCATTCATCGCATGAAAGGCCGCCAGCGAGTGAAAAAACTCTGTTCCCATTATATGAATCACATCGATATCACTGATATAACGGTAATTTTTGATCTGAAGCTTTATATTTTCTTCGTCCGAAAAGTTATTTGAGTTATGATAATAACCATTTGCAACAAAATTATCGCTTATAGACTCAAAAATAGGCTCTTTGTCAATATTCTGAGGATACATAACATGAAGTTTTATACCTTTTATCCTGAGCAAATTTTGTTGCAATCCATAAACCCAACCCTCGTTTACCATAACGCTCCCCTGCTTTTTTTGTATATCAGCAGGAGCATAATTTGTAAACATCAATACATTCATACATGTCATCTCCTAATTCTCATATCACAATTATAATTTAAACCAATTGTCCAATTTGGATAACCTAAACCCATATATTAAAAACAGGATAAAAGCAAATGAACTCAAAAAATTTTCTCCAGATGTAATCAAAGTCAAAATAACTATTGTAAAAATATTCTCCATCAAATTTTTTGAAAGCGCGCTTGAAATTTTCATCCAAAAGAAAATAAAAAGACCGCCTATAAAAATACCGAATGTTGCAAAATAATTTGTAAACGTATTAGTTTGATGGATAAAACCGGAGGTCGACTCAACCAACTGATTTAAAACCTGCGCACTATTTCCGTAACCAGCGCCCAAAAATGGATATTTCAGAGTAACTATCAAATTGCCTAATATGGATAGCATTCTGCTATCATATGAGTTATTGCCAGCCTCCATTTTATCAAAAACAAGTCTGGCTATCATATCTGCATTAGCAAGAGCAATAATAGATACTCCAATCATAAAAACAACAAATGAAATTTTTTTAAATGCGCTTTTTTGCAAAGCATCGCTTTTCGTCAGCATACTGTAGCAAAGAATAAGGGCCATAACTATGAATCCCGTTGTTGAAAAAGTGGTTATGATGGCTAACACTAACACTATAACTTTCGGTAAAAAAAAGTCACACTTCTTTTCCTTGAATAAAAACAACAACGCTAAATTTAAATATGCTTGATAAGTACCGGGTTCCCAAAACATACCGTAATTGCGGCGCACAGGGCCAGACATCAATCTGAACGTAGTAAAGAAAAGGTCGACCGTCATACCGTTACTGTATAACACTGTAGGAAACATATATTTACTTACAGGAAATAAAAGTAAAACAAGATATATAATAATAGAAAATATTGCTATGAAAATCACAGAGTTCATAAACGCACGTCTAAAATCCTCAAAGGAATATGTTTTGCTAAAAAATAATCCGAACAGCCACATTCCCAAATACGCCACAGTCATACGCAGTCCGCCGCCACCCAAAGCACTTGATAATGCAACCATAGAGAAAATAAACAGAGTAACCAGCGTATAACTCCTGCTTAAAGTGTATTTTTTAAATATCATGCAATAGGCAGGATAAAGTATACCCAAAATCATGGGTGCAGTTACTTTAAAAACATACCCGTTTGCAGCATAATTGGCAAACGGCGAATCCGTAATAAAAAAGCACAAAAACATCCAAAAATAGAGTATGTAGCTCTTTTTAGCATCATTCATAATTTCCATTGATAATTTCCTCTATTTGTATCAAATTACCGTGATACGGGTGAAAAATATTTAAATATAAAAACAATAATCTGGTTTTATGAAGAATCTTACCATTTAAAGAAAGTTTGGGTAATTCAAGCATATACGCATCAGCATTTGACGATAACTGTCCTTTGTGAACGCAAAATGCCGCCAAAACAGTATTTAGCGTATACAGAGGCTCGTATTCAGCAAATGTTTTCCACAAATAAAAGTCTCCTGCCAAACGGTAGGATTTATCAACACCTCCACTCTTTTCCCACAGTTTTCTGGTCCAGAAAGTGGATTCCTGCTGAATAAAAGGCAATATTCTGCCGTCGTGATAGCCGCGCGCAATATTTTTTCGCGAATAGGACTTAGGCCCTACTGTGCGTGTTCTGAAATAGAATTTTCCGTCTCCTGTTATATAAGAACTCTGACTTGCCGTACACCATTGATATTTGTCATTTTCAAAAACTTCAGCGATAATCTGCAAGGTCCATGGCATATAAATATCGTCTGTATTAAGCCAGGCAAATATTTCTCCATCCGCTATAGAAAATCCCTTGCAAATAGCATCATACATCCCCTCATCCTTTTCGGATATCCAACGCATATTGTACTGTCCTTCGTATCGCTTTAATATCGATAACGTTTCGTCGGTTGAGCCGCCATCCACAATAATATGCTCAAAATTCTGATAGGTCTGGCCCATTATGGACTTTATACATCTTTCTAAAAAATTTGCTCCATTAAACGACGGGGTTACAATAGATATTTTTTTCATATTTTATCGTCTCCGCTTTACATTACGTTGTATTCAAAAACCGCGCAAATCTTTTTCTGAACATCCGCGCGTCTGAAATCCTCATTTATTCTGGTCTCTATGCAACATAAAATCTCTTCCTTTTTATCGGCTGATGTTAATTGGGTTAATTTATCGGATATATCCTCATAGCTTTCGGCTACCACACCTACTCCTGAATTTTCAATATACGAGGATGTAGCGATCTCCTTTGGGCCAATACAAAAAACAGGTCTTTTAGCAACGAGATATTCTGGAATTTTTGTAGACATAGACAAACGAAAATACTTTATGTATTCTTCTTCAAAAGACTCCACATGAACCAAAATCGATGCGCGCGACAAATTATCAAACATCTTTTCATTTGGAACGTAATGGCAAAGCCTTGTGTTTTTTAAACCCGCAAACAAAGATTCATACGAGACGAAATTTCTATCATCCGTGTAAATCTCCAGTTTGATTGCCGTACCTTCCAAAGCTTGTGCCAAGCTTGCCAATGTGGTAGCTCGTCCACCATGTAACCCTCCCGAAAAAATCGCCAAATTTTCTTCCGGAGCAACCTCACTCTGTATATCGCCTACACAATTCATTGCCCAATCAAACGGCAGACCAAACAGTTCCTCGTATTCCTTTGCCATTTTAGGACCGATTGCCAAACTTTTTTTGCTGTGTTCATATGCCTTTTTATATAATTTTTGTAATTTTCTTTTTGCCAATTTCTGAAAAAAAGAATGTCCATTAAACTTCGTATGATATAGATCATCCATATTATGAAGAACAATGGGAATATTCAAAAGTTCGGACAATTTGATGACATTTCGCAACACATTGATATCTGCACCTAATGTGTAAATCAGTTCCGGACTAAAATTGATAATTTGTTGCATACACTCTTTCTCGATTTTAATTGGAATCAGCTCGTTCCACATCAGAGCATCTTTTTTTAATTTCAGCTTTAACTTTGATTTCCACGAAACATTTGTCTCATCAGAAAACCCTGTGTTGCTTTTCAAACTTTTCTGATGATAATTATGTATAAACTTATTCAAATAATTTGTTTTTTGATTGCAAATAGTTTCTATATGTGTACCATTAAAAGAATATTCTCTAGATGAATCAGGAACAAAAGTATATTCCAATATATCAATATCAGAAAATCCGCTAAAAATGTTTTTTAACGTCGCTCCCGTGGCATTTTCTTCTCCTATAAGCAAATTATTTATAACTAAAACTTTCATAAAATCCTCTTAGATAATATTTAATCAGAATTGATAATTCCTATTCGTTTTGCAGGATTTCCTCCCCATATTTCACCGTCAGGAACATTTTTAGTTACTACCGAACCTGCACCGATCACACTGTATTTACCTATAGAAACACCTTTTAAAATGATACTTCCCGCTCCTATGAAAGCATATTCGCCGATTTCAACAGGTTTACTGACAGGTTTACCTTCAGGAACCGAAGTTCTCAAATACGGATCAATAGAATGAAAATCCGTATCATAAATTTTCACCCCCGCACCAATTCTGGCATACTCGCCTATCTTAACAGCGGTTTGGGAAGTAATCGCACAATTCGACATTCTTACATTATCCGCAATGATAATTTCACCATTTTTGAACACTTGAAAATATGTTTTATCTCCAAAACCAATTGGATTGGCTTTTCCCGATGAATTTATGCGAACATTGTTACCAATGTGTATTTTCCCATTATTCTTTATGCATAGTAATCCCTTTGTTTCATGCCCCTTTCCCACGGTAACTTTCTTGAAAAAGTAATTTATTTTATTACAGAAAGTAGACGGGAAATAGTATAGGTATCTCAGTATTCTTTTCACAACTTTATTCATTTCAACTCAACCTCAAAAAATCCGTTAATTTCTTTTGCCATGAACGGTAATCGAAATGGTCTATCGCGCACTGACGCGCATTTCTTTTCATTATCATTTTTTCTTCTTCACTTAGCTTCAAAGCCCGTTTTAACGCCGAAACACAATCATCAACAGAATCGTTATCAAATATAAAGGCATTCTTGCCGTCTTCTAAATAACGGTAGTAATCACCAACCTTGTTGCATATAGGAGCAATGCCCCATGCCATCAGCTCGGGGAGCTTACTCGGGAAATTTGCTTGCGATACTTCGTTATTAAATCTGCACATATATAGAAAATCCATTTTTTGATAAAGATCAACCAACTCGTCATATTCCATCCATCCGTGGAAAATAATATGTTCTCCCAGCGCATCCAGCAGATCACGCTCATTGCCTAAAGCTTCACAAATAGCAGATTCAGTAGTTCCAGTTATATGGAAAACACATCTATCAAGTTCCTCTCTGGGCAAAAGTAGCATTGCTTTAATCATAGTAGCAATATTATCCTTGGTTTGGGGCTTACCGGGATATACCAAGTGAACATATTTTTCATCAAGGAAATCAGAATTTATAAATTGAGAATCAGTATCTATAAAAACCGGAAAAACATCTACGTTACATTTTTTTTCTTTGTAATAATCAGCAATTTTCTCAGATATAGCTAATACATTTCCTATACGAGGAGCTAACGATTCAAAAGTTTTATTTGACGAGATATATCCGGGATTCACACTGCCGTACTTATATTGATACGGCTGATGCCACTCAACAACCTCGATATATGAACAAATATTTTTTCTTTCTGCATATTTCATTATCGGATATACAAAAAGACTGTTTGAGCCGTAGATATAAATAATATCTTTTTCAGACGGATTAAATTGTTTAAGGATATTCAGCACAGATTTTCCGCTGAATATTTTTTTATTTAATATTTTTAATATCTTATTATTGCCAACGGTAATATTTTTGTATTTTATCCCGTCATAATAGAAGAAACCGTCTTTGTTAAGTTCACCGTCTTTTCTTCCGCAAGAAATAATCACTACATCTTGTCCTGCGGCCATAATAGCTTTGGCTACATATTGAATACGGTTAGCACCTGCGTCACCTCGCGGAAAATGAATATCTGCGCAAATAAAAATTCTCATCGTCTTTGTTTTCTCCTTATAAAAGTTACGCAAAACACGTTTTTGAATCGTATTTTCTGATTACAGAAAATTAAAATCAATTTTTTGATATTGCGCGAACATCCTCTACCCTCTTTTGGACAATGATACTGTTATCAGGGTAATTTCCTTTTATGACCGCACCTGCGCCAACAACGCAGTTATCACCAATTTTTGTTCCTCGTAATATCACCACATTTGCACCGACCCACACATTGTTGCCTATTTCAACAGGGGCTGTTTTATATTTCATTGCCGATACTCCACCTTCAGCACGAAAATCGTGGTCATGATCATAAATCTGAACATTCGGTCCAAATTGAATGTTGTCACCAATAAATATACTTTCATGACACGCAATCATGTTATTGCTATTAACTGAAACATTCTTGCCTATCTTACATTCAGCACCTTTACGAACTCTTATCTTAGCTCCATCGCGCATTCTGAATTTTCTGCCAATATTTAATTTAGCCCCATATTCAAGGGATATTTCCGTAAAAGGAGATACTACACTGTATAAAGATCCTTTAAATGTTCTTATATGAAAAACTTTGGTAAATGCCATTTTCAACATACCAAAAGGCAAACAAAACATTGTTCTGATATATTTATTCATATGCTATATCTCCTCAATTCAGTTCATTCACATACTTCTCTACAACAATCTGTCTATCAAATTCCTTCTCCACCTTTGCTCTTCCCGCAAGACCCATATTCCTGCGTTCCTCCCAAGAAAGCGATAAGAATTTTTCTATTTTCTCGATCAGATCCTTGCTATCCTTTTGATTTACGATAAATCCGTTTATACCATCGTCAATAACCTCGCGGCAACCGGAACGGTTGGTGGTTATGATAGGGCGCGCGCACGCGGAGCTTTCCAGCAATACGTTTGATATGCCCTCGGGATAATACGTAGGATGTATTGTACAATGAATATCCTTCAAAACTGTTTTAATGTCGCGGACCATACCATGATATACAACAATACCGCGATCGTTCAAGTCCCTCAGCTTTTCTTCATAAGCCTGCTCGCAGAATCCGCAAACGTGAAATACGGTGTTCGGGTACTTTTCGCGAATATATTCCGCAGCCTCAAGATACTGATCCACGCCTTTTTCCTTCATGATACGGGAGATAAATGCAAACTCTACCTTTTCATCGGACGGATAATCCAGCGGAACGAATCTTTGGAGATTTACCCCCGAACCGGGCAAGAGATCGTGCTTATCAGTTGCTATTTTATGGTCTATGAAAAACTGCATATTTTCTGTATTCTGAAAATACACTTTTTGAATCTGTGTAAATGCGTATTTATAGAGCAAAACGGTTATTTTCTGCACAACTCCACCGCTCTCCACAGCAGTACCCAATCCCGTTATATTGGCAACGCAAGGAATTTTCATTGATCTGCAAGCGATCGCACCGTAAATATTTGGCTTTATGGTATATGCAAAAACAATGTCGGGTTTTACTTCTTTAAGCAATTTCTTGTATGCGGAAATCAACGCCATTTCTTTTACCGGATTCATTCCATGGCGTGATATTTCAATTTCTTTGTATTCACAACCAAGTTTTTTCAGATCTTCTATTCTTTCACCGTAAGGAGAAGAAATTACAACGGTATGACCGTCAACAAGCAGTCTTTCGACCAGTTCCAAACGGAAATTGTAAATTACGACATCGTGATTGACCAGAAATAAAATCTTGCTCATATAGCCTCCGTCATTTTTATAGACTCTTCCAAAGTCGTCACTCTGTAATTTTCCTTATACTCGCTCAAGCTCATATCGTAGCTCAAGCTACCAAACGCCTTGTTCACAAGCCCCGTGAACGGGCTCATAGCCTTCAGCGCCCAAACGAAGCCCTTTACAAGACCGACTTTTTTGCCGTGCGCCGCCGCTATCATACGGACAAGCTCGGCGGTATTGCTGTACTCGCCGTTCTGTGGCCAAAATATCCCCTGCTCGCCGTTAACTATCATGAGTCTGATAAATTCGCAGAGATTTCCTATATAGAGCATCGAACGCTCGTTTTTCACATAGGGAAAAACAGGCATTTTCAGCGCCATTTTAGCAAGTGTCGGGTAATTACCCTTGCTTCCCTTGCCGTATATCATAGGAGGACGGAGAACCACAACCTTGAAATTATCATCATTCAAAGGAAGTATTCCCTTCTCAGCCTGAACCTTGCTGTCACCGTAGCAATTCGCAGGGGACGTGGGTGTGTCTTTTGTGATTACTTTCGTTTTGCCGATAGGCGCACTCTCTCCGTAAACGATAGCGGAACTCATAAAAATGAACTGCTTTGCGCCGTCAGCCTTTGCCTTTTTCGCTGTTTCTACCGTAAGATCCGTATTTACGGCGTAGTAAAGCTTCTCTTTTTCCGCGCTTATCTTTCCGTTATCGGAGTGCGCTATTCCCGCAACATGGAATACCGCGTCATAGCCGCCGAAGTCCTTATCTCGCCACGTGCCGTCTATCATATCGACAGTGTCAACGGAGTATTCGTCAGCCCACTGCTTCATATAGTTTTCAAACGAAACCCCTATGTAGCTATTTGCGCCTGTAATCAGAATCTTTTTCATTTTCCGGCTGCCTCTTTTTCTTTCTCTTCCGCTTCGCGCTTCATTTCTCCCGTACCGCCTTCAACAACACCGTCGTGCTTAAGCACGCTCGTGATAGTGCCGAAGAAGCATTTACAGTCGAAGCCGAAGCTCATTTTTTCAACGTATTCGCCGTCAAGCTTTGCCTTAACGGGAATTTCAAGCTCGTCTCTGCCGTTTATCTGCGCCCAACCAGTAAGACCCGGTTTTATATCGTTCGCGCCGTATTTGTCGCGCTCTGCGATAAGGTCATCCTGGTTCCAAAGTGCGGGACGGGGACCGATGATTGACATTTTGCCGAACAAAATGTCATAAACCTGGGGAAGCTCGTCAAGGCTGGTTTTGCGCAGGAATTTACCAACGCGCGTTATGTACTGTTCAGGATTTTCGAGCAAGTGAGTGGGAATATCGGGTGTTTTAACCTTCATGCTTCTGAACTTGTGGAGCCAGAAAAGCTTTTTGTTTTTGCCCACGCGCTTCTGTCTGAAGAATACGGGGCCGGGGTCGTCTATCACTATCGCTATAGCGATGATAAGGAACACGGGCAAAAGCACGATTCCGCCAATGAACGACAAAACAATGTCAATAAATCTTTTGAAAAAATGTTTGTACATAGGAAGAAACCTCACATTCCGTCTTCAAATTTATATTCAAGCCCGTCTACCGATTCGAGACCGCCCGACGGGATTGTTACCGTAATCGTCTTTTTTGCTTCCGCAGGGTAATCCCTATACACAGTGCAAGCCTCGACCTTTGTTTTTGCTCTCACCATGCCGCCCGATATTACTACGGCGTTGCAGTCTACGTGGCACACGTCGCCGACGAAGGCGTTATGGCGAACCACCGCCCCCGACGAGATTATCGAGCCTATTGCCACAACGGAGTTTGCCTGTACAACCGCCATAGGCTCGATTATAGAGCCTTTCATTATCTGTGCAGAAGGTGCAATATACGCCCTCGGGCTTGCGATAACTGCCACAATAAAGCAAGCCTCCTCAAGCTTTTGAATGTATGAGAGGCGTATCTCCGGGTTACCGATTGCCACCACCGCATAGCGGTATTCGCGCGAAAAATTCGCATAATCTCAGAGTTTGCCGACGGCAAGCTCATTTTTATCGTCTAAAAAATCTATTTTATCGAAGCAATTCATACTCTCGGCTATTTCTTTTACCATCAGGCCAAACTGACCCGCGCCGAGTATAAGCAAATTGTTCACTTAATTTACCTCCTCCGCCCGTCATCTCCCCGAATACCGAATTGTATTTTTGCAATTCCATCATTGGAGTGACCAATACTGTTTTTATGCGTAGCAACTGAGCAAAGTTGCATATTTTTTCAAAATCAATGCATAACTTCGCCTTATTTTACTTCTATAGTATAGCACAAACTGTCGATTATGTCAAGGTTTACCCTCTGCTTTCCAAAATCTTTCGCTCAAAAGAGGCAAAACAGAAAGATTTTCAAATAAACATTTCAAAATCCATCTGTTTTTTTATGCCCAAACCAAGTATTTTCTTAGCCTTTCCGAATATATTTATGTTTAAAACGCACAAATGTTTGTTTTTATTTCGCTCATAACACCCGCTTCCTTTGGCAAAAAGAGAGAAAACAGGGCTTTTTTCAAAAATCTCTTGAAAAAATGCCGCAAAAATGGTATAATATGCTTACAATTTACATAGTGCTAAAAACGCACATTTTCCCATTTTTATTATTCCCAAATGGGATTAAACATATACAACATAATATTATTTTTTAGGAAAGCACTTTTTGGCTAAAAGCCGTTACATAGCGAGTACGAAATAAGGGGTAGCCGCTACCTCCGTTTCGTCGTACCGTTATGCAACGGCTTTTTTGTTTTTCCGTGCCCGGTTACATAATCGCGGTCACTGAAAAATCTACCGCGAAGAAAGGAAAATTTTTAATTGAACGAAAAAACAAGACAACTCACACGCGAACAAACAGAAGAAAACATCTACCCAAGCCCGTATGAAGCAGTTGACGGGTGCCTTTGCAAGGTGTCATACACGCGACACGGAGAAAGCTATACGCGCCTTTGTAATTTCGCGCCGCGCATTATGAGCGTTCTAACCATCGACAACGGCACGGAGCAAACCTGCAAATACCTAATCGGCGGCACAGATGAAAACGGGCGCGAGCTTCCGCCAGTGGAAATAGCCGCCACGGAGCTTGAAAAGATGGATTGGCTTCACAACAGCCTCGATGCCTGCCTCGACCTTGAAATTATACCGCAGGTAGAAAAGCACGTTCGCCACGCGATGAAAGGTACGGCGAGGTTCGCCGAAAAGAAATTCATCTACACTCGCACAGGCTGGAAAAAGATTGGCGGCAAATGGGAATATCTTATGCCCGGAAACGGAGATTTCGACGTACAGCTCCAAGGGAAACAGCGCGGCTATTTTTTAGAACCAATAGCGGAAGATACCGACTTTGAAGAGATTATCGGGTTTCTCTGCCTCGACCTCATACCCAGGGAGATCGCACTTCCCTGCCTTGCGCTGGTATTTCTCTCTCCGCTGAACGAATTTTTGAGGCAAACGGGGCACGAGCCTAAATTCATTCTCACCTTGCTCGGCAGAACGGGTAGCATGAAAAGCACCGTTGCCGCGCTTATGACCTCATTCTTCGGCAGTTTTTCGGCAACCGACCTGCCTATGAGTTTTCGCGACACGGCGAACAGCATCGCTCACAGCGCCTACTCGCTCAAAGATGTGCTTACGTGCGTGGACGATTACCACCCCACGGGCAAAAGAGAAAGCGAAAATATGAAGGCTATTATGCAAACGGTGGCGCGAGGATACGGCGACCGCGCCGCACGCAACCGCCTCACCCCGGATATTACTCTGCGTGAAGCAAGACCTCCTCAGGGCAACGTCATAGTAACGGCGGAGTTCGCGCCCGACATAGGTGAAAGCGGCACAGCGCGCCTTTTCTGCATTGAAATGAAGCCCGGACAAATAGACCTTCCCTACCTTACGGAGCTCCAGGAGCGCGCCTCCAAGGGAAAGCTTACGCACACGATGTATGCCTACACCGAGTGGCTAAGGGAAACGAGGCTTTCGAGCGACGAGCAAAGCGAAGCTTTCCTCGAAGCGCTCGGCGAGGAATACAAAAACACGCGCGCATATTGGCGCGAAAAGCTCCGCGAAAACGGCGTAAAATTCCACGACCGTATACCGGATACGCTGGCGTGCCTTGCGCTCGGTTTTTCCCATCTGCTCTCTTTTCTGCTTCACAGCGGCGTGCTGGCACAGAACGAAGCAGAAAAGGCAAAGGCAAATTACGAAGCCATTATGCTCGCCCACGCCGCGCATCAATCCGAAGCGGTAGAGCAAGACAGACCTACCCACATATTCATTCGCAAATTTATCGCTATGGTGGAGTGCGGTCAGGCTTGCGTAGTTCCTGCCTGCAGCGGAAGTGTCACACTGCCCTCGGGTTGCCTCGGCTACGAGGACGACGAGTATTATTATCTCTTCTTTGAAGCGACACACAAGGCAGTAAAAAAATTCTGCGAGGACCAGGGCGAAGGCTTTGCGATCACTTCAAAGGCGCTCGCCAAAGCACTCTCGGATGAAGGGCTTATAAACAGCGGCACGGGCAAAAACACACGCTCTATGAGGTTCGGAAGTAAGACGAAACGCGTTCTGCTTCTATACAAGGGCAAAGCTGAAAAAATCGCAGGTATATAAGGAAAAAGGCGTTTTGGCGTGACAGGCGAAGCACATGCTTCAAAGCCGAAGAGAGAAAATATATGTTTCGGATGTTACGCCTTTTCCGCCTATAATGCCGTTAAAATTCAAAATTTATTTTTCGGATATACCAAAAAGCTCCCGCGAAAGCGGGGCAAGCAGAGTGTTTGGGCTCCCACCGCGCCGCGGCGTTTCGCCCAAACACCTTTAAAAAGGGGCGGAAGCCCCCTACCCCACTTGTTTTCGCTCCCCAAAAGAAAGACTTCACCCAAGGAGCAAATCCACTTTTTTATCTGAAATTCAACAAAAAATTGCAACACATTTTTATCTTTACGAAAGCGAGGAAACATTATAGACAACACAGAAAAAAGCAAAACAAAAGGCCGCTTGCGCGACAAGAAAATATCTTTTTGGGCAAGCGAGGCCGAGAAAAACAAAATTTCAAAAGCTGTAGCGCGCTCGGGTATGACACAGCGTGAATACCTGCTGGCGGCGGCTCTGGGCAAAAATATTTACCAGATAGAAGAGCTTAAGCCCACGCTCCGCGAGCTGAAAGCCATCGGCAGGAACTTAAATCAGCTCACTATGCTCTCGCACCTGGGGCAAGTGGACACGGTAAACCTGACCGCCGCCAAAGATGCACTTTGCAGAAATTATACGGCGATAAACTGCCTCTTCGAAGAAGCAAACGGCGCTATTGCCAGCGGAAATATGCCCACGGAAACGGAAGGCGAGAGTAGTGGCAACGTGTAACTTTATAAGAGAAACAAAGCAAAACGAAAGCTCTATGCGCGCGGTGATCCGCTACGTTTCACAGGACACAAAGACGGTCGATAAAAACGGCAGGCGTTACCTTTCGGGCGTAAACTGTATGGGCGAGGCGGCTTTCGAAGAGTTTATGGCGACAAAAAACCTTTTCGGCAAATGCAAGGGAACGTATTTCTACCACTACGAGCAATCCTTCCGCCCGGGTGAGATCGCCTCCTACGATGAGGCGCACCTAATCGGCACGGAGCTTGCCGCGCGGATGTTCGCGGGCTATGAGGTTCTCGTGGGCACGCATCTCGATGCGGAAAGCGACGGTGCCGAGCGTGTGCACAACCATTTCGTTATAAACAGCGTAAGCTTCGAAAACGGCAAAAAGCTGCAGCTCGGCACACATTCGCTTGAGCAAATGCGAAAAATCAGCGACGAAATATGCCGCGCGCACAACCTTTCCGTCCTGCCCGAATACAAGCAGAGCTTCGGCACAAAAGCTATAAACACAAGAGAATATCGCTCCGCGCTGAGGGGCGAGAGCTGGAAATTCAAATGTATAAACAACATCGAAAAAGCGATGACAATGGCAGGCACAAAACAGGATTTTATCGCGCTTATGGAGTCGGTAGGCTATGGCGTTACGTGGACGGACAGCCGAAAGCACATAACCTACACCTGCCCGAACGGAATGAAGGTGCGTGACAAGAGCCTGCACGAAACTAAATTTTTAAAGGAGAATATGGAATATGAATTTACAATCAGAGAACAAACCCACGGCAAACACAGCGCTTTCGAAGCTGAAGCAATGCACGGAAACAGCGATAAAGACGGTGGAGGAAACGCCCTACCGCCCGATAGTGTATGCGATTCCGGAGAGGATATGGGAGGATTTCTTCAAATATATGAAAGCCTCGGCGGAATTCCAGCCGAATATGTACGAGAAATTCGCGGCGCTGGAGGGGAAAGTGGCAACGCAGGAGGACCTTTCGCAGATGTGGGCGATAATCGAGGAATGGTCGGGCAGGCTGAGCCGCGACGTGAAGACCTCGGCGGGCAGTATAGTACCGAAAGTGCAGGATCTGCTTGCAGAGAACAAGGAAACGCTTTTACAGGATGGGAGGAAGCGCGAGCAATTTTTCTCGAAGCTGAACGCCGCGACGGAGAGCTATACGGAGGCATTCTCGGCTCTGATCTCCGAGATGAAGCGCTGGATAATTGGGGCGATAGCAGGCTCGGCAGCGCTTTCGGCGCTCACGGCGGCACTAATCTCTCTGCTGATGAAATAAGCGGCTTCTTCCCCGATGAGGCTACTTTATATGATGATATGCCTTTCGACGGGGACGAGCAAGAGAACGGCACCTCGATATATCGTCTTAAGGAGCAAGCACGACTCGGAAACGTATACGCTATGTATCGCCTTTCGCGCGTTTATTTCGATAAAAACAGCGGGCATTACAACGAAGCGCTCGGCGAAATTTACCTCACAAAAGCCGCAGAAAAGGGCTATTCTGTGGCGCAGTACCGCACGGGCAAGATGTTTCTTTACGGCATTGTTTATAGGGAGGACGAGCTTGAAGCGGAAAAATGGCTCTCGGAAGCCGCGCAAAACGGAAGCACTTCTGCCGATGCCCTGCTCGGCAAGCTCTATGTGGAAAGCGACCTGTTCGGCGAAAGCCACAGCAAAGGATTCCGCCACCTTTTCCGCGCCGAGAGCGCAGGGAGCGAGTTTGCGGCATACACCCTCGGCAAATATTATATGGAAGGCAAGCTCGTAAAGAAGAATATAGCCAAAGCCATAGAACACTTGGAGCTTGCTTCGGCACGCGGAAATATGTATGCCGACTACCGCCTGGCGCAAGCTTATCTTTTCGAGGCGGATATATTTGATATAGAAAAGGCCATAGAATGCCTCAACCGCTCGGCGCAGGCAGGGTGCGAGCCAGCCGCCGTGGCTCTTGCGCGAATGGCGCAGAACGCAGCACTCGCCGTTGCCACGGATATTTTAGACATCGTCGCAGGGCTTGCAAATATAGAAAGCTACCGTGTGCCGGAAGATTGCACCACCATGCCTAAAACGCAGAAAAAGCGAAAACAACTTGAACAAACCTTATAATTACGGAGGCAAAGTGAAATTATACAGCACACTTAAAACTGAATATTTTGTCAAAATATCGGCAAAAATGATAGAACAAAGGGGGCGAGCTATATAGAGATAAACGTACACGACGACAAAAAATACGTTTCGGTATGGCTTACCAAAGCGGAGTCGGCAAGTGAAGCCTTGCGCGAAAGGCTGAAGCCTTTATACGACGAATACAGGCAAAAGAAGTACCGCATAGTTCTGTTTGAATCGGGCACGTGCGACCTTACGATGCTCACGGGCGAGCTTTTGAAGCATAACGCGGAAGTGATGGCAAGGAAAGAGCCGCAACAGGAGCTTTGCTGAAACGGGTAAACAGCAGAAAAGGCTTTGGCGCACGCCAAAGCCTTTTTGCTTAACAGGATGTATTTTATTTGAAATTTATGCGAAAATTATAAGAATTTTATTCGAATTTTTCTTATAAATTTCTCGTAATTTTCTTATAAAATCGTATTTTGTCGAATAATTTTATTATTTTTCTAATAAAATCACATTTTTGTCGAATAAAATTCGAATAAAATCGACTTTTCCGAAAAAATTCTCCGAATTACGAGGAATTTGATTTTGCGTGATTTACAGAGGTTTTCAATACAACGAAACGATTTGTTTTGCATTGCTTTTTGCAAAATCCGTAAGCGAGTATGAACGCACTCTCTCTTTTACAATATTCGGCACCAAAAACCCACTTGTAGTAAGTTTGGCGCACCGATTGATTACAGTCTTGTTCGTCACCCCGAGCTGCTTGCTGATTTCAATAGGTGTAAATTCATATATGCGATGTTGAAGAAGAAATGATAGCAGTTCTTTTTCTTTTATATTCAAATACGATAAACTTCCCGCAAGCTCGTCTTCGCTCGCTTCTTTCGATATTTCGCATACTTTTTTAGAATACAATTCCATCATACGCAAAAAATAATTCAGCCAAATTTCAAAATGCGGAGGATTGTCCCTGCCTGAATAATACAGTGCGGGCAAACCCATCTGAAGCGAGGAATAATATTCATCGGGGTCATATGCAAAGTATTCTTCCAAAGAGCCTATACCGTTAAATCCGTAACCGTACATATCCAAAATGTACCCCGACATCAATCTCGCAGTTCTCCCGTTGCCATCTTCGAATGGATGTATTGTGACAAGTTGATAATGCACGACAGCCGCAATAATGAGCGGATGGTCGTCTGTGGAATTAACGTATTCAACAAGCTCATCAAGAAGCTGCGGAATATCCGTATATTCCGGAGGGATATATTCCGGCAATCCGCTTTCCGAATCATAAACAGCAAACAGCACACCGGGCGGCATTTCGCCTCTGAGCCCGATTTTTTCCTTCGGCGCACCTTTTTCCACCATTGCCTGCACCTCAAGAAGCAATTCTTTCGAAAAAGGTGTTTTTGCTTTAAGCTTTTCTTCAAGCAAATTCAAAGCCAAAAAGTAATTTCGAACTTCTTGCTCGGGTTTGAGAAAATGCTTGTGAACATCTCTTTCCATCGCTTCGTTCGCCTGTGCCTCGGTAAGCGGGTTGCCCTCTATTTTATTGGAAGCATACGAGCTTTTCTTTTTTGAATTTTTACGAAGTCTGTTTTTTGTAATTTGCGGCAAATCTATCGTTTTCAGCGAAAATCGGCTCTCCTCAATGGCAGAAATCCGTTTTAGCGCTTCATTTGTCAATATTACTTTTACCATAACACCATTCCCTTACAATATATTGTCTATAAATTATTATACACCATAGCTTCAAAAAATTCCACTATTTTTACACTATTTTTACACTAATTTTCACTATTTTTTCACTATTTTTCATTACCAAAAGCCGAAAGCGTATAATTTTACAAATTATTCTTCCATACACAAAACCGTTGACTTTCTGCGGTTTATATGGTACAATGTTATCGAAAGATAATTGTAAAGTTAATTCAATATTGTCACAAGCAATTAGAAAGGACGAAAATTTATGATAGGCAAATGGATTGCAGAAGCAACCGAATGTGATTTTAAAGTTGCATTGGAAACAAAAAAGCCCAAGAGTTGGCTCAAAAGCGTCAGTGCCTTTGCAAATGGTATCGGTGGCACACTGTTTTTCGGAATTGATAATGATAAAAACATTATTGGACTCAACAATATTCAAAGCGATGCAGAAAATATCAGCCGATTGATAAAAGAGCGTATCACGCCTTTTCCGAATTTTGTTCTTACCCCCGAAAAAGAAAACGGAAAAGACTTGTTGGTGCTTACAGTTTATCCAGGACGCTCAACGCCATATTACTATAAAGCAGACGGAATAACAGAAGCCTATATCCGAATAGGCAATGAAAGCGTAATTGCGCCCGACTACGTGTTAAACCAGTTGCTTTTAAAAGGAATGAATCTCACCTACGATGCACTCATTTCAGAATATGATTTCAAGGATTACGCTTTTTCTAAAATGCGCGAGCAATATAAAGCTTGGACAGGTAACAGTATGGAAGATAAGCTGTTCGATTCCTTTGAAATGCGTGATAAAAACGGAAAACTCACAAATGCAGGTGCACTGTTGGCAGACAGTTCTCCTATTCGCCATTCGCGATTGTTCTGCACACGCTGGAACGGTCTTGACAAAAGCGGAGGCGTTATTGACGCTCTGGACAGCGCAGAATATTCCGGCAGTTTGATAATCTTGCTTAATGAAGGTATTGGCTTTGTAAAGCGAAATATGAAAACACGTTGGAAGAAAACATCAAATTCTCGCATCGAAATGCCCGATTACTGTGAACGAAGCGTTTTTGAAGCACTCGTAAACGCTCTTATTCACCGCGACTATACAGTGCTTGGAAGCGAGATCCATATTGATATTTACGATGACCGCCTAACGATTTATTCCCCCGGCGGTATGGCAGACGGAACACTGATACAAGAAAGAGATATATCTAACGTATCATCCACACGTCGCAACCCTATTCTCGCTGACATTTTTGGTCGCTTGGGATATATGGAACGCCAAGGCAGCGGATTCAGGAAAATTCTAGAAGGAACCGCAAGATTACCCGGATATACTGATGAATTCAAGCCCACATTCCATTCTACCAATTCATCATTCTTCGTTATTTTAAAGAATATAAATTATTCATCTCAGTCACTCAGCAACCGAGATAGTGACCAGGATAGTGACCAAGATGTGACTAAGATGATTTTGGAATTTTGCACAAAACCAAGAAGCAAGCGTGAAATTTGTGAACATCTCGGCTTTAACAATCTAACTTATTTTACACGCACATACTTGAACCCCTTACTCGAAACAAAAAAGCTGCTCAGAACTATCCCGGACAAGCCAAGCAGTAAAAATCAAAAGTATGTCCGTTCATAATAACCTTTGAAAGGAGAATACAATATTGTTAGAGCGTTTTAAAATAGCAGCCTATACGCGTATTTCAGTTGACCTTGAGCTCGACAAGGACAACACGAGTATCGAAAACCAGAAGGCTATTATCGGAGATTACTGTAAGCTCCATTTTCCCACAAGCGACGTGGATTACTATGAAGACCGCGACCATTCGGGCTATACCTTTGAGCAACGCCCAGATTATTATTTAAAGCTCCGCCCGAAGCTTCTGCGCGGCGAGTACGATATACTAATCGTAAAGGACCTTAGCCGTTTTTCGAGGCGCACGGGCAAGGGGCTGGCAGAATTTGAGGACATCGCCGAGCACGATATACGCATAATAGCCATAGGCGACGGCGTGGACTATTACCAGGACCACACGGACGACTGGATGAAAATAAAGCTCTACTTCTTCGTGAACGAAATGCCCGTTACCGATGCCAGCCGCAAGGTTTCCGACGTTATCGCCAGCAGGCAGGCAAAGGGCGAGTGGATATGCTCTGTTCCCTACGGGTACGTTATGACCAACTCCAAAAAAATGAGCTTTGAGGTGGACAAGCCCGCCGCAGAGGTGGTGAGGACTATTTTCGACCTCTATATCGACGGCTGGGGCTACCAAAAAATAGCCAACCACCTCACAGACAAGCACATCCCCACGCCGAGAATGTGCGAACGCGCACGCAAGGAGGCGCAGGGAGACGAATACAAGGGTAAGGTGCGCGAGCAGTGGAGCATAGTCACCGTTTCCGAAATAATCAACAACGATTTCTATATAGGTACGCTGCGCGAGCACAAATACCGCCGCAAGAAAATCAACGGCAACGATGTGGAGCTGGACAAAAGCGAGCATATCGTATTTGAAAACCACCACGAAGCAATAGTGGATTACAGAGTGTTTGCCACAGCGCAGGAACAGCTCGCACAGCGCACGAAAAGCAACTATCGCGGTGTGAAAAAATACGACAACACCTACTCCGGCTTCCTCTTCTGCGGCGATTGCGGTTCGCCAATGTTTGCTATGAGCCGCAAAAATCTCGCGCCCGCATACACCTGCGGAACTTACCACGTAAGGGGCACGGCCGGGTGCACCTCGCACCACATCCGCGTGGATTTTCTCGATAGCCTCTTAAAAGAGTATATCCGCAAGGTAAGGGATAATTCCGCCGAAATGCTCCGCATTTTGCAGGAGAACCTGAACTTCGAAAAGCGCACGACGGAAAGCGGAATGCAAGCCGCAGACGAGCTGCGCAAGCAAATTGAGGAAGAACGCGCCGAGCTAAAGGTTATGATGCGCCAAAAAATACGCGACGTTGCGCGTGCATCGGGCGATGCACGCATAATAGAAGAAACCTACGACGCGCTCATAGAAGAAGCAAACAACCGCATAGACGGGCTTGAAAATCAGCTCGCTATGGTGGCAAACACCACCAACACCATCACGAAGGTGAACCGCGTGGCAAGAACGGTCATCGACATATTCAGCGACATACTCGAAAAGGAAAAGCTCGACAAGCGCGACCTGCACCTTATCATCGACAGGATAATCGTTTACGAGGATGTCATAGAAATAAAGCTGAAGGCAGACGTAGACGAGCTTCTGCGCACGGGTAAAATAGAACACTTCGAAAAAGAAAAGCAAGCCGTAAATTTTAACCTCGGCACGGAAAATATCGAAAAAGCCGCAGAGGAGCTTTCCACCGTGGCAGCCCAATCCGCCAAAAAAAGGCGCGATAAGGTTTTCCGTGTCAACGTTATCAGCGGCGGCGACCCGCTGGAAATATACACAGACAGAGAGGGCGAGGTCATATTCAAAAAATATTCGCCCATAGGCGAGCTTATGGATTTCGCCGCAGAATATGCGGAAACGCTCTATAAAACCTGCAACATGCCCGTCGCCGTATGCGACAAAGACTGTATCATAGCGTGCGCGGGCGTGCCCAAAAAAGAATTTTTGGAAAAGAAAAATTCTCATAGCCTGGAAAAAATTATAGAAGCACGCTCGCTTTACACCGACGAAAATTCGGCAGAGAAGGTCCATCCTACAGAAGAAAACGATAGCTGCCACATATCCTGCGCCATGCCCATTTTCACAGAGGGTGACGTTATAGGTTGTGTAATGTCGCTTGCGGGCGAAGGAACAAAAGGCGAATGCCCGGGCCGCGAAACGGAAATAAAGCTTATTCAAACAGCGGCTTCCTTTCTCGGCAAGCAGCTGGAAGCGTGAAAAAGCGAAAAATCACGTATTTGCCGTGTTCTGACGGTCGGTTTTAACCATAAAAACAGCCGCCCAATGCTTCGCGGCGAAAAATAATTTAAACAAGCAACCGCCGAGAGCGACCAATTACGGTTATTCTCGGCGGTATATCTTATTCGTATTCAAAATAAGGTTTGGTTCTGTTGCAAGTGAAATCGTAATAACACTGTCTTGCATTGATAAATTGGTATGCCATAATCAACAGTGGACGAAGCTCGGGGTTACTCCATTTATGATATACCTTGATCACATTATCATCCAGTGTTAAGCTATCTTCATTCAATAGGCCGTATTTAACAAGCAACGGTTCAACTTCAAGAAAGCTTTCAAGTGTGATCCCTATTTTTTTAGCAATCATATCCGCTGTGTATTGGCTTGTTTCCGTTGCGGTTTGCGTGAAGATTATTGCTTTCATTCCCTCTTCCGAAGCAAGCAAAGAGAAGAACTCCGCAAAGTTCTTTTCGGACAACAGTTTTTTGGATATTTCGGGCGTATCACCGACCGCACAAAAGAACGGAAAGTTTTCCACAAGCGATAGATATGTCGTTCCCTCGTCGTTGATGATTTGAGATGTTATTTGCTGATTACCGCTATTCTTTTCAATAATATCTTTTAACATTGTTCGGCTCTCGTTCCCGAAATATGCGCTTTGCAAAGTCCATATAGTTTCAAACATAAATTCAAAAAAATCAATTTTATCTTCTTTGCAATTGGTCTTTTGAAGGCAAAACTTAAACAGATCATCAAGTATCTCATCTTTAGTATAATCGGATATCTTCTTCTCTACTCCGAACAATATATCAACAGACACCCCCAAAACTTTTGCGATATTCGGCAGCAAATACGTATCCGGAACGCCGCCGTTTTCCCATTTCGATACGGCTTGTCCCGAGACCCCCAAAAATTCTCCTAGTTGTTCTTGCGTATAGCCTTTAAGTTTTCTGTGTTTTGCAATCTTTTCTCCGATTTTGAGTTCCATAAAAAACCTCCTGCGATTCATCATCACCTTTGTGAATTCATTGTATCACAAATCGAGGTTTGATACAATAGAGACAACGTTGTATTCCACAACCGCGAGTTGAATCCCGATAGCGATGCCCCGTTATATATATAATGATAAAAGTAACGCAAAATAGATATCTACCCCTTCTTTTTCTTCCTATAAAAATCCCACAGGCAAAAGCGTGATGTTCTTATCGAAGAAACAAAATAATGGTATGGGCGTACCCTGTGTATTGTTATAGCCTCCCTCCTGGAGGGAGCCTTTTTTGTTCTTTCTTCTGCCTATATAAAAAAGTTGCCTTCGGCAACTATAAAATGCCCGAAAATCGGGCATTTTTGTATAAGGAAAACTTTTTTTGAACAAGCAATTGCGCACGATTTGCGCGCAATTGCCTATTACATAAATAAAGATCCCACAAACCTTTTGATCGGTCTTTGGGATCTTTTGTTTATCTCAAAATAGCGTAAACAAAGTATATTGCATATATCGCAAGCATTACAGCGCCTTCCGAACGTGAAAAACGCTTATTTGTTTTCGCAAAAACAAGTGTAAGAACGCTTACCGCAAGCAGAACGAGCGTATCGTATATAGCAAGCACATCTACCGTCATAGGCGAAATAATCGCACTGAAGCCAAGTATAAATACGATGTTGAATACGTTTGAACCTATTACATTGCCGAGCGCAATATCGCTTTCTCCCTTTTTTGCCGCAACCATAGACGTTACAAGCTCCGGCAATGAAGTACCTATTGCAACTATCGTAAGACCTATGAGAGTCTGGCTCATACCAAAGTTTGCGGCTATTACTGAAGCGTTTTCAACAACGATATTACCGCCCATAATAATGCCTACGATGCCGAGAATAACCATTTCAACAGCCATCATAGTGGGTATCTTTTTGTTTTCGTCCTCGGGCTCGTCTACAATTTTTCCTTTCTTTCTGGCTTTAAGTGCACCTCTTATCTGCCAATACATATAAAGGGCAAGAAAAACAAGGAGTATCGCACCGCCCGCAATCCCCAAGGTAAACGCCGCATGCTCGAATATTTCCATACCCATAAGCACATCCGCCTCGGTATCAAAAGAGATGCCTATAGCAAGAAGAGCACCGAGCGCAACAGTTACAAAAATGGAAAAAGGAATTTCTTTTTTGATGGATGCAGAATGCACTCTAACAGGGCAGATAAGCGCGCTCGCACCGAGCACCACGAGCAAATTGAAAATGTTAGAGCCTATAACGTTGCTTATGGCAATATCGTTGCTTCCCGCAAGTGCCGCGCTGACGCTGACAGATGCCTCCGGCAAACTCGTGCCGAGAGCTACTATTGTAAGACCGATGATGATTGTGGGGATTTTGAAAAGCTTTGCAATAGCGGAGCTGCCTTCCACAAATATGTCGGCGCCCACTATAAGAAGCACAAATCCCGCGATGAGCCAAAGATACTCCATTTTTTCCTCCAAAATTCAAGATATTTTATAATTATTATACAATTTATTTATTATGCTTGTCAACAGATAATATCTTTTTAATGCATTTTGGTGAATTATATCCATATCTCGCTCTTGAATTGATTACAATATTTTGATATTTTTCATATATAAAAAGCCGTCTTTAGGTTTATTCTCATAAGGATGTTTACAAAATTGTAGGGACCGGCGTCCTCGACGGTCTGCGACACATAATTTTCGGCAGAGATGTTGTTTTCTCTGCCGATGTGTGTTATAATGGGAGAAAGCAAAAAGCCTTCCTCCGGGAGGAAGGTGGCACGCGGCTGGGGTTCCCCGAAGCGAATGAAATGAGCTTTGGGGGTTCGCTGCGAAGCGTGACGGAAGGAGCCCGCGTGACTTTAGGTTTGTACTAATTTCATTGTAACGCGCTCTCCCTCAGCCGCCTACGGCGCCAGCTCCCTCCCGGAGGGAGCCTTAGGTTACGCACAACAATAGGGGTATGGGCTTTGCCCTATGCCTTTGTAATACAAAGGCGAAACTGGCGATAAACAGAAGGATAAATAAGAATTTGGCGAGGTGAAATACATGAAAATATTATGGATTATTATTTTGGTAGCAGATAATCTACTACCATTGTTGCTTGCGCATTTTTATCCAAACTATAAGCATAAAGAAATGGCACTCTCGGTACTGGGCTCACGGCAAAGTCCTGTGAAGTGGATTTACAATGTGTGGTGCATACTCTCGGGTGTCGTTTTCTGTATTGCTCCGTATGCGTTGTATCAAGAAAAAATCGGTGGCTTGGCAATCGCAATATGGATATTACTTGCAATATACGGTATCGGCTGTGAGATTATTTCGGGCTTTTGTCCATTGAACGAGAACAGACAAGACGAGGATGCACTGACTAAAATTCACGGCGGTGCTTCTGCGATCGGATTTATGACATTAATTGCTGTACCATTGCTCTTGGCAATAATGCAGTTTCAAGCGGGAGATATAATTATGGGAGCGATCTCGCTTGTTAGCTTTATTGCAACGTTCTTGTTCTTCTGCTTCTTCATTATGGGGGAGAAAGAAAAATTCGCAAATACTATTTTGAGATACGGCGGTCTTTGGCAAAGACTCGTATTAGTGAGCTGCTATGTGCCATTAGCTATTTGGTGTGTTACAAAATGACAAATTCCAATTTATTGAATAACAAACCCCGACAGAGCGTTCAAAAATCTGTCGGGGTTAATCTTTGTCTTCTGCAATGCAATTATGGCTTAATGGACCGTCGAGGACGCCGGTCCCTACAAGTAGAAATCAAACTTCCTTATGAGAACCAACCTTTGCGACGGCTTTTTATTTTAAACCTCTATTTTTATTTCAAAAACAAATTTTTTGCTTGCTTCAAGCGCCACTATTCCCTTTTTATCGCAAAGCGTTTCCACGGGGACGGTTTCGTCTGCACCGTGCCACGGCTCTATGCAAACGTAAGGCGCACCTGCCTTCGCCCAAAGCCAAAGATGCGGCACTTTGCCAAACTGCATATGCAAATATTCCTTGCCCTGTGCATCTTTAAGCGAAACGCTTTCAGATTCAACGGGTGGGAAGCAAAGCGAGCCGGGGGCAAAAAACTCTTTTGCAAGCGTAAGCGTGTCCTCTCCGTTCATCACAACGGGCGCGGCGTCGGGGTTGGGCCTGTCTGCCTCGTTATAGTAAAGCGCGGTGAGGTTTTCTTTTTTACCGAAAACTATTTTATCGCCAAAGCTTATATTAAAGCCCGGGTGCGCTCCGAGCGAGAAATACATCGTTTCTTTGCCTTTGTTTTCCACCTCGTAAGCAAAAACGAGCGCCCTGCCGTCCAGAGCAAATTTCGCCGCAAATTCAAAATCGAATGGGTATTTTGCCTTTATTTTTTCATCGGGAGCAAATACGAGCTCCAGGTAATCCTCACGCAGTTTTTCCACGGCAAACTTTGCATCGCGCGCAAAGCCGTGCTTGGGCATTTCATATCTTTTGCCGCCGTAAATATATCCGTCCGTATGCATCTTGCCCACCGCGGGGAAAAGTATGGGCGCGGTCCTTGCCCAGACATCGGGGTCTGCCTGCCAAAGATATTCTCTGCCTGTGGCATTATCGCAAAGCGAGCGCATTTGCGCACCTTTTTCTTCTACGGAAAGGGAAAGTATACCGTTATCGATCGTTATCATTACATATCACCTCTTGCGCTTATTGTAGCATATTTTCCTCCGTTTTGCAACGCTTTGCGCGCAAAAATCGCACTCTACCGCAAATTCTACTCTCCGTAGAGTCGCTGTTTTCAGAGGATAGAGCAGAAAAACGCCGTGCAAGCACTTCGTAGATTGACTTTTAGCGAAAAAGCGCGGTACAATTTTACTGTAAGAAAAAAACGCAAGGAGATAAATTGCATGAACGCACTCAACACAAAAATCGTACTCGATTCTTCCGCAGATACTCCGCATCTTCGTGAAATACCCACAGAGCTCGTACCTCTTAAAATAATAACCTCCGAAAAAGAATATACGGATAACGAACAGCTCGATGTAGCAGGAATGATAGAAGATCTGCGCGCATATTCCGGCAGATCCTCCACCTCCTGCCCCAACCCCGAAGAATTTCTGGCAGCATTCGGAGATGCGGAAAATATTTTCTGCATCACCATAACAGGTTCTCTTTCCGGCTCCTACAACTCCGCTTGTGCGGCAAAGAAAAAATACGAAGAAATGTACCCGGGCAGAAATGTTTTCGTGCTCAATTCCCTTTCCACAGGCCCCGAAATACTTTTGGCGGCAGAAAAAATAGAAGAAGGAATTATAGAGGGAAAAAGCTTTGAGCAAGTTTGCGAAAGCGTTTGTGAATACACAAAAAGCACGGGGCTTATGTTTATGCTTGAATCGCTCAAAAACCTTGCAAACAACGGCAGAGTAAACCCTATCGTGGCTAAAGTCGCTTCCGTTCTCGGCATACGCGTAGTAGGCAAAGCAAGCGCAGAAGGCACGCTGGAGCAGCTCGGCAAATACCGCGGCGCAAAAAAAGGTGTTGCCGCAGTTTTAGAGCATATGAAAAAAGAAGGCTTTGCTGGCGGCAGAGTTAAGATAGCTCACTGCAACAACGAAAGCGCCGCAATCACGCTCTGCGAGCTCATAAAAAACGAATACTCCTCTGCCTTCGTCGAAACGGATACGTGCCGCGGGCTCTGCAGCTTCTACGCCGAAGAGGGCGGTATGCTCGTAGGATTTGAAAAGTAAACACTTTTTCAAAAGGTAAAAAGCCGCCCACTTTTTACCTTTTTTACATATTATTTCAGAAAAACATCAAAAATCATAAAAAAATTTACAAAAAAACGCCGCAAAGCTATTGACTTTTAGCGTCACTTTTGATATATTAAATGGTAATCAAAAATATTGAATTTTCAGGTATTTCACAGGAGAAATAAAATGTTCTACGCATATGCGATCAACTGCATAATTATTTGCGCTATCGTCCTATCTATCGGTATGGTTCAGAATAGCGTTAAAAGTTGTGCTGTGGTTTGCAAAGAGTGAACGTTTGTTTTTTACGGAGTGGGAATTTTCACCGTTAGACGCTTTCCGTAAATATGGATTTTTAGAATCTTTCGGCCTATGGTTAGCTTTTAACCATAGGTCTTTGTTATTTTTTCCTAAACCAAACTCAGTACCATTCAGGAGGAACTATGAAAATCACAGGTTCAGACATACTTGTTGAAACTCTGATAGAGCAGGGCGCAGACGTAGTTTTCGGCTACCCGGGCGGTCAGGTACTCAACATCTACGATTCTCTCTACCTCAAATCCGACAGAATCAAGCACGTAATCACAGCTCACGAGCAGGGCGCAGCACACGCGGCAGACGGCTATGCGAGAGCTACGGGCAAGGTCGGCGTGGTTATCGCCACTTCCGGCCCCGGAGCCACAAACCTTGTTACAGGTCTTGCCACAGCCATGCTTGATTCCGTTCCCATGGTTGCTATCACGGGTAACGTACCCTGCAGCCTTCTCGGCCGCGACAGCTTCCAGGAGGTTGACATTGTCGGCATAACGATCCCCGTTACGAAGCACAACTTTATGGTAACGAAAACGGAAGAGCTTGCAGACACTGTAAGAGAAGCCTTCAAAATAGCAAAATCCGGCAGACCCGGCCCCGTGCTCGTAGACATTCCCAAAAACGTGCAGATAAGCACAGCGGAATATGAGCCCGTGCCCGTGGTAGCCCCATTCGATATGCCCAAGGCAGAGGAAGAGCTTATAGAAAAAGCGGCAGAACTCATCGCCGAAAGCAAAAAGCCCTATATCTACTGCGGCGGCGGCATTATTTCCGCAGGTGCGGAAGCAGAGCTTTGCGAGCTTTCCGAAAAAATAGATGCCCCTGTGGGTTGCAGCATAATGGGTATTACGGCTATTCCCGATTCCCACCCGAAAAAGCTCGGTATGACGGGCATGCACGGCTGCTTCACCGCATCCAAAGCAAAAAACGATGCCGACCTCGTTATAACGCTCGGCGCGCGCTTCTCTGACAGAGCGACAGGTAACGTTGCAAAATTCTGCAAGAGCGCAAAGATAATCCACATAGACGTAGACGCGGCAGAGCTCGACAAAAACGTAAAAGTAGACCTCGGCATCCGCGGCGACGTAAAAGATGCGCTCGCACGCATTATAGCAAAAGTTGCAGAAAAGAAAAACCCCGCTTGGTGGGAAGAAATAAACACTATCAAAGCGTTTGAAAAAGAAAACGCCGCGGCGCAGATAGGCACGCTCACCCCCTACCAGGTTATAGAAACAGTAAATTCCTATCTTCCCGACGACACCCCCGTTGCCACAGACGTTGGCCAGCACCAGATGTGGACAGCGCAGAAATACTGCTTCGAAAAGCCCCGCACGTTTATGACAAGCGGCGGTCTGGGCACAATGGGCTACGGCATGGGCGCGGCTATCGGCGCGTGCATAGCAACGGGCAAACGCACCGTGCTCTTCACAGGCGACGGCTCCTTCGGCATGAACCTCAACGAAATGGCGACTGCTGTTTCCCAGAAGCTTCCGCTTATAGTGGTAGTGCTCAACAACGGCGTGCTCGGCATGGTGCGCCAGTGGCAGGCGGCTTTCTACAACCACCACTTCTCTGAAACAACACTCGAAAGAAAAACAGATTTCCCCGCGCTCGCAAGAGCGTTCGGTGCTTCCGGCTTCTCTGTTTCCACGGTAGACGAGCTTAACATGGCTATGAAAATGGCTGTTAAGAACGCAGGCCCCGTGATAATAGACTGCGCTATCGATATGGACGAGCGTGTGCTCCCGATGATACCTCCCGGCGGCGCTA
Source organism: Clostridia bacterium (assembly GCA_017456005.1). GTDB lineage: Bacteria > Bacillota > Clostridia > Oscillospirales > CAG-272 > UMGS731. The sequence goes on along the minus strand of JAFTLJ010000014.1, from coordinate 18,657 downwards.
TAGAAAATATGATTCTTTCCTAAGGAGGCACAAAATGGATAAAATTCAGCTTCACCTCTCCGTTGTAAACCGTTTCGGCGTTCTGGTTCGCATTTCCGAGCTTTTCGCGCGCCGCGGCTTTAACATAAGCTCGCTGGAGGTTCACGAAACGGCAGACCCCATGGTTTCCGAAATGACCATCGTGGCGTACGGCGACGATTACGCGCACACGCAGATGCTCCGCCAGCTCGGCAAGCTTCACGACGTTATTTCCATAGATTAAAATACGCACATTTATATTCTAACCATATTCAATATATAAAAATTTTACTCAAAAACCAAAGGAGAACAATATTATGGCTACTATGTATTATGAAAAAGATTGCAACCCCGAACTTCTCAAGGCAAAGACCGTTGCCGTTATCGGCTACGGCAGCCAGGGCCACGCTCACGCTCAGAACATGAGAGATTCCGGTGTAAACGTTATCATCGGTCTTTACGAAGGCTCTAAATCCGCAGAGGTTGCTAAAGCAGACGGTTTCGAAGTTTACAACACTCCCGAAGCAGTTCAGAAGGCAGATTTCGTTATGTTCCTTATCAACGACGAAAAACAGGCCGCTATCTACAAAACGAACATCGCCCCCTACCTCCGCGCAGGTATGACACTCGCTTTCGCACACGGCTTTAACATCCACTTCGGTCAGATCGTTGTTCCGAAGGACGTTAACGTTGTTATGATCGCCCCCAAAGGCCCCGGTCACACAGTAAGAAGCCAGTATACACTCGGCCAGGGTGTTCCCTGCCTCGTAGCTGTTGAAAACGACGCAACAGGCGACGCACACGACCTCGCTCTCTCCTATGCACACGCTATCGGCGGCGCTCGCGCAGGTATTCTCGACACAACGTTCAGAGAAGAAACAGAAACAGACCTCTTCGGCGAACAGGCAGTTCTCTGCGGCGGCGTTTGCGCACTTATGAAAGCAGGCTTTGAAACACTCGTAGAAGCAGGCTACAAGCCCGAAAACGCATACTTCGAATGCATCCACGAAATGAAGCTCATCGTAGACCTCATCTTCAAAAAAGGCTTCTCCTTTATGCGTTACTCCATTTCCGACACAGCAGAATACGGCGACTACACAGTTGGTCCCCGCGTGATCACAGAAGAAACAAAGAAAGAAATGAAGAAGGTTCTCTCCGAAATCCAGGATGGCTCCTTTGCTCGCAACTGGATCCTTGAGAACCAGGCAGGCAGACCTTACTTCAATGCTCGCCGCCGTCAGGAAGCTACTTGCCAGATGGAAGAAGTGGGCAAAGAGCTCCGCGAAAAGATGAACTGGGGAGACCTCACAAAATGAGAAGCGACGAAATGAAGCTGGGCGCGGAACGCGCGCCCCAGCGTTCTCTCTTCAAAGCGATGGGGTACACCGATACGCAGATAAGAAAGCCTCTTATCGGTATCGTTAACTCCTTCAACGAAATAGTTCCCGGCCACATCCACCTGCAGAACATAGCGCGCAGTGTTAAAGACGGCGTGCTTATGGCAGGCGGCACACCCGTGGAATTCAACGTTATCGGCGTTTGCGACGGTATCGCCATGGGCCACGAGGGTATGAAATACTCTCTGGTCACACGCGAGATCATCACAGACAGCATAGAATGCATGGCGAAGGCACACCGCTTCGACGGCCTTGTGTTCATTCCCAACTGCGACAAAATCGTGCCCGGTATGCTTATGGCAGCGGCACGACTCAATATCCCCTCCATTTTCGTTTCCGGCGGCCCCATGCTCTCCCTCTGCGACGAGGGCGGCAGAGCGATGGACCTCAACAGCGTTTTCGAAGCCGTTGGCGCTTACAAGAGCGGCAAGGCAACGGAAGCCGACCTCGATTATTATGAAAACAACGCTTGCCCCGGCTGCGGCTCCTGCTCCGGTATGTTCACGGCTAACTCCATGAACTGCCTTACAGAAGCGCTCGGTATGGGCTTGCGCGGCAACGGCACGATACCTGCGGTATACGCAGAGCGTCTGCGCCTTGCAAAAACAGTAGGTATGCGCGCGGTCGAGCTCGTACACGAGGACCTCAAGCCCCTCGACATACTCACGGAAAAGGCGTTTACAAACGCTCTTACGATAGATATGGCGCTCGGCTGCTCCTCCAACTCCTTGCTCCACCTCACAGCCATAGCAAAAGAGGCGGGCGTAAGCCTCAACCTCCGCTACGTTAACGAAATAAGCGACCGCACACCCAACCTTTGCCACCTCGCCCCCGCAGGTCACCACCATATGCAGGATCTCCAGGCGGCAGGCGGGGTATACGCCGTTATGAACGAGCTTACAAAGAAAAATCTGCTTGATACAAGCCTTATGACGGTAACGGGCAAGACGGTAGGCGAAAATATAGCCGACGTAAAGGTAAGAAACTACGACGTTATCCGCCCCATAGATAACCCCTACCTTGCAAACGGCGGTCTTGCCGTGCTCTTCGGCTCTCTCGCACCGAACGGTGCCGCTGTAAAGAGAAGTGCCGTAGCACCCGAAATGATGGTACACAAAGGCCCCGCAGTTGTCTTTGACAGCGAGGAAGAAGCTATTGCAGACATCTACGCAGGCAAAATAAAGAAGGGCGACGTTGTGGTTATCCGTTACGAAGGCCCTGCAGGCGGCCCCGGCATGCGCGAAATGCTTTCCCCCACCTCCGCCATCTGCGGCATGGGGCTCGATAAAGACGTTGCGCTTATAACAGACGGCCGTTTCTCCGGTGCCACACGCGGCGCTTCCATAGGCCACGTTTCCCCCGAAGCGGTAAGCGGCGGCGCTATCGCCTACGTTAAAAACGGCGACATCATCTCCATAGACATTCCGAACTATTCGATAAACCTCGAGGTTTCCGAGGAAGAGCTTGCAGCTCGCCGTGCGGAAACTGTCCTCAAGGTCAAGAAAGACATAAAAGGTTACCTGCGCAAATATGCAAAGAGCGTAAGCTCTGCCGATAAAGGCGCGGTAATAGAAATAGACTAACCCTGCAAGCCTCCCTCCCGAGGGAGGCAAAAATACCAAACTCAAAGGAAAACAGATATGAAACAGGTTAAGATTTTCGACACAACGCTGCGCGACGGTGAACAATCCCCCGGCTGCAGTATGAACCTTCAGGAAAAGCTTGAAGTTGCGCGCGCACTTGAAAAGCTGAAGGTAGACGTTATCGAAGCCGGATTCGCTATTTCCTCCCCCGGAGATTTCGAATCTGTAAAGAGCATTGCAGATACAGTACGCGATTGCTCTGTTGCTTCCCTTGCGCGCCTCAACATTAAAGACATAGACGCCGCTTACGAAGCTGTTCGCGGCTCTGCAGACCCCAGACTCCACGTTTTTATAGCTACATCCCCCCTTCATATGGAATACAAGCTCCGTATGACGGAAGAACAGGTGCTTGAAAAAACGGAAAAGCTCGTAGCATATGCGAAAAATTACTGCTCCAACATCGAGTTTTCCGCAGAAGACGCGACGAGAAGCGAGCCCGCATTCCTCGCCAGAGTGGTAGACACGGCTATCCGTGCGGGCGCCACGACAATAAATATTCCCGATACGGTAGGCTACACGACACCTGCGGAAATGCGCGCTCTTATCGAATACCTTATCGAGCACGTTGAAAATTCCGACACGGTAGATTTCTCCGTTCATTGCCACAACGACCTCGGCTTGGGCGTAGCAAACTCCCTTGCAGGCGTTCTCGGCGGTGCTACGCAGATCGAATGCACGATAAACGGCCTCGGCGAACGCGCGGGCAACACATCTCTGGAAGAGGTGGTAATGGCTATGCGCACACGCCCCGACGTTTACAAAAATCCCCCCCGTATCGATACGACCAGACTCTACAACACCTCCAAGCTCGTATATAACATCATCGGTCAGACACCCGCGCTCAACAAGCCTATCGTAGGCGCAAACGCTTTTGCGCACGAATCCGGCATTCACCAGCACGGCGTGCTCGCAAACCGCCAGACATACGAGATCATGACACCCGAAAGCGTAGGTATCACCACAAACAAGATCGTTCTCGGCAAGCATTCGGGCAAGCACGCGTTTGAAGCAAGACTCCACGACCTCGGCTACGACCTTTCCGATGAAGAGCTGCTCGATTGCTTCGAAAAATTCAAGGTTCTCTGCGACAAGAAAAAATCCGTTTCCGATGCAGACCTCCGCGCGCTCGTAAGACACAAAAAGAAGATCGAAGAAAACACAAAATACAAGCTCGACCGCTTCTACGTTCACGCAAGCAACGTTCTCTCCGCTACAAGCACGGTTCGCCTCGCAAAGGCAGACGGCACGAAGATAGAAGATGCCGCTGTGGGTAACGGCCCTGTAGACGCTTCCTACAACGCTATAAACAAGCTTATAAATCCCCCTGCACACACGCTTGAAAAATACTCTATCAACGCTGTGTCCGAAGGCAAGGATACGCTCGGCGAAGCGCTCGTTAAGCTCAAGGTAGAGGGCGAGGAAGACCTCGTTTCCGGACGCGGCCTTTCCACCGACATCGTAGAGGCAAGTATTCTCGCTTACCTCAACGCGCTCGAAAAAATCATTTAAGTCTTAAATAAAGGGGAGGGCTGCCGCCCTCCCTCTAACCGTAGGACTTATCTCTTCCTCCCGAAGAAAGAACATGCGCACAGCGGGGGCAAGACGTAAGCCCTACGGCAAACCACAAAACATTTTCAAAAACCAAGGAGAAATTCACAATGGGAATGACAATGACACAAAAAATACTCGCGCGTGCCGCAGGGCTCGAAAGCGTTTCCGCAGGTCAGCTCATACTCGCCAACCTCAGCCTTGTTCTCGGAAACGACATCACATCCCCCGTGGCTATCCGCGAATATAATAAGCTCGGCGGCGACGTTTTCAACAAAGAAAAGATCGCCCTCGTAATGGACCACTTCGCGCCCAACAAAGATATTAAAGCGGCAGAGCAGTGCAAAATGTGCCGTGAATTTGCAGGCGCGCAGGATATTACCAACTTCTACGACGTTGGCGAAATGGGCATCGAACACGCGCTTCTCCCCGAAAAGGGACTTGTAAAGAGCGGCGACGTTGTTATCGGTGCAGACTCCCACACATGCACGTACGGCGCGCTCGGCGCTTTTTCCACGGGCGTAGGCTCTACGGACATGGCGTGCGGCATGTCAACCGGCAAGGCTTGGTTCAAGGTGCCCTCCGCCATTAAATTCGTGCTTAAGGGCACGCTCCCCGAATACGTTTCGGGCAAGGACGTTATCCTCCACATCATCGGCAAAATAGGCGTAGACGGCGCTCTCTACCGTTCTATGGAGTTCACGGGCGAGGGTATGCACTCCCTTTCCATGGACGACCGCCTCTGCATGGCGAACATGGCTATAGAAGCAGGCGCAAAGAACGGCGTATTCGAGGTTGACGACCTCACACTCGAATATATGAAGAATGCCGGCGCGGGCGAACCCGTTGTTCTCGCGGCAGACGCAGACGCGGAATACGACGAGGTTTACGAAATAGACCTTTCCGCGCTCGAACCCACGGTTGCCTTCCCCCATCTTCCCGAAAACACACGTGAAATCGGCGCATGCGGCGACGTTAAGATAGACCAGGTGGTTATCGGCTCCTGCACAAACGGCAGATTTTCCGACCTCGAAATCGCCGCTAAAATACTCGAAGGCAAAAAGGTTGCAAAGGGCGTGCGCGCTATTATAATCCCCGCAACACAGAAAATTTACCTCGAAGCAATGGAAAAAGGCTATCTCGCTACATTTATTAAAGCAGGCGCTATAGTTTCCACACCCACCTGCGGCCCCTGCCTCGGCGGCCATATGGGCATTCTTGCCGAAGGCGAACGCGCTGTTGCCACAACGAACAGAAACTTTGTGGGCAGAATGGGCCACGTTAAATCCGAAGTTTACCTTGCAAGCCCCGCTGTTGCAGCAGCAATCGCAGTAATGGGCAAAATCGCAGACCCGAGGGAGGTTATGAAGAAATGAATTTCGACGGAAAAGTTATAAAATACGGCGATAACGTAGATACAGACGTTATCATTCCCGCAAGATACCTCAACACCATAGACAAAAAAGAGCTCGCTTCCCACTGCATGGAAGACCTTGACCCCACTTTCGTTTCCCGCGTTGTTCCCGGCGACATTATGGTTGCAGGCTACAACTTCGGATGCGGCTCCTCCCGCGAGCACGCACCCCTCGTTATCAAAGAAAGCCAGGTTTCCGTTGTTATCGCAAAGAGCTTTGCGCGTATCTTCTACCGCAATGCCATAAATATCGGTCTTCCCATAGTTGAATGCCCCGAAGCTGTAGACGAAATTTCCGAAGGCGACGTGCTTTCCTGCGACCTTACGGCAGGCGTTATCACAAACACAACAACAGGCAAGCAGTATAAAACAGAGCCATTCCCCGCTTTCATCAACTCCATAATTGAAGCAGGCGGCCTTATCGAAGCTATCAAACAGGGCAAAATAAAATAAGCAGAGGTATACAAATGAATTACAATATAGCACTCCTCCGCGGCGACGGTATCGGCCCCGAAATAGTCGACAGCGCCTGCGAGGTTCTCACAAAAGTAGGTGACATATACGGTCACACATTCAAATTCACACCTTATCTTATCGGCGGCGCGGCAATCGATGCCTGCGGCGAAGGCTTGCCGAAGGAAACAGTAGACGGCTGCCTCGCCTCCGACAGCGTGCTTCTCGGCGCGGTGGGCGGCCCGAAATGGGATACGCTCCCCGGTAACAAACGCCCCGAAAAGGCTCTGCTCGGCATTCGCTCCGCGCTCGGTCTTTACACAAACATCCGCCCCGCAAAGCTTTTCCCCGCTATGGCAGACGCTTGCCTTTTGCGCAAGGACGTAGCTGAGCGCGGCGTAGACATCGTTATGATACGCGAGCTCACGGGCGGCATATACTTCGGTGAACGCGGCAGACGCGAAGGCAAATACGGCCACGAAGCATACGATACGGAAGCATACAGCGTTATGGAAATCGAAAGAATCGCACACGTTGCCTTTAAAACGGCTATGCTCCGCAGAAAGAAAGTCGTAAGCATAGACAAAGCAAACGTTCTCGAAAGCTCCAGACTTTGGAGAGAAACGGTTCACCGCATTGCAGAGCAGTACCCCGAGGTTGAATGCACGGATATGCTCGTAGATAACGCGGCAATGCAGCTTATCAAAAACCCCGCACAGTTCGACGTTGTTGTAACAACGAATATGTTCGGCGACATTCTTTCCGACGAATGCTCCCAGATTACAGGCTCTATCGGCCTTCTCCCCTCTGCCTCTCTCGGCGACACAACATGCGGTATGTACGAGCCTATCCACGGCTCCGCGCCCGACATCGCGGGGCAGAACAAGGCAAACCCCATCGCAACTATCCTTTCCGCGGCAATGATGCTCCGCTACTCCTTCGGTCTTGAAAAAGAAGCCGTTGCTATCGAAACGGCGATCGAAGATATGCTCAACGACGGCTGGCGCACGGGCGACATTCTCGGCGCTTCCGATGCAACACCCCTTTCCTGCACGGAAGCAACGGCGAAGGTTATTGAATATCTTAAATAACGAAAGTGAAGTGTATTAAAATGCTTAACATCAAAATAGAAAAAACGACCACACCCAAAAGAATCCCCGCAAAGGGCGAAGCGCTCGGCTTCGGTAAGATCTTCACAGACCATATGTTTATGATGAACTACACCGAAGGCACGGGCTGGCACGACGCGCGCATCGTGCCCTACCAGAACCTTTCCCTCGACCCTTCCTCCATGGTCTTCCACTACGGCCAGGAAATGTTCGAAGGTATGAAGGCTTACAAGACGGACGATGGCAAAACTTGCCTTTTCCGCCCCGATATGAACGCAAAGCGTACAAATGATACAAATAAACGTCTTTGCATTCCCGAACTCCCCGTAGAAGACTTCATCGAAGCTGTTAAAGCTATCGTAAAGGTTGACGAAGCGTGGATTCCCACAGACCCCGGCACATCCCTCTACATCCGCCCCTTTATAATCGCAACAGACGCATTCCTCGGTGTTGCCCCCTCCAAAACGTACCTCTTTATCATCATTCTTTCCCCCAGCGGCGCATACTACGAAAGCGGCCTTGCACCCGTTGGCATTTGGATAGAAGACGAGTTTGTTCGCGCGGTTCGCGGCGGTATGGGCTTTACAAAAACAGGCGGCAACTACGCTTGCAGCCTTGCGGCACAGGTTAAAGCGCACGATGCAGGCTACTCCCAGGTTCTCTGGCTCGACGGCGTAGAGCGCAAATACATCGAAGAAGTTGGCGCTATGAACATCTTCTTTAAAATCGACGGCGTTGTGGTTACACCTATGCTCAACGGCAGCATTTTGCCCGGCGTAACGAGAAATTCCGTTATCCAGCTTTGCAAGCACTGGGGTGTTCCCGTTGAAGAACGCAAAATTTCCGTAGACGAGCTCCTCGAAGCGCAGGCTGCAGGCAAGCTCGAAGAAATCTTCGGCACAGGTACAGCGGCTGTTATCTCTCCCGTAGGCAAGCTCCGCTACAAAGACGAAGTTATGCTCATCAACGGCGGCGAAATAGGCGAGCTCAGCCAGAAGATCTACGATACCGTTACAGGCATCCAGCTCGGCAAAATAGACGATCCGTTCGGCTGGAGAGTCGTTGTAGAATAAGAATAATACAAAAAAGCAGAACCCATTTTGAGTTCTGCTTTTTAATTCTGCATTCTTCACTCTGCATTCTGCATTTTTATATATTCTTCCACAGCGGCTTTTACCTCGCCGTACATATATAGCGAACCGAGGCACAGCGTGGGCTTACCGCTTTCTCTGCCTGCATCCATAGCCGCGAAAACTGCTTCTTTGACCGTAGCAAAGCCTTCTGCAGGCACACCGCCCTGCACGAAAACCTTCGCATACTCGCGCGAATCCAGCGCGCGGCTGTTGTCGGGGCGCACGGTAAACGCGCGGCACGCAACCTCGCTCATACGGAGCACCATATGCGCGTAATCTTTATCTGCCATAACACCGGAAAGAAGCTGTATCTTATCGCCCTTAAAGTATATTTTCGCGCTTTCCACAGCGGCGTCTATACCCTCAGGGTTATGCCCACCGTCGGAAATAACGAGAGGCGAGCGGCAAAGTATTTCAAATCTGCCGGGCCATTTTACCGATGCCAAGCCCTCTTTTACCGCCGCTTCGGTTATATTTGCGCCTTGCTTGCGCAAAACTTCCAGCACGGCAAGCACCGTTGCGGCGTTGTACGGCTGGTAAACGCCTGCAAGCGGAATATGCAAGCCCTTGTATGTGCCGAAATCAAATTCCGCGCCGAAAATATCCGTCTTCACATTTTCGAGCATTTCCGGGTGGGATTCGCTGTAGGGCGCGCCCATTTCCTTGGCCTTTGCCGCTATGACCGCCGCGCACGCCTGCGGGTCCACCTCGCAGTCTGCCTTCGCGCCGACAGGCGTGTGCGCACCGCCGAACACAACGGGCACGCCGGCTTTTATAATGCCGGCTTTTTCTGCGGCAATTTTTTCTGCTGTATCACCGAGGAACGCCGTGTGGTCCATAGCAATACCTGTTATGACGGAAACGGCAACGTTTTCTGCCTCTATAATATTAGTGGAATCGAGCCTGCCGCCCATTCCCGCCTCCAAAACGACATAATCACAGCCGTGATTTGCGAAATATACGAAGGCTATTGCCGTGATAAGCTCAAATTCCGTGGGCAGATCTTCCATAGTCTCCGCAAAGGGGCGAACGTACTCTGTAACGGACGCAAGCTCTGCATCGGGTATATCCTGCCCGTTTATCTGCATACGCTCGTTGAAACGCACAATAAAAGGAGAAGTGTAAAGGCCCACGTTATAGCCTGCCGCGCGGAGCACGGCGGCTGTCATAGCGCTGGTGCTCCCCTTGCCGTTTGTGCCGGCAACGTGTATAAAACGCAGTTTTTTCTCCGGGTTGCCGAGCTTTGCGCAAAGCTCGCTTATGCGCGAGAGCCCGGGGCGACTGCCCTTCCAGCAAACGGAGTGAATGTATTCAAGAGCTTCTGTGTACGTCATTTCTGTACCTTCCTTTTGTTTATAATTCTGTTAAGCTCGCCTGTGAAAGTTTTATTGTTGAAAAGGAGCATAACCACATACCCCTCTAAAATTCCGATAACTATATAAAGCGGCACGCGCACGAAAAGTATGGCGGCGGGCGTGCCGAAGTACACCATCATGCCTATTGTTTTCACGCACATAGAGCCCACAACGTGCGCGAGCATAACGGGCACAAAAATGCGCGGTGTTCTGCGCCAATCCGCATGGCTTTTAAAGCCGTACATTCCTATTGCACCGGATACGATGCCTATAAGCGCCGCACCTGCCGTTATAATTGGGTTCAGCGCATAGCCGACCATAAAGCAGCCCACAATATCGGAAACAGCACCGACCACACCGCCTATTACAGGGCCGAAGAAGATACCTGCCATCAAAACGGGCAGATTTTCAAAGCTTATACGCACGCTTTCGCCAAGGTTTATGGCAAGGTATTTTCCCAGCACTATGGAAAGCGCGGAAAGCAGCGCGGAAATCACCATAACGTGCAGATTGCCGAAAAGTGCTATACCCCCGGCACGCAGGCGAGCTTGTTTTTCCGGATTTGTTTGATTTTTCATAAAAAAAGCCTCCTTTCCCTGCTTTTTGCAAGGGAAAAGAGGTATACGCCGAATTTTACGCCGCGGCGAACATCTTTTTTTCCTTACGAAGCGGGATGCAAAACACGAACCGCAGCATAAGCTTTCGTCCAACCGGCAACTCCCCGTCCCGTAGGCACTTCACGCCCGTGTTTTTACTCTTCTGTTAATATTTTATTTTTCGCATATGCGATATGTTTATTATAACGCCGCACGTGAAATTTGTCAAGAGAAACCTGCACTCCGCGCTCTTAAACTATTCTCTCCACGCTCTTTTTGTACCCCGTGGGGGAAACGCCGTAGCGCTTGCTGAAAAGACCGCTGAAGTAGAATTGGTTATCATACCCCACAGCGGCGGAAACCTCGCCCACGGAAAGCTCCGTAAGCACGAACATGGCGCGCGCGCGGCGCAGACGCTCCGAAATTATATAATCCTTCGGGGAAACGCCTATCACCTTTTTGAACTGACGGTAGAAGGAATCGGGCGAAAGCTCTGCTATTTTCGCCAGAGTTTCCTGCATGACGTTTTCTGCCAGATGCGTGCCTATATGTGAAAGCACGTCGGCAAAGGAGGCAAAATTGTTCATCATGCTTTCGCCTGTTTTAAGCGGCAGGCTCTTTTCCGTTATTTCCGAAACGGAAGTATAGAGCAAGGAAACCGTTTTTATGGCGTTTTCCAAGCGAGAGTTTGTAAACTCACTTATCTCTCCCATATCGGAAATTTTTTTGCATGCCGTGTATATGCCGCTTTCCGCGCCGAAAAACAATGGGTAGTCGAAAAGCGAAAGTATGCGCAAAACCGTGAATATGCGCGCCTCGAAGCCAACGAAGCCGAGCGCGGCTTCCCCCTCTGCTCTTATAACATATTCAGTATCGCAGGGCATAAGCACAGCCTCGCCCTCTGCGCAGGCTATAGTCTGCTCGCCGAACGTGAATGATACCTTGCCCTTTTCCACGGAAAAGAACATTTCAAACGGCAGCTTCGTGCCGCAAAATTCCTCGCCCGCAGCATATTCCTTCTTGCCCGAGCAGGTGTAAGTTATTTCTATATTATTTTCGGGTTTTGCCACTCTGTGATGCATAAAAATAAAACCTTTCATATATAAAGCCCGAACTGTATTTCGGGAAAAAATCTGTTTTTTTACTATAATATAATACCACATTTTTCGTTAAAATACAATATATTTTTGCATAAAAAACCTCTGCGCCGCAAATAGTAAATATACGCAAACGCAAAAATTTTTCTTTCGGAGGTTTTTCTTGTACAACAACGATAACAACCAAAAATACGCGCTCCTGGCAGCTTTTTTTGCCATGCTTCTCTTCGCGCTGGTTTCCTGCGGAAAGCAAATGGCAGAGCTTCGCGGCAGCGCACACGATATAGCCTTCCGCACATATTCGCGCGCAGGCATAGACACTGGTCATATGAGCGAGGAAGAACTGGCGCCCGAAAGCGCCTATATTTTGGGAATAAGCGAAGAAAGCTTCCGCCAAAAAGTGGCGGAAGCTCGAATTTTCCGCCCCGAAGAGCTTTCTGCGGCGCAAAGCCTTTGCATAGTTGTGGCAAAAAACGCCCCCTGTGCGGAGGATATATACAAGGAAATGCGCGCGAGCTACGATTGGGCACCCTGCGACCCTGCCAAAACGGCGGTTTTCATGCAATACGGCAATTACATTTTGCTGGCAAAAAGCAGCGAATCGGGCGCGCGCGCACTTTCCGCGGCTTTCGCAGAGGAAACGGGCGGGCGCGCATCGGTCAGCTTTTCGCAAAACCCGATGAGCGGGATATAGCGCCAATAAAAAAAAGAGAGGCAAAAGTCGGGTTCTCATAAGGATGTTTGCTTATGGTACGTAGGTTTGCTACGCTGTAAACAAATAATTATCGCCGACAGAAAATCTGCCGGCGATTGTTTTATTATGTTCGATAAATTGGAATTGGACGGCATTTTATCTCTGCTTCTTGCTTTTTTCAATTGCGATACTGGAAGTAATGGCATAAATAAGTATGATTATGATAACCACTCTAGCAATGTAAGTTATCCAGCCAGCATCAAAAAGTATTGCAAATCCTATAAGCAAAAATGTAATACCCATAAGAAAAAACACAATTGCAGTCTGACGATAATAGGGCTTTTTATTCATTGTTTCCCGTTCTTTTTTGGATGCATAAATATAGGCATTATTAAACAGAAATCCTTTTTCCAGAAAAGAGCGGATGCTCAAAATAAATAAAAATAACGAAACCATAACAAGTGCAATTGCAACGATGAAATCTCCCATTACTGAATAACCCTCCAAATTCTAATTTATCGTTCTGCTTTATCACCAGTTTCGCCTTTGTTATACAAAGGCATCGGGCAAAGCCCATACCCCTGCGGTTTTGCGCATCCAAAGGTTCCCTCCGGGAGGTAGCGAAGCGACGCGAGGGTAGTGAATTACACGCCGGGGGCGTGTCAGAGCCCGAGCGTGACCGAGCCGCAGCGAGACGCTTCCGACGGAGTAGGGTGAGGGAGAGCGCGTTACAATGAAGTCAGTACAAATCTAAAGTCACGCAGTCTCCTTCCGTCACGGCTACACCGTGCCACCTCCCTCTCGGAGGTAGGCTTTTTTGTTAGCTCAATTATAACACAAATCGGCAGAGAAAACAAGTTCTCCGCCGATTTTTATGTGTGTATTAAGGACCGTCGAGGACGCCGGTCCCTACAAATTGTAATCTTCCTTATGAGAAGGAGCGTAAGCCTCTCTTTTTTACACCAATTTGATCTTCATGGCATCGAAAAGGTCGCGCGTTTCCATATTCTCCGTGCAGAAATATTCGCGGCGCTTGCCGCATTTTTTGCACATTATGCGCACCTTGCCTATTTCGTTATCCACGAGGAAATCGCCGCCCTCGCGGCAGTCACATTCGATTTTGCCCTCTTCACAGAGGTCGCCGAGAACGAAGAGAATCATATCCCTGACGTGCTCGTCGTTATAGAGCATTTCCTCTTCCTCGCCCCTGTTCTGCTCGTAGATCTGTGCAAGCTCTGTATCGTCTATCAACTCGGCAAGGTCGCGGTCTGCCTCCTCTATTGCCTTGAGCACCTCGCCCTTTGTACCCGAGAAAAATATTTCCGCGCCCGAATTGGAGCAAGCATAGGAAAAAATTTCGTTATTTGCGAGCACCTCCTTGGAAATAACCACCTGGTGCGGGTGCGCACAGAAAAGGCAAGGCAGCGTGAGGCGCACTTTATCGAACCCCTCGTTCTTCATAAGCAGCTCGCTTTCGCCGCAGCCGCATTTAAGCTTTATCATATCGCCCGTGAGCGCGAAAACGCCCGTAACGCTTATAACGGATTTGCCGCACGCGGGGCAGCGGTATGCCACCACCGTGTCCTGAGGTCTTATTGCCATTATTCTTCTCCTCCCATATATCTTTCATAATAAAATAAGTATTGCTGTGCCACGCCGGCGTATGCGCCGAGCGTGCTTATGTCTATGCCTTGCGGATAATATTTCGCCAGCACGCGCTTTATCCACACGTCCACGGGAAAAAACTCCAGCTTATGAAAGCCGAAGAGAAGCGCGCAGGAGGCAACCTTAGGCCCCACGCCGCATATGCTCATAAGCATTTTCTGCGCTTCCTCGGCGCTCGCTTTTTCGATATATCCGAAATCCACCTCGCCCGAAAGGTGCTTTTTCGCCGCATCTGTAAGATAGCGCGCGCGAAAACCCATTTTAAAGGGCGCAAGCCCTGCCTCGCCTGCGGCGAGCACAGCCTCTGCCGTGGGGAAAGCATAATATGTTTTGCCATCGAACCCCACAAAGGGCTCGCCCAGCCCCGTGCACATATTTTCTATAATTTTTTTAATGCGCGGAATATTGTTGTTTTGTGAAATAATGAAGGAAGCCACCGCCTCCCACGGCTCCTGGTGCAAAATGCGTATGCCGCTTGCACATTCCATCGCCTTATATATAACGTCGCCGTATGCGCCCATATGCGCGCCTATATCCTCGCGCACCGCGCCGTAATCCTCGCAAAGCCCGAGGTAACGCTCGAAAACCCCGAAAAAATCTTTTTCAGAAACGCCTATAAGCTTTACGCTGTCGCCCTCCTGCTCTATACGAATGAGCCTGCCGAACGCCACGCCCTGCACGCCGCCGTCTGTTTCGCCGAAACGGAAGCACTGCCCGCAATCGAATGTCTGCACCGCAGAAAAATACGGCACGCCCGAAAGCAGGGTGTAATCTGCGCCGTATTCGGTTTTGCCGAAATTCACAATATATTTTTCTTTTTCCATAAGATTCTGCCTTTGTACAGTTAATTATCAAGTGATTATATTATGCGATATTTCGCGCGATTTGTCAAGAGGGGGAGAGTGCAGAGTGCAGAATGCTGAATGCAGAGTGTGGAATGAGGAATTAAACGGGATTTTGTGCATAAAAGTATGTTTTTACAAAAATCGACAAAAAAACCACAGTTACTTTCAAGAATGTTATTGAATTTTTACGCAAGAAGTGGTAAAATATTCTCGTATAACATTTTTATAGAATAAAGGAGTGTTTTTTATGAAACTCAAGGTTATGACATATAATATCGCAGGCGGCAGAGACCACCGCGGAGAGCTTCCCGCAAAAACGATCCGCCCCGAAGCGTGCGGCGAAGTTATAGCGGCATACTCCCCCGATATAGTAGGCCTTAACGAAATTGACTTCAATCACCCCAGAAGCGGCAATATCAATTTGGCGGCAGACGTTGCAAAAGCCACGGGTATTCCCTATGAAAACCGCTTTGGCAGAGCCACAGAGCTCGGCAGACCGGGCGCACGCGGCAGCTACGGCAACGCTTTCCTTTCCAAGCACCCCATTCTTTTGTCCGAAGCGCTTCAGGTTCCCGACCCCGAGGATAAATCCGAGCCCACATACTACGAAACGCGCGGTATTTTCCGCAATATCGTGCTTATAGAGGGCAAAGAAATAGAAGTTCTCGTTACACACTTCGGCCTTGCAAAAACAGAACGTGCCGAAACGATGAAAATGCTCACAAAATTTATTAAAGAAAGAACACGCCCGATAATCATAATGGGCGACTTCAACGTTTGGGGCGGCGCGGTTAAGCCCGAATACAACCGTATAGACGAAATCAAGGGGCTTTACGAGCTTCTTACAGATACTTTCTCTGTATACCCCGACCAGGAAGCAAGAACATTCCCCTCCCGCTTTGACCTGTCAGCTCTCGTTGAAAAAGAAATCAACGGCGGCAAGGGTATTCGCATAGACTACATCTTCGTTTCCGAAGAATTCAAGGTTACGAAGGTAGAGATACCGCAGAGCAAAGCTTCCGACCATCTCCCCTACTACGCCGAGCTCGAGCTCGACTGATAGGAGTAGGCTATGCCGGAAACCATATACACTATACCGATAAACGAGGCTTTCGACAAAACCGAAGAAAGCGAAACCCCCACCTGCCCCTTCTGCGAGCTTTATGAAATGCTGGAAAACAACGCGCTGGAGGCGGTAATGGGCGCAGCTATGATGGAGCCCGACATCCGCATAGAAACCAACAGGCTAGGCTTTTGCCGCAACCACTTCAACAGGATCTACGAAAAGGGCAACCGCTTGGGCCTTGCGCTCATTCTGGAAAGCCATATTGCAGAGGTCAACGACAGAGTTTTCAAAAAGCCGATTTTCGACGGCAAAGGCGAAAAATCTGAAAAAGCGATAGAAACCATTTCAGATTCCTGCTATCTTTGCAACAAAATTGCATATTCGCTTACGAAAATGTACTCCAACACCATCTATATTTGGGCAACAGACGAGGATTTCCGCAGAAAATTCAAAAATCAGCGTTGCTTCTGCCTGCCCCATTACAGAAAGCTTTTGCAATACGGCAGAAGCGAGCTCGACAAAAAGCAGTTTGCCGAATTTTTCGAGGTGGCAAAGGGCATAGAGCGAAAATATATAGATGCACTTAACGAGGATGTTAGCTGGTTCTGCAAAAAATTCGATTACCGCTACGATAACGAGCCCTGGGGCACGGCAAAGGACTCTGTGCCGAGAGCCTTGGACTTCCTTTCCGGCGGAAAGACAGAAAAATAACAAAGCAATAGAAAAATAAATTTTTGAAAATATTTTAAAATAAAGGTGATTAAAATGGATAAGATCAGAAAAATAGCTATTCTTACATCCGGCGGCGACGCTCCCGGTATGAACTCCTTCATTCGTGCGGCTGCACGCACGGCTATCGCAAACGGCATTCAGGTCGTTGGTATCGAAGAAGGCTACGCAGGCCTTCTTGCGGGCAAATTCCGCGACCTTTCCCACCCCACGAGCGTTTCCAACATCCTTACGGAAGCAGGCACTGTGCTTTACTCCGCAAGATGCGATGAATTCAAAGACCCCGAATACCAGAAGCTCGCAGCCTACATCTGCCGTGCCAATAACATCGACGGTATGATAGTTTGCGGCGGCGACGGTACTTTCCAGGGCGCCACAAAGCTTTCCGCACTCGGCATCCCCACAGTAGCCGTTCCCGGCACTATCGATGCAGACGTTACTTCCACAGACTATACAATAGGCTTCGACACCGCCATGAACACAGTAGTTGAAATGGCAGACAGTCTGCGCGCAACGTGTGAATCCCACGCGCGCTGCAACGTAATTGAGGTTATGGGCAGAAACGCAGGTCATATAGCAGTTCGTACGGGTATTGCCGTAGGTGCTTCCGCCGTTGCTATTCCCGAAGTGCCCTTCGACGAAGCAGCCGCTATAGAAACCATCAAGACACAGCGCCTCAACGGCAAACGCGGTATTATCGTTATCGTTTCCGAGGGCTTGCCCGGCTATGCCGAAAAGCTTGCAAAAACGATAGAAAAGGAAACGGGCATCATAACACGCTTCTGCGTTCTTGCGCACGTACAGCGCGGCGGTTGCCCCTCGCTTGAAGACAGACTTACAGCATCCGAAATGGGCGCTGCTGCCGCAGAAAGACTTATCGCAGGCAAATCCAATATCGTTATCTGCAAAAACGACGGCAAGATCTGCGATATTGACATTATGGACGCGCTCACGCTCGATAAGCTCTATAAAGGCAAGCTTTCCGAAGAAGAGATTGCCGCTATCCCCGCAGAAAAGAAAGCATGGATGGACGAAAGATGCGCTATTCTCAAGGCTCGCACAGAAGAATATTACAGACTTGCAAATCTTATAAAATAATTCCGCAAAAAAACCCGACATAAGTGCGTGCAAAATTAGCAGAGAAATTTAATGGCCTTCTCCCGCAGGAGAAGGCTTTTTGATACGCAGAAAACAAATAGAAACCCCGACAGATTTTTACGGCCTGTCGGGGTTTCTATTCAATAAATTGTAATTTGTTTAACTGTTTCAAGCCTAGGGGGAAAATAATTTAGAAATTGAATTCCGGATAATCGCAATAAGGAGCAGGAAGTTTTGTATTGAAATCAATCCAACCCAAATTTTTAACCAGAACAGATTTTTCGTTAGGGAATACATAGGTGTTTAAGTATTCAATAAAATCATCTTCGTTATAGCATACTATACCACGAATTCTATACTTTTTTGCGTAGGGGCTATGTCTTATCCATTTAGTGCAGAATTCAATGCAATATTTGGATAAATTGTCTGCCACAACATCAGGTACGGAATATACTTTCCTATCTCCATCAGCACTGATAACTATATTTTTCATACACAACACCTCTTCGCTGAATTTTTATCTATCATTACTCTTTTATCGCCGGTTTCGCCTTTGTATTACAAAGGCATAGGGCAAAGCCCATACCCCTACAATACCGAATATATTATATCATAGATTAGCAGAGAAAGCAAGAGTTATATTCCGACTCCGTCGGAGTGATATTGTTCGGCTTCGCCTCACAGTGATATTTTATTCGCCCCTTTAACTTGCGAAGCAAATATCACTCGGCGCAAGCCGAATACCACTGCGAAGCAATAGAACTCGCCCAAGGCGAATAAAACTGCCCAACTTCCTT
>JAFTLJ010000013.1 GCA_017456005.1 Clostridia bacterium | reverse complement strand
CGCGTTCTATTAACCTACCGTTTTCAAACATATAGATTTTGTCTGCGTGGCGTGTGGTGGATAGCCTGTGGGAAATAAATACCACGGTTTTATCTTCTGCAGATTCAAGTATGCTGTGGTTTAAATTATATTCCGAAACGGGGTCAAGCGCGCTGGAGGGTTCGTCCATTATGAGCAGCTCACAGGGGCGGGCAAATACGCGCGCTATAGCTACCTTTTGCGCTTCGCCGCCCGAAAGCTCTGTGCCTTCTGCAAAAAATTCGCGTGTGAGTTCTGTTTCTATACCTTTTTCGAGCGTAGCTAATTTTTCGGAAAATGCGCTTTTTGAAAGAGCGGAAAGTACTGTTTCGTTTTCTTTCTCTCTATATTCGTCGGCGAGAACGTTTTCCGCTATATTGGCGGCGAATATTTTATAATCCTGGAATACTGTGCCTATGCACGCACGATATGCTGCGAGGTCGTATTCTTTTATATTTATGCCGTTATAAAGTATTTCGCCGTCCGTAGGGTCGTAGAGCCTCATAAGCAGCTTTATAAGCGTAGTCTTGCCGGCACCGTTGTAGCCCACGAAAGCGATTTTATCGCCGCGAGCTATTTTGAAGCTTATATCAGAAAGAATTTCTTCTTCTCCGTATGCGAAGTGAAGCCCGCGGACCTCCAAGCTATTGAAAGCTTGGGGATTTTTGCTTCCGCTTGTGAGCTTTGGCTCATATGCCAAGAACGTGCGCAGCTTATCCACGTACAAAGCGTGCTCTTTGGATTTTACAATTCTGTCCATAAGGTCACGCAAAAGCCAGGAAAGGCGCCATACCGTGTTTACGCCGGCGGCAAAATCGCCGAGCTCTATGCTTTTTGTAACAAGAAGCTCGTAAAGCAGGAAAAGCATAACCGCGCCATCTGCCACGTTCATCATGATCCAGGTTGCTATGGAAAGAAAATAGCGTTTTTTTGAATATTTTCTTACCACGGCTTTCTTTTCTTCTATCGTCTTTTCATATTCGGAAAGAAGATTTTCGGAAACGTGTGTAAGGCGAATTTCTTTTGCGCAATCCGCAAGGCGGAACATACGGTTTATATAATCCGTTTTTCTGTCCAGCGGGTTGAAATCCAGCGCACGCGCGTGGTCCACCTTTGCCTTTTGCATCTGCAAGATAATGCGTATTGCCGTGAAAGCGAGAATTATTACAGCCAAAAGCGGATGTATCGTGACAAGTACGGTGGTGACGAGCAGGGAAGCCACAATGCGGTTTATTAACTTGCCGAGGTCGGTGAGCTGCTTGTTTATACGCCCGTCGGATTCGTTTATGGACCAAACGAAATCGTTATAAAACTCCGGGTTATCGTAGCAGGCGAGATCAAGCTCGCGCGCTTTTTCAAATAACTTTGAATGTATTCTGTATTGAAGCTTTTTTTGCTCCAAGCCGTTCTGAATCTTCCAATACCAATAATGGAACATCCAGAATACGGCATAATATGCCGCCATAAACAAAATTAACTTTATAACTCTTTCGAAAGGTTCGTTTCTGCCGAGCATATCGAAAAGCATTTTGGTATAGTAGACCTCCACGGCGTTGTTTATGCCCCACAAAACGCCCTCTAAAACGCAGAGCGTTACATACAGCGGGGTATAACGCCACGCAAGCTTCAAAAGAAAAATATTGTTTTTTAGTATTGCCCCCGGCTTTATTTTCTTTTCTTCTTTATTCGCGCTCATGCTGCAGCCTCCGTTTCCACGTAGTTTTCTGCCTGCTTACGGAACATATCGGCGTATTTGCCGTTCTTTGCCATAAGCTCCTCGTGTGTGCCGCACTCTGCCACCTCGCCGTTTTCGAGCAAGTATATGCGATCTGCCATAACGGCGGAGGAAAGCCTGTGCGAAATGAATATCATACCGCAATCTTTGCAGGCTTCCATCATATTTTTGTACATTTCGTGTTCTGCTATAGGGTCGAGCGCACTTGTGGGCTCATCGAGAATGACGAACATATTGTCTTTTGTGAAGGCGTGTGCTATGGCGAGCTTTTGCGTTTCGCCGCCCGAAAGCACCTCGCCGTTTTTATCGAATTCTCGCGTGAGTATAGTGTCTGTGCCGTGAGGCATTTCCGAAACGCGCTCGCTTGCGCCGGATTTTTCAAGAGCATAGCGAACTTTTTCTTCATCGCCATCTTTTATGGGGCGCAGAAGAACGTTTTCCGAAACCGAAAGCGAGAAAACGTGAAAATCCTGAAATACGGCAGAAAACGCTTCGCGGTATTCCTCTACGGAATAGCGGCGTATATCCTTGCCCGCAAGCGTGAGCTTGCCTTCCGTTGGGTCGTAGAGGCGCATCATCAGTTTAACGAGAGTACTTTTTCCGGCTCCGTTGTGCCCTACAAGAGCGATTTTTTCGTTTGCGCCGCATCTTATATTGATGTTTTTGAGCACATATTTTTCTGCTCCGTCGTAACGGAAGCTTACGTTGCAAAGCTCAAGCTCGCCTTTTTTCATGGGAGCGTGGTTTTCTTCCGTTTTGATTTTTGGCTCATAACCGAGGAAGTGGCGCAGGTTTTCTATATACATCGCGTGCTCCTCGAATGCTATAAAGCTGTCGGCAGAGGAGAATATGCTCCAAGAGAGAATGGATATTGCGCTTATTACCACAAGGCAATCGCCATAGAGTATATTTCCCGTTACAAGTGTTTGGTAAACTGCATAGCCTGTTGCGCCGAGCGTAGCAAAAACGCTTATAAAAATTTCTATAAGGTAGTTCCACGCCGCTGAACGGAAGCCGTATTTGCGAATTATGTTTTTTGCCTCTTCTATAGCTTCGCCAAAGCGGCGGAACATAACCCTGTATATGCCCGTAAGGCGCATTTCCTTTGCATATTCCGCAAGGTAGAAGGTTCGGCGCGTATATTCGCATTTTCGGTTTGCTTTAACGCTTTCCGTATACTTGTCGAAATCTGTCTGCTTGCTCTTTCTCACAAAGAAGATGGCAAACAAGGGGAAAATCAAGAATAGCAGCAGCGCAGGGTCTATCGTAAGCATTAGAGCAGCATTTGCCATAAGGCTTATGCTTTGGTATACGACCATAGAAACAGACGTCGCCACTCCGTCTGCACGAGAGGTGGTCTCGTTGAGCGCTTTTACGTATTTATCGTAAAAATCAGGGTTTTCGTAGCACGCAAGCTCTACCTTTGCCGCTTTACGGTATACAAGCTCTTGAAAATACCGCGCAGCGTTTTGGTAGAATAAGCCCGAGTATATTTCATACCAAATGCACTTTACTGCTATGAGTGCTATGTTAAGCAGGCACATGCCTATTACCATGGGCATGAGAGATATAATATCTTTGCCTTCTTCTATGCCGTTGACCACATATCGCAGAAGATACTGCCAAGAGAAAAATTCCACGATGGATTCTGCTGCGAAAACGGCTATTTCTATGGCGATCCTGCCCTTGGCGGCTTTATGCAGAAGCTTAAGCATAAAAACGTTGTTTGAAAACGTACGGCGCAGGGAAAGCTTTTCTTTCTTTTGCTTTGTTTTCTCCATATCAAATGTCCTTTCCGAAAAAATGTTTTTTGCCATTATATAGTGCATCAAAACACGATTTGGTTGGCTGAAAAAACAAATTTTCTGTAATTTTTGAAATTTTGCGCAAAAATGCGGCGTGAAATAATCACACCGCAAGATTGTGAGCGAAATATTATTTTTTGAACGCATCTGCAACAATGTAGCGGGCAACCACCGCCTTTTTTCGTCCGTTTATAGGATACTACAAGGCATCGCGTTTGTCAAGTGGATGTGGCTTTATTTGCCGAATTTCTTTTTTACCTCTGCCATTTTGCCGCATGTCATACCTGCTTCCGAGCATTTGCCGCGCAAGCAAGCGGGGCCCGCATTTTTGAAGAGCAGGGGTGCGGCATCCTTTACAAGCATAAGCATCTGCGTGGCAAGCTCGCGTATTTCCCACTGGGCACGGTTGCAGCAGCGAAGCGTGAAGAAATTGTAAAGCGAGCGCACGTTCATCGTCATAATAATTCTTGTGTCGCAAGCGTTTGGCAGAACAAAGCGGGCATCCTCGTTTGCCATTTTTTCTGCCGCCTTAACAGCGTCTTTTTCGCTTTTTCCTTCTGCCATAAGACGTTTTGTATGTGCTTCTTTAAGTATTGTTTGCAAACGCTCGTAGTGGCGCGCATCCTCCTCCATAGCGGCAATAAATTCAGCCTTTGCTTCGGGTATAGACTCTATTTCGGGAGGAGTTATGTATTCGAAATTGCATTTGGAAACATAGCGCTGGCTCTGAACAGAGTAGGAGGCTATTCTGTGGCGTGTGAGCTGCGCAAGCAGCGCACGGGAAACTCCCTCTATGCCAAAGGTGAAGCTCGCGTGCTCTACGGGGCTTTCGTGCCCGAGAGTTGTGAGCATGTCGAGAAAGCTTTCTGTTTTTTCGGGGGTGAGCCCATCTAAAAGTGTGTCTATATCGCTTTTGGCATAGCAGAGCTTTGCCGCGGCGGCAACAATTTTGTCGGCATCCGGTGTGTAGGCAAGAAGTTCAACTTTCATTATTTTATACCTCATTTTGTAGTTTTATCTGTTTTTTTACGTTTTTCATAAATTTAGGCAGGTTCATTATTCTGCCTATGCGCTTGGGCTCGCGTAATAGGCGGTAGAGCCATTCTGTGCGTAGCTTTATAAACAGCTTCGGAGCACGGTGCACGTTTCCTGCATAAACGTCTATGCTTCCGCCAAGGCAGGCTATAAGCGCAGGGGAAAGGGAGCCTCGGTTTTCTCGGACCCATATTTCCTGTGTTGGCGCACCCAGGCAAACGAAAAGTATATCTGCACGGCTTTTGTTTATTTGGGCGATAACTCGCGCGTTTTCCGCGCCGCTTCGCTCGAAGTATCCGTCGTGCATGCCTGATATTTTAAGCTTTGGGAAGCGCGAAGCAATGTTTTGTGCGGCTTTTTCGGCAACACCCGCTTTGCCTCCCAAAAGAAAAAGGCTTTTGCCGCATTCTGCGGCGCGGCGCATTATTTCTGTGCCAAATTCCACTCCCGCTACCTTTTCGCGCAGGGGCGTGCCGAGCTTTTTTGCTGCCCAAAGCGCGCCTTCGCCGTCGGGCAGAGTGATATCCGCCGAAATTACAGCCTCTTTTATTTCAGGGGATTCGAGGCAAAGCTCCAAAATTTCCGCATTAGGGGTTACTACAACAGCTTGCCTGCCGCTTTCTATATGAGAAAAAGCCAGATCTGCCGCTTCTTTTTTCGTAACGTTATCAAAAAGTATGCCTAAAACGTTTATTTTTTGCATTTAATACCGCCGTTTTATATATTCTTATCATATCACAAAAGTATAAAAAAATCTACGCCTTTAGCGCAAAAAATCTCTTTTTTTAACATAAAAAATCCCATGCTTTTTTTAAAAAATGATTTACAATATTTTTTTTGTGTGATATAATTATATAAATATTATCTCTCAAAGAGGATTTTTAATGCAAATGAAAATAAAAACTATCGCAGACAGATATTTTGGCACGAATTCATATATAATTTACGAAGAGCAAAGCGGAAAATGCGCCGTTATAGACCCTGCACCGCACGACGTTGCGGAAAAGGTGAAGGAGCTGGGTTTTGTGCCGCAGTTTGTTTTGCTTACGCACGGGCATTTCGACCATATTTGCGGTGTAGATGCGTTTCTTGCGGAATATGACGTTCCTGTTTATATTCATGAACACGATGCGGAAATGCTTTGCGATGGCTTCAAAAATGCTTCTGCTCTACTCATGGGGCGCGATGTGATTACAGACATAATGCCGAAAACACTTGTCGACGGCGAAAAAATTTCGCTCGGCGAGCTCTGCTTCGATGTGGTGCACACGCCAGGGCACACGCAGGGGTGCGTTTGCTATTTTTTGGGCGATGCCGTTTTCACAGGTGACACGCTTTTCGCTTTTGACCGAGGCAGAACGGACCTTTACGGAGGAAGCGAACAAACGATAGTTGAATCTATACAAAAGCTCGGACCGATGCTTACGGGTAAAACCATTTACCCCGGGCACGGGCCTACACGCAAATTTTAATAAATGATTTCAAGTTTTGGAGGATATATAAAAATGGATTTTAATCATCTTGCCGAATTGCTTTTTCCGCATATAACGGAAACCCCCGAGGATATGGAAAAAAGATTTCCACGCAGAGAGCTGCCTGAAGGCGCTGTGGTTTCTCGCTTTGCACCGAGCCCCACCGGCTTTGTTCACTTCGGCGGTCTTTTCCCATCTACGGTTGCGGAACGCTTGGCGCACCAATCCGGAGGCGTTTTCTACCTTCGTATAGAAGATACAGACGCAAAGCGCGAGGTTGAGGGCGCGGCAGAGGGGCTTATAAAAACTCTTGCCACATACGGTATAAATTTCGACGAGGGCGCAATACTCGACGAAAGCGGCAAAATTTCCGATAAGGGTGCATACGGTCCCTATAAACAGAGCAAGCGCGGCACGATCTACCAGACGTTTGCAAAGCAGCTTGTGCGCGAGGGCAAGGCATACCCCTGCTTCAGCACCGAGGAAGAGCTCGACGAGCTTGCACAGGTAAATAAAAAGGAAGAAATAAAGAATACAGACTGGCAGGCAGAGGCGGAAAGCCGCCGCGCAAAAATGCTGGCACAGAGAAACTTTACTATGGAAGAGGTTGAAGAGCACCTTGCGCAAGGCCACCCCTTTGTGGTAAGAATACTCGCAGGCGGCGATGCGGAAAAGAAGATCAAGTTTACAGACCTTGTAAAGGGAACAATAGAATTCCCCGAAAACGATGAAGACTTCGTTCTTCTTAAATCCGATGGTATCCCCACATATCACTTCGCACACGCTGTGGATGACCACCTTATGGGCACAACACACGTTATACGCGGCGAAGAATGGCTTCCCAGCCTTCCCAAGCACGTTCAGCTTTTTGGCTATCTCGGCTTTAAATTACCAAAATATATGCATATTGCGCAGATTATGCGCCTCGATGAAAACGGCAACAAGAAAAAGCTTTCCAAGCGCGATATGGGCGCAAATATGGACGATTATACACGTATGGGTTACTGCCCCGAGGCGGTTTGCGAATACGTTATGACGCTGCTTAACTCCAACTATGAGGAATGGCACGCAAAGAACCAGGATAAGCCCTACACTGCATTCCCGTTCAGCGTGAAGAAAATGTCCGTTTCCGGCTGCCTTTTCGATTTCAATAAGCTCAATGACGTTTCCAAAAACATTCTTTCCCGTATGAGTGCGGAGGAGGTTTACGAAAAGCTTTCCGTTTGGGCAGACGAATTTGACCCCGAATTCGGCGCAGTTCTTGCAGCAGACAAAGAAAAAGCCGTTAAGATACTCGCTATTGGCAGAGGCGGCAAAAAACCGAGAAAAGACCTCGCAACCTGGGCAGATGCAAAACCCTATATGGGCTTCTTCTACGATGAATTTTTCGCTATGGAAGATAGTTACCCCGCAGGATTTGATGCTGAGGATATAAAGAAAACGCTTTCTTCCTTCCTCGAAACGTATAACTATGCAGACGATATGAACACTTGGTTCGGCAAGGTTAAGGCTATAGCAGAAAGCCTAGGCTTTGCTTCCGATATGAAGGCTTATAAGGCAAGCCCCGAAGCATACAAGGGCAACGTTGCCGACATAAGCGCGTTTATCCGTGTTGCTGTAACGGGCAAGCAGAACGCCCCCGACCTCTACACCGTTATGCAGATAATAGGCGAGGAAAAAACACGCGCAAGAATAGAAAATGCGCTTAAAGCTCTTTGAGATCAAGAAAGGATTTTTTAATAAAATGAGTGAAGCTTCAAATAACTTTTTGTATGAACTTATAGATGAAGATATAGCAAACGGCAAGGTGAAAGCAGACGAGATACACACACGTTTCCCACCTGAACCCAACGGCTATCTTCACATAGGCCATTGCAAAGCAATGATAATCGACTTCGGCACGGCACGAAAATACGGCGGCAAATGCAACCTCCGTATGGATGACACAAACCCTGCAAAGGAAGATACTGAATTTGTAGATGCTATTAAAGAAGACATAAAATGGCTCGGCTTCGATTGGGAAGACCGCTTCTACTACGGTTCCGACTACTTCCAGAAAGACTATGAACTTGCGGTTGGACTTATCAAAAAAGGTCTTGCATACGTATGCGACCTTTCCCCCGAAGAATTCCGCGACCCGAAATACGCAGGCGATATAAACCACCCTGCGGTTTCCCCGTGCCGCGAACGCCCCATAGAAGAAAGCCTCGATCTTTTTGAACGCATGAAAAACGGCGAATTTCCCGAAGGTAAATACACACTCCGCGCAAAGATAGACCTTGCTTCCGGCAACTTCTGCATGCGTGACCCCGTTATCTACCGTATCAAATACGTAGAGCACCACAGACAGGGCACGAAATGGTGCATTTTCCCGATGTACGATTTCGCACACCCCATTCAGGATGCACTCGAGGGCATAACACACTCTCTTTGCTCTCTCGAATACGAAATCCACCGTCCGCTCTATAACTGGGTTATAGAAAACGTGGATATAGACTATAAGCCGTGCCCCCCTCGCCAGATAGAGTTTGCGCGTCTTAACCTTACACACACGGTTATGTCCAAACGCCACCTTCGCTCCCTTGTGGAAAGAGGCATTGTGGACGGTTGGGATGACCCCCGTATGCCTACGCTTTGCGGCTTGCGCAGAAGAGGCTATACGCCCGATTCCATTCTCGATTTCATTTCCAGAATAGGCGTTTCCAAATCTAACAGCCTCGTAGATATCCGCTTGCTCGAAAGCTGCATACGCGAAGAGCTGGACGAAAAGGCTACGCGCCGCATTTGCGTTCCTCGCCCTATAAAGGTTGTTATAGATAACTATCCCGAAGATAAAACGGAATATTTCTCTCTCCCCAACAACCCCAAGAACCCCGAAGCGGGCACACGCGAAGTTCCTTTTACAACAGAGCTTTATATCGATGCAGACGATTTTGCAGAGGTTCCTCCGCCTAAATTCTTCCGTATGAAGCCCGAAGGAGAAGTTCGCCTTATGGGTGCGTACATCGTAAAATGTGTTGGTGTTGAAAAGAATGAAGACGGCAGTATAAAGGAAATTCACTGCACGGCAGACCTTGAAGCGCGCAACGGCAATCCCCTCGACGGCAGAAAAATAAAGGGCACAATACATTGGGTATCTGCACCCAATGCCGTTGATACAACAGTTATGCTTTACGACAACATGTTCACAATAGAAAATGTTGCCGATATGCCCGAGGGTAAAACTTACGAAGACTATATGAACCCCAACTCTGCTGTGGAAATTACGGGTGCAAAGGTAGAACCTGCGCTTAAAGATGCAAAACCCGGCGAAAAATTCCAGTTTGTGCGCCTTGGATATTTCACGGTAGACAGCAAATATACGCACAGGTTTAACAGAATAGTAGAATTGAAGGGAAGTTTTAAAGCGTGAATATTTTAAAAACGGTAGAAAACCTTAAAAAGAATAATATTGAAACATTTGTGGTTAAAACCCGTGAAGAAGCAAAGGCGCTCGCTCTTTCCATGATTCCCGATGGCGCTGTTTGTGCACACGGCGGCTCTGTAACGCTTAATGAATGCGGTATTACGGAAGAGCTTAAGCGTGGCAACTACACTTACCTCGACAGAAGCGCCACAGGGCTTACGGATGAGCAGAGGGAAGAAATGATGCTTCGCGCGCAGACGTGCGACGTATACCTTTCCAGCTCCAATGCTATTACGGAAGAAGGCGAGCTCTACAACGTAGACGGTAACTCCAACAGGGTATCGAACCTCTTGTACGGCCCGAAAAAGGTTATTTTCGTTGCAGGTAAAAATAAAATCGTAAAAGACCTCGACGAAGCGGTTGTCCGTGTTAAAACCATCGCGGCCCCGCTCAACTGCAAAAGACTTAATTGCGATACGCCTTGTGCAAAGACAGGCAAGTGCATTTCGCTTATGCAAGGCGGAAATATGCCTAAGGGCTGCAATTCCGACGGCAGAATTTGCGTAAACTTCACAGTTATGGCGCGCCAGAGAAAGAAAGACAGAGTTAAAGTTATTCTTGTAGAAGAAGAACTCGGATATTGATGAATAAAAAAGTTGCCTTCGGCAATTATAAAATGCCCGAAAATCGGGCATTTTTACATAAGGAAAACTTTTTTTGAACAAGCAATTGCGCACGATTTGCGCGCAATTTCCTATGTTATAAAAAAATAAAGAATAAAGATGCTGTTTATCGGCATCTTTATTCTTTATCCCGGTATCTTTCTTTTATGTTTGTTTCGCCTAGTAAGTAATCTATACTGGTGTTATAAAAACGAGCAAGCTTTATTAAAATGGATGTGGGAATGTCGTTTTCTCCCGTTTCATATTTTGAATATCCTGTTTGCGACATTTCCAAAAATTTTGCTACTTGAGTTGGGGTTAGATCGCTATCTTCCCGTAAATCGCGTATTCTTTTGTACATAACAATGCTCCCTTAATTTATATTATATAAAATTTTAATATAATCTGTTTCAGAGTATTGACTAATAATCTGTTTTAGGTTAAAATTGCTTTGTTAATGATTGTTTGAGTATTATATTTGTAAACAATTTGTTAACAAAAAATTTTTTTGCACAAAAATAAACATTTTTTGCATCTATATAATTAAAAACAAAATAATTTCAATTTAAGGAAGGGAATGTTATGAGAAATTTGACAATTAAAAGAGCAAAACGCTTTGTGGCGTGCCTAGGTACTATGAAAGTGTACATAGAAGATGCCACAGCAAACGACCTCACAATAAACGGCGTTACCTGCCGCAAGCTCGGCACGCTTAAAAACGGCGAAGAAAAAACTTTCGAAATAAGCGAGGAGTCTGCAAAGGTATTTGTTATTGCGGATAAGCTAAGCAAAGGATATTGCAACGAATACTACGAGCTGCCGAGCGGTACGGAAGACATTGTGCTCACTGGTAAAAATGAATTTAACCCCGCCAGCGGAAACGCATTCCGCTTTGACGGCGTTACAGACGAAAAAGTGCTTGCCAACCGTAAAAAAGGAAAAGAAAAGGGCATAATCGTGCTTGCGATAGCTCTCGCTATAGGTTTTGTGCTTGGTACGATAATAGGCGTTGGTTCAATTATAATAAATGTTTTCGGTTCTCTTACAAAAGATAAAACTTTTGCGCACGATGGTATGTCCATTACGCTTACGGGCAGCTTCCGAGAAACCGATTACAACGGCTTTGACGTTTGCTATGATTCGAGCAAGGTTGCCGTTTTCGTAATAAAAGATTCCTTCAGCTTTATGGATGGGCTTGAGGATTACACTCTGCGCGAATACGGTGAAGCCGTTATAGAGGGCAACGGTTTTTCTTCCTTGCTTGAAAGCTCCGATGGGCTTACGTATTTTGAATATACGGGTACAAGCGATCAGGCTTATAATTACTATGCTTTTGTGTTCAAAGCAGACGATGCCTTCTGGCTTATACAGTTCGCAACACCCGAAAGCGAAGCCGCAAAATATGAGGCAAAAATTTTCGAATGGGCAAAAACAATTAAATTTGATTAAGCCCCAAAAAAGAATATTCAGCATATTTTTTTATAAGCTCCCGTTCTGAAAACGGGAGCTTTTTGCCGCATATAAGCTGATATTCTTCATGGCCCTTTCCCGCAAACAGCAAAAAATCGCCACTTTCCGCCATTTCCAGCGCGCATCGTACAGCTTGCGCCCTGTCTGTTATGCAAAAGCATTTTTTCGGCGAAATATATTCCGCTATTTCCCCTATAATTTCTTCCGGCGGCTCGGAATCGGGGTTGTCACTCGTTACTATACAAATATCGGCAAGCTCATCTGCGGCGAGTGCAAGCTCGCGCCTGCGAATTTGTGTACGTCCACCGACAGAGCCAAAAACGCAAATTATTCTGCGCCGTGCGTATTCCCGAAGTGTGCCGAGAACCGTGCGCAGGCTTTCGCCGTTGTGCGCGTAATCTATAATGCAAGTTATGTCGCGCCGTTTTGTTTCCACAAGCTCAAATCTGCCGCGCACGTGCACTGTGGCAAGGGCAGAGTAGCATGCTTCCGCTCCTATGCCCAAATGCCTGCAAACAGATATTGCGGCGAGCGCATTGCAGACCGAAAAATCCCCCGGTATAGGCAGGTTTACGTAGAAATCTCCGTTTTTCGCACGGCACAAAAAAGAAACGCCGAAAAAATTTTTTGAACAGAAGTTATTTATATTTTTTGCTGTAAAATCTGCGTTTTCAGTGCCGTATGTCTGCACACGGCAGGCGACTTTGGCAAATTCTGCCGCATACGGAGAATCTGCATTTATAAAAGCCATATCAGCGCTTTTGAAAATCGCTT
The DNA here is from genome assembly GCA_017456005.1 of Clostridia bacterium. Taxonomy (GTDB): domain Bacteria; phylum Bacillota; class Clostridia; order Oscillospirales; family CAG-272; genus UMGS731. The sequence continues at coordinate 10,260 of JAFTLJ010000013.1, read as the reverse complement.
TTTTGCAAGCCTTGTAGTGCTCGAAATTTGGGTGCTCGCCGTCTCCTATATGGTCACGCGAAAGATTTGTAAAAACGGCGGCGATGAAATGCAAGCCGTGCACCCTGTGCTGCATCACCGCTTGCGATGAAACCTCCATGGCGACATATTCTACGCCAAGCGAGAGCATTTTTGCAAATGCTTTGTAAAGGACATAGCTTTCGGGGGTGGAATTTTGCGTTTCTTCCGTATAATCGCCTATCTTTATGCCCAACGTACCTATAGAAGCCGCCTTTTTGCCCGCTTGCGTTAGTATATGAAATATCATTTCGCAAACGGAAGATTTGCCTTTTGTGCCCGTTATTCCTATCAGCTTCAGCTTTGTTTCAGGATGATCGAAAAATTCTGCGGAAAATTCGGCAAGGGCGAAACGGCTGTTTTTTGCGATTATTTGCAGAGCATCCTGCGGCAGGGGCAAAATGTGCTCGCAAACAAATATGCGTGCACCATTTTTATATGCTTCCGCGGCAAAATTATGCCCATCCGTATGTGCACCTTTAAGGCAGAAAAAAATTGTGTTTTTACGAGCTTCTGCGGATCTATAGCATAGATCGCAAATATCTTCGGAAAGCAGATTTTTGTTTCCGAAGAGAGTATATTTTGTTTTTTTACAAACATAACGTAATTTTTTCATTTTTTATCCTTATTTTTCGCGCAGCTCGTAGCCGCAAAGCTGGATGCTCCTTTTTGCTAATACCTCAAGCGAATCTATAAAATTATAGTCGCGCGCCTTTTCGTTCGGCGATATAAGCGATAGTTCTGTACAGCCAAGAGCTATAGCATCGCACCCCTGCGAGCGCAGTTCGTCTGCAACGGCAAAAAAAACTGCTTTTTCAAAGCAACGAGCCTTTTTTATCCCGTTATATATAATATTATGTAAAAGATTTTGCCCGTGCTCGCTCGGAACGGCGAAATCTATTCCGAATGCGAGCAGTTCTTTTTGGTATATTTCTGCTTTTACCGTGCCGTTCGTTGCCATTATGCCGAGCTTTTGCACACCGCTTGCTGCAGCATAAGCGCAGGTTTCGTGTACCGTACGCAGAATAGGAACGGGGCAAAGCTTTTGCAGGTCGGTATGAAAATATTCCGCAGTATTGCACGGCACGGCTATAAGCTCCGCACCTGCGCGCACAAGCGTTTTTGCGGCTTGCTCCATTTCGTGCAGAGGATTATCGGCACTATTTCTTAAAATATATTCAGTTCTGTCTGGTATATTGGGCGCACTGCAGAGAATTATTTTCATATGCTCGAAATCGTGCTCGGCTTTTGTAAGCTGTGTAAGCAAGGTATAGAAGTGTGCACTCGCTGCAGGACCCATGCCACCAAGAATGCCCAAGGTTTTTTTATCCATAAAAAATCAACCATATATTCTGAATTTTTTATAATATCGTATATTGTGGATAAAAACGTATGCGGCACGCAAAGGGTTTGAAAATAGATCTTCCTTATAAAATAAAGAAGTAGATTCCTTGCCGTGCGCAACGAGCCACTTTATACGACTTTTCAAATTTTCATCCTTAATATATTTATATATGATTTTTTTGGGCACGGTATGCCAGAAAATTTCTTCCTTGCCTATCGTACATTCGCTTGAAAAAGCATCGCGGTTGTCGCGCACCATAAGCTCTGCTATGTTTATACCTGCAGCGGTCACGTAGTAATTGCTTCTGCCTTGGCGAAGATTCATTTCCAATATTTTAAAAGTTCCGTTGCGCTCATCTTTTATTATGTCAAAATTGGCAAATCCGGTGTAACCGATATTTTCGAGGAATGATATGAGGCGCTGTTCCGTTTCTGCATGGCGCTCCGTAACTATCGCCACGTGGTTGCCAAGCCCCCTTGGCGTATGCTCGCCAAGCAACACATGTCCCATACAAGCGGCGCGCACTTTTGCATTTTTGTCGGAATACGTTGTAAGAACGTGCATAGCATCCTCTCCGCCGACAATGAGCTCCTGCAAAATTATGCTGCCGCCGTAACCTGCATCGTATATGGCAGAAATAATTTTCTTTGCTTCTTCGGGGGTTTGCGCCGTGTAGACCTTTTTCATGCTTTCAAATGGGTGGCGCCAATATTCTATAGAGGAGGAGGGCTTTACTATTATCGGATAGTCGAAACCGAGATTTTCAAGCAAAGCCGTATCACTATTAGATTTAAAAATTAGCGTTTGGGGGTAGGGAAGTGAATGTTCCTCACACATCGCGTAAAACGCTTCCTTTGATATGAGTCTGTCTGCGAGCTCTGCCGAGGCACAGGGGCAAAAATAGAATTTTCCCAAAGCTTCACGGTTGGCGATAACGGCTTCTTCGTATTCGTCCGTACACGCCGTAAGATAAAGCTCGCTGTCCTTGTGCTTTTCTGCAAATTCCATAAGCGTTTTGCAAAGCACCTCGCTTTTTCCCAAATCGGGAATAGCGGTGAATTTAACTATTTCGCTATTCTGAGTTTCTCCTACAGCATATTTGCCGAATGCATAAGAACGCGCACCGTATTTTTCATGAAATGCGCGCGCTACACTGTAGCAATTCAGGTCTGCACCCAATAAAACGGATACTATCTTTTTCTTCATAAAAACCATTCCTAAACATATTATATTTTTAGTATCCCAAGTGAACGAGCTTTTATGAATTTAAACTAAAAAAATACCCCCGAAATAATCGGGGGTATTTTTTTACTCTTATAAAGAGGTTATGCCTGTTTGGGAGCGCCAACAGGGCAAGTGCCTTCGCAAGCGCCGCATTCGAGGCAAACATCAGCGTCGATTTCGTAAACGCCGTCGTTTTCAGAAATTGCGCTAACGGGGCAAGCATCTGCGCAAGCGCCGCAACCGATGCAAGTATCTTTGTCAATCTGGTATGCCATAATAGAAACTCCGTTCTCGACGGCAATAAAATATGTTAAGAAACGGTATTCAGCCGCCGTTGAATATCGTTACACATATATTCTATCACATTTTTTTGAAAAGTCAAATATATAATGCAAATATTTTTAAAAAGAATTAAAATTTGTTCATATTTTTTGTTTTTACGTTATTTTTTCGTAAAAAACGGGGAAAATGACCGTTTTTATTTCTTTTATATACTATACAATATTCGGCGTATGAACAAAAACCTTGACATACAGATGTACATGGTGTATAATATAACAAGTAAAATGTGCTTATAATGCAAAAATTTTGTGTTTTATGACAGTTATTTCTCACAAAGGGGTTTTATATATGAGTTTTACATTGTTTTCCGTTACAATATTACTGCTGACAGCTTTGTTTACGGTGCACGGTGCTGTGCGCGGTGCACGAAGAGGAGTCTATAAAACAACCATATCTCTCATTACTATATTATCATCTCTGATTTCAGCTATTGTTGTTTCGCCTTATATCTCGCGAAATTTGGCTGTTTTTTTTGCCGAATTTCTTGGCAAGGATATAGGCTACGGTACATCTGAATATATGAATATGCTCGTGTCCGCTCTGCTTTCCATGGTTATCAGCTCTGTGATTTTCATTGTATTCTTCCTGCTCTTCCGTGTTATTTTTGCGTTGGTTTTTGCTATTGTACGCCTTGTTTCTGCAAGAAAAGCAGAAAAAGAAAGCAATGAAACCAAAGCCAATATGAAGGCAGAACAAAAATACCCACTTTACAAATCAAATTCCTCCGGGCGCGGAGCTGTTATCGGCGCTATTAGCGGTCTGCTTGTTACGATAATTATTATGGCACCCGTAATGGGCACACTTTCTCTTGCCGGCGATGTCATAAACACGCTCGAAAAAGCAGATAAGAATATGTTTTCTAAAAATTCGGCCATGCAGCAAGAGGTTGAGTCTATACGTAAATATTCAAATGATGCTGTCGGCTTGGCTCTTTATTACTCCGGCGGGCGTTTGATATATTCCGCTACCGCCAGCACCACGCTTTCCGGGCAGACAGTATATGCCGTAAACGAGCTGGAAAGCATAAACGCTCTTCTGGAGGATTTCATTGCTATTGCGCCCGTTTTACAAGACCCGACCAAGGCAACTGATGAACATCTTGAAAAAATAGACGATATTTGCTCTGCTTTGGAAAAGTCGAAGCTGCTTACGGTTATTTTGGCGGAATATTTGCCGAAGATAGCCTCTTCTTGGCTTGCAGGCGAAGCTTTTATGGAAATAAAAAGACCGGATCTCGGCGGAATGATCGACCCTGCTTTTGATTCCATACTTACCGTATGTGCCGACACTGATATTTATACCGTTAAGCCAAATACGGTATCTTTGCTTCGTATTTATTATATTTTGATAGAAAGCGGAATTTTGCAAGCGGGGAATGATATAAATGCATTGCTCGAGTGTATAGAAAACAGCGGTCTTATAGACAAGCTCAGCACAGAGCTCGATAAAAACCCAAATATGAAGCCTGTGAAGGAAATACTCTCCAATCTCGTTATGCGTGCGATAATAGCGCAGATATTCGGAGAAAATTTCTCTTCCGAAACGCTTTCCGAGCTTGCCGCATCTCTTGCAAACGATATAGATAAGATTTTAGACGGCATTTATGATTCCGATGATGAAATGATAGCGGACGTAACCGCATGTGCTAAAGAGCATCTTGAAAATTACGGTATAAGCCTTCCGGATTCCATTGTGGATCCCATATCCCAAGAACTTGTTAAAGAGTTCAAAGACGGCGGCGAAATAACCCCTGAAAGATTGCAGGAAATTTTGATGGATTATTTCCAACAATAAAACTCTACACGGAGAAATATTATTATGACAGACTCAATTTTTATAGGTGTGGCTCAAACAGTTTTGCTTATCGTTCTGTTCTACATGTACATACTGTTTACCGCATACCTGTTCCCCAAGAAATATCTTTCACCGATATTTTTGCCCAATAAGATGGACAGAGGTATAAAAAAATATACTTTTTCCGGTGGAAGAAGTGTGGCATACCAACCCGGACTTGAATTTCAAAAATATATAAGCCAGTATATTCTCTATACGGAAGCGGAAAAGAAATATATAAAATGCAGAATATCAAACGATATTCGCAATATAAAATATTCTCTCGCGCTTTTCGACAGAAAAGACAGATTTATGGGATTTTTGGAGGTGCAGGAAAATACGGCCGAAAACGGCTATACTTCCGCCGTGCTTTTGCCCGAGGAAACTTCATATGTTCAGCTCACCGTTTGTGAACTGAACAGTGTAGCCGTCGCGCAAACCTCCCCTGTTGTTTATTCGATAAAAAATGTTATAATATATACCGCTATAACGGTATTATTCAATATGCTATCGGCACTTATTTTCGGCATAGCAATAAACGATCTTTTTCGTATTTTTGTAAGTGATTATTACTATTACAGCGTTTTTAACCCTGCCATGATAGTGTTTATAGGCTTGCTTTTCGGCATTATAGTATCTATTGCTATGGCACTTGTTTATTTGAACGGAAACGCAAGATTTATTATGCCGAAAAAAGAAAAAAAGAAAACGAAATGAAAGGAAAAATATTGTGGATAACGAAAATGTAATATCAAAAGGTTTTTACGGATTTTCACAAATAAAAGACTTTATTTCCGTAAAAAACCATATGTTTCTCAACAACGGCAATAAGAATTACCTTTCCATTCGCTTTTCCAATGATTCAAACGTTGTTTTTGATTCCTTCTCGTTTGATATTATACAGCTTGATTCATCGGGAAGATCTATCGGTAAAGTTTTTGTGGAATACAAAGATATTGTTTTCGAGCCGGGAAGCCTTTATATTTCCAAAAACGCCGTTGCGGTTTCTCCCCGTTGTGCCGATTTTAAAATAATTTTCCGCGAAGCCTTTTCGGGCGCTTACAGATATGGTATAAGAAGAAATTCCGCGCTTGTCTACTATGACAGAAAAAAAGCTTTGAGCTTGCGTGAAAAATCAGCTTCCAATGGCAATAAAAAGCAACCTACTGTATTGCGTGTGAAAGAAAAAAAAGCAGGGAAGCCTTGGCTTGCTGTGCTTTTGGCTATAATTTTATTTGCAACAATGTTGCTTTTCTCTGCATACCGTATGTATTCCGAATTTGAAAAAGAAATGGAAGGCGGAGAATTCACAATTGAATTGCCATACGACAGTATGCACGAAATGGATGGTGTGATTTATGCTGAAATATGAAAAAATAATAGAAATGCTTTCTGTGCAGCAAAAGATACGCCTTCTTTGCGATATTTCTGTGCTTGCTAACCCTGAATATACAAAGCTCGGTATTCCGTCGCTTAATATAGTAGATTTTGAAGATGAGTGCGTGGGATACCCTTCGCCTCAGGCTATGGCAAATTCTTGGAATACAGAGCTTATAAGGGATACGGCTGTGGACGCCGCCGAAGAAATTGCGGCAAACGGCGGAGCTTTCCTTATGTTGCCTTCAGCTCGCGCAAAATTCAATCCGTATGCAAAAGCATTGTCGGAAGATTCACGCCTTTCCTATCTTATTGCCCAAGAGTACGTAGATGCCGCCAATGAAGCAGGCACAGCATCTTGTATAAGGGGTTTTTCCATTCACGGCGGAGATGTTGAATGGCTAGATAATAAGCCCGATGGCAGATTTATTTATGAAAATATAATAAACCCATACCTGTATGCTTTTGAAAATAACAGAGCCGAAGGTATAGCGGTTTTGCCGGATATAAAAGCGGAAAATTACGAAAGATCTAACAGCGCTCTTATAAAAACAGCTTTGCGCTATAAAACCTTTTCGGGTTCTGCTATGATTTGCGAAAAGGCAAGTGCCGAAAATACGTTATCTTGTATTTTAAACGGTATAATTTGTTTCAAAGGCGATTCGCTTGCTCTCGATTCTGCTCTTAACAAATATTTGCAAATAAAAAAAGCCGTGGAACAAGACAATCTTTCGGCAGAAGAGCTGGAAAAAAGCGTTTCGGGGCAAAAAGCGATCTCCCCCGAAATGATAGATATAGCAGTAGACAGGGTTATCGATTTTGCTTTTAACGCAAACAAAAAAAGACCTTCATCTTCAAAGCGAAAAAGCGTTTCGGATGAGCTTTTGACTCAATCGGCACGCGAAGCCATTGTTTTGCTGGAAAATAATAAAAAAACATTGCCGCTTGATAAAACAAAAAACGTTTGCATATTGGGCGATATAGTTTATCCGGAAAATGCAGGTGAATTTTCGGATGAGCTTTCCAAAGAACTCGGTTCATACGGATATAATATTATAGGTATGGGCAGAGGATATGATTTTACAAAAGAGAGAAGCGAAGAGCTTATTCCGGATGCGCTGGAGCTTGCTTCCCGTGCAGACAACGTGCTTTTGTTCCTCGGCTTTGGTAAAAGACGCGAGCGCCGCATAACAAAAAGCGCAAAGCTTTCTTTGCCGGCAAACCAGGTTGCTCTGCTCAGCGAGCTTGGCAAAGCAAAATGCAAGGTTACGGCTATCGTATCTGCCGATTATCCTGCGGATATAGTTATGTACGAATGTGCAGATGCTTTGCTTTTTGCGCCCATTCTTGCAGATAAATCGGCAAAAGCCATTGCCGAGGTTCTTTCCGGTGAATACAGCCCTTGCGGTAAGCTTGCACATACTGTATATCAGGATTCCGACAGAATACTGAAAAAACGGAAAAACAGCAAAGCACGCGGCTTGAAATGCGGTCCTTTTGTGGGATACAAATATTACGACACATCGGAATATTACCCTAAATATGCGTTTGGTTATGGTTTAAGCTATTCTAAATTTGCATATTCTTCGATTACGGCAACAGAAAACGAAGTTACTTTTACAGTTAAAAACAAAGGTAAAATGAGAGCTGCAGAAGTTGCTCAGGTATACATAGGAATAAATGATTCCAAAGTAATACGCCCCAAAAAAGAGCTTTGTTCTTTTGCAAAAATAGAACTTGAAGCAGGGGAATCCAGAACGGTTACTTTGCCGATATATGTACCGGAGATATTTAATGTGGAAAGTGGTCAGTTTTCTGAGGAAGAGGGAATATACACCCTTTACGTCGGCTCCTCTGTGGAAGACATACGTCTTGTTGCTGACATTCACATGGGTGACGAAAAGATCATGCCCGACGGAGAAGTGTTGAGTGATTATCTCCTTTCGGAATCTAATATTATTTCAGATAATTATAAATTGGAGGCAGATTGCGATATTATGAAAAAATCGGTATTGAATATAATCGCAGGTATCGCGGCGATTTTGATTGCAGTGCTTTTGAAGGTTTACTGCATAGCTACAGACAGTAATGCATTGTTTTTTGATATTATATCAATTATTCTCGTTATTTTTGGTTGGGTATTCTTTGTTGCGGAAGTTGTGGCAAGAAGAAAAGACAAAAAAACAGACGACGAAGCTGTAAAACAAGCAAACGATGAAGCGTTTGCGGAAGCGGAAACAATAGAAGTTTCTTCCGCAGAGCAGCTTTTTGTAAGAGAATTTGACGTTAACTATCAGGAAACCGAAATAGCAGCTGCCGCAGAGCATTCCGAAGGGATCGAAGCGGAGAATATGGTTTTTGTGGACAGCAATTACGATATTGCAACAGCAAACAAGGAATTTGCCGCTGTTGCAAAAGAAAAAGGTATTGAATTTGACGAAAATGATGCCAACAGACTTTTTTCTTCAATGGCTTCTTCCAGGGTATTGCTTTTCCATTCTGTAAACGAAAAAGCTTTCGCTTCGCTTATGCAGTTGCTCGGCAACTATTTCCAGGCCCCCGTATGCCTTGATAAAGCAGAAAACGGCTCCTATGAAAATATAGAAAGCGTGCTTTTCAAAGCTGACGCTACGGGCGCATATACGAAAACAAATGCAATGCTCGCAATAGAATCTGCAAAAGAAATGCCTCAAAACATACATTTCGTAGGTATGGACGGAATAAAAGCTTCCAAAATGGCAGATTGGGCTGCTCCTATCGTGAAGCACGCAAGAAATCCCTATGCACACAATATTTTTAAAGCGCATAACGAGCAAAATGTTGAAACATCATATTATTTCCCCGAAAACGTTTGGTTTGCTATAAACCTTTCCCCTGAGGAAGTTTATTCTGCCATTCCTTCTTCCGTTGCGGAAATAGCGGCTGTAAATACTTTTGCCGTAAATGAATGTCCGCCTGTGGCAAATTATGAACCTGTACACGGTTTTACATATTACCAGATGGAATATTTCTGCGATAAGCTAAGTTCTTCTCTTTCTGTGGGCGAGGACGTTTGGAAAAAACTCGATAAATTCGAAAAATTCGTTTCTTCCCATGCTTCTTTCTCCTTGGGCAACAGACTTTGGCTGTCTATGGAAAAATACATTTCGTTGGCTATCGCTTGCGGAATAAAATGCGAAACGGTTATTGACGAATGTATGGCCGCAAAAATTTTGCCGAGCGTAATAATAGCTTTGAACGGAAAAATATCTGCCGGTGAAGCAGGGCTTATGGAAACAATGGCCGCTATATTCGGTGAAGAAAACATATTTGCTTGCAAAAAAGCTCTAAAGGCCAGCGGTGCAGATATATCTTAAATTATTGAAGTAAGGAGTAATCGGCAATGTTTAAAAATATGATGAAGGCTCTTTTGGAGACAGCCACCTCCGGACCTGCAATAATAATATACATAATAATTATAATTTCTTTAATAGCTCTCTTGCTTGTTTCTTTTATGATACTGCAGAACAGATCAAATCCCGAAGCGGCAGAGGAAGCAAGCGAAAGAAAAAAAGAAGAGAAAAAAGAAGAAAGCGAGCAAACGGAAAGATTCTGTATGCTCAGTGCAATAGACCGCAAGAAAAATACATACGGCCACAGCACGTATGAAGCAAACGTAAGCCTGGAAGGAATATGCGAAAATTTCCGCAACTATGCGGCAACAAAGCTGAAGCTTTACTACGATATAGAGGATATACGCAAATTCATATCGGGAATGGCGGTTTCGCGCTTGCTCATACTTCAAGGTATGTCCGGTACGGGTAAAACCTCTCTTGCGCACGCATACGGCTCTTTTACGGATAATCCCTCTACGGTAATACCGGTACAGCCTATGTGGAAGGAGCGCACGGACCTTATCGGCTATTACAATGAATTCACCAAAAGATTCAATGAAACCTTGCTGCTTGAAAAAATGTATGAGGCAAACTACAGCAAGGATATGTACGTTACGGTTCTCGACGAAATGAACATCGCACGAATAGAATACTATTTTGCGGAATTTCTTTCGCTTTTGGAGCTTCCGAACCCCGACGAGAGATTTT
>JAFTLJ010000012.1 GCA_017456005.1 Clostridia bacterium | reverse complement strand
GCAGCCGCGACTACAGGCGCGGCGCGGAGGCGGAGCCGGGCGGAGGCGGAGGGCCGCCAGGGCGGCGGCTAGGCGAGAGCCGCACCGACAGCGAGGGGCGACAACCACCGAAAAATAAATCTAAAAAGAACGAACATATGTACGGTTAAACCGTAATCTCCCTGTAACTTTCCGATGAAAAGTGCCATTCGTACACTTTCCGCTCCCACTCTTCCCATTCCGGGCCGATAGTATCTGCTTCGATATCTTCCAAATTTTTCTCCTGGAAGAGTTCCCGCTTCGCCCGCTTCGCGACACCACCATAAGAGAGAAACCTTCTGTTGTCCACAGCTGGGTCTAACTCTTCGATGATTTCTGCAGTTTCGGCCAAAGTAGGCCTGATATAATCGCCTGGCTTCACAGAATACTTGGCCAATTCTGCTATAGACTTCCCATCCACGGATTTTATGGCTTTGACATTTACCTGTAGATGGACATTTTTATGCTCTGACGGTACCCAACCTGTAATATCCTCCCATTCCTGCAGGAATTTTTCCTGGGAAATATAAACTTTCTTGCCGTAAGACCTGGGAACGGATAAAATAGCATGGAGATGCGGATGAAAATTCTTTCTTCCAGGATTGTATGTGATTTCTAGGGCACGGGTATAGCCTTTTACGATATCCGCAAAAGGTTTCCGGCGAAGCATCTTTACGAAACCGTCCGAATATCTGGACAACTCTGCAGATAATTCGGCTGCACTGACGTTAGGGAGCGTCAGCGTCAAGAAAATGTGCTTATACTCCTGATTCAACCTGTCATACACCTGGGCGAGGTTCCGAAAGGTATTAAGAGAGCGTCGCCACTGGCAGACAGGGCAGAGACGGACATGGCACGAACTCGTTTTAACGAGTTTGTACCTCTTATCATCACCCAGGGGCGGGAGGGCGAATTCCAACCAGCGTGCGCACGTTGCAAGACGCACGGCTTTGTTGGTGCGGTAGTCGAGATTGGTAAGCTGGTAAGCATCTGCCAATCTTAGATTGGTGATTTTATAAGGGGTATACTTTTCCCGAAGCAAATTCCTGATTTCGGCTTCGGCAAGGGACGCAATCTGAACGCCGTCGGTTCCTGAATTTTTTTCAGGATCCGACGCGGAGAAGTTGAGCGACACTTGCTTGGCATTTATGGTTATGTTATAATAAGACATGAAAACATCTCCTTATGAGGCGGGATTGTTTAAAGTTCCATGATAAAGCATCGGCTGGCGGGCCGGTGCTTTTCTTTTTTCCACCCCCCAAAAACGCTACAGGCCAGAGCCAGAGCGGATTTGAGGGGGTTTTTCTTTTGCGATTTATTGACATAGTATCAAGATAAAGAAGCTTCGCCGCCGGAATAGTATTCCGGGACTGGTTTTTCGTGCGCGGCACACCATCCCACGATATACTCTTCCAGGGCTTCAGACAGCAGCTTATTTGCTGTTCTTCTCTGCGCTGCAGCGAACTGCAACAGGATTTCTTTTTCCTCTGGGGTACACCGCCACTGGTAAACCGTATTTTTCCGGCCGACTTCATCACCGGCATACCATCCTTTCCCTTTAACGCCCATAAAAAAACCTCCTTTTTTTATTATGATACAATTCATCCCAGAAACGCGCAAGAGAGAACTTTCGTTCCCATTTAAGCGCATTTTGCGCCATTTTTGTAGCATTTTGGTTGCATTTACGCAACTTTTTCCGGGACAGACAAGGCCAGGACGCACCTTTCCGGCACTTCCTGGCCCTCAACTATGGTGTTGCACTACGCACCGTGTCAAGGGTGCGAAGCACCGCCGCGGCGGCAAAGCCCTTGACGCGGGGGATGCTTTTCATCCTGGGGATGGCCCCGGAGGAGCATTTTGCGACGCCCGGGGGTTGGCCAGCCCGGGTTTTTCGGCCGTAGGCCGCCAGCCCGCCGAACGACGCCAGGCGACCGAGCGAACCGGGCGGGAGCGCGGGCAGACTGCCCGGAACCCGAAGGGCGCGAAGAGGGGGTTTGCCCCCCAAAGAGCGGGCCCCGCATGGAATTGACCGAACCGGCCGACAGGCCAGCCCCGGAAAGGGGGGACGGCCCGGGGGTGCGGGGCGCGGCCGGGGGAAAAACCGCGGGCACGGGAGCGAGGAAGGGGGCGAGCCGGCGGGCCTTACGCAGAGCCCCGACGTTGGCGGAAGAAACGAGCCGAAACCGAACGCCGGAAGGGCCGACCTG
>JAFTLJ010000101.1 GCA_017456005.1 Clostridia bacterium | reverse complement strand
GCTTCTACCTTACCCATATCAACAGGGTAGCCTCTGCGCGCCGCTTCGTCCTCCAAAAGGCGCATTTCCACCGTAAACTTAACTGCATCGCGCAGTATAATATTATATTCCACGGCGCTTATCTCATCACCCGCAGATTCGAGCTTGTGATAGTACGTGATAAGATTGTAAATATCGGAAAAATCGCTATCCTCCGCATATATGTAGCTATCGCCGCCAAACCTTGCAACAGCATCGTCTTTTTTGCCGCCGCAGGAGGCAAGCATTGCCGCACAAACGGCAAAAGCCAGTATCAAAACAATAAATTTTTTTATATTTTTCATTTATTCACCGCAGTTTCGTTTTATATATTCTCAAAAGCGTTTTTGCGCCCGTGGACCGTGCGTCGGCATGCGGCACAGTATTTTGTGTGCCCTCACAGTTTCTTTGTGCCAAAGCTTTATTTTTGCGCCCGAAAGGGCAAAAGAAGCCGTCGTACGACGGCTTCTTCATAAAAAGTCTTTTATTCTCCGCAGCCTTCGCAGTTTTCGCAGTCTGCACCGCAAGCGCAGCTGAACGTAGCGCCGCAGGAGGGGCATTTGATCTCGTCGAAATCCATCGTATCATCGAGGTAAACGCCGTCGCCGCAGGAAGGGCAGGTTACAACGACTATTTCTTCGTCGTCTTCCTCTTCCTCGTCGAATTCTTCGTCGAAGTCTTCTTCATCTTCTTCATCCTCTTCGTCGAAGTCTTCTTCACCGCAGTAAAGATCTTCTTCGACCATGCCGAGGTCTTCATCGAGCTCTTCAACGTAGTTTTCAAGATATTCTGCATTTTCGGTAAGATCTTCAATATCTTCCGCGATATCGCCAAGAACATCTATGATAGCGGCAAGAAGCTTGCCGTTTGTGCCGTTTTCATCAATCTTTAACCCTTCTGCAAGGCCCTTGATGTATGCAACCTTTTCTTTAATATCCATACTACACCTCGACTTAAGATTAAGCGCGTTCGATATATTCGCCTGTTCTTGTGTCGATGCGGATTCTTGTACCGATGTTGATAAAGAGGGGAACCTTGATTTCTGCGCCTGTTTCAACAGTAGCGGGTTTAAGTGTGTTTGTAGCTGTGTTGCCTGCAAGGCCGGGTTCTGTTTCAGTTACCTCAAGTTCAACGAACATGGGGGGTTCAACAGAGAATACGTTGCCTTTGTAGGAAAGAATTTTGCAAAGCATTTCTTCTTTTACAAATTCGAAGGATTCGGGAAGAATGTCTTTGGAAATGGGTTCCTGTTCGTATGTTTCCGTATCCATGAAGTAGTAGAGCTCACCGTCGGAGTAGAGATACTGCATTTCTTTTCTTTCGATTACTGCGGGGGGGAATTTATCCGTAGGGTTGAAAGTTCTTTCCGTTACAGCGCCGGAAATAACGTTTCTGAGCTTTGTACGAACGAAAGCCGCGCCTTTGCCGGGTTTAACGTGCTGGAATTCGATAACCTGCATTACGTTGCCGTCCATTTCGAATGTGATGCCGTTTTTGAAATCGCCTGCTATTACCATAATTTTTACCTCCAATAGCCTTAATTTTATAAATTATAGGCAAATATTATTATGCTATTATATTTTACACGAAAAAAGCACAAAAGGCAATAGTTTTTTGGAAAATTATATATTTTTTCTTTAAGAAAGAAAAATATACCTTTAAAAAGAAAGGAATTTGCGAACGGCTGCGCCGTTCGATTGTGTTCAACTTTTTCTCTTTGAGAGAAAAAGTTGCAAAAAGAGCCAAAAACCTTGCAGGTTTATCGCTCGGTACAGCTGAAAACTACGGCAAGAACCGCTTCCCACGCTCGATTTTCCTGCGGAAAATTGCGTGGAACCACGCGGTTGGGTTCTACGTAAAAAAACAAAGCAGTGGCGCGCCTTAGCGCGTTTGCAGACCATAACAAGTTGGTACGCCGTACCCTTGCGACGTGGTTCGGCACAATTTTTGCGACGGAACGGAGTGAAAATTCGTGACGGCAGTCGCCTCGCAAAGCCAAGAATGGCACAAACAAAGCGATAAAACGGCACGTTTTTTTACTTCTTTTGCCGCGTCTTTTCTTTTAAACAAAGAAAAGCGCGGATAAAATATTTTTGTTCCTCCAAAAGTGAATCGCACTTTTGACGTAAAAAAGACCTCTCCCGAGGTCTTTTTCGCTTTTTTAAATTACGATGAGCTCCTTTGGGCTCTTTGTAAAGTTCACTACACCGCTTTCGCGTATAGCGAGAACATCCTCTATTCTCACGCCGTATTTGCCCTCAAGGTATATACCGGGTTCCACGGAGAATACGTGCCCTGTTGTAAGCTTCTGCCCAAATGAACGGGAGGAAAGGCGCGGGCTTTCGTGGATGTAAATGCCCAGGCTGTGGCCAAGGCTGTGGCCGAATTTACCGGCATATCCCGCCTCGTTTATAAGGTCGCGCGCGGCGGCGTCTGCCTCGCCTGCATCTCTGCCGCCCGCGGTAAGGTAATCTATAGCCGCGAGCTGGGCGCGAAGCACCGTATCGTACACATTTTTCATTTCCGCATCGGGTGCGCCGAGGCACACCGTGCGCGTCATATCGGAGCAATACCCTTTGTAAACACAGCCGAAATCCATAGTGAGGAAACCACGCTCCAGCTTCACGTTTCTCGGCTCGCCGTGCGGGCGGCTGGATGCCGTGCCCGATACGCTTATCGTCGGAAATGAGAGCCCCTGTGCGCCGCGCTTGCGCATGGCAAACTCAAGCTCCAGCGCCACGTCTATCTCTGTCATATCGGGCGTTATTCGCGGCAAAACGTCTGCAAAAGCCGCATCGCCTATACTTTCTGCCGCCGCGATAAGGTCCAGCTCGTATTCGCTCTTTATCTCCGCCATTTTTGTGATAATTTCGCCGCATTTTACAAATTCTGCATCGGGCAAAAGCTTCTTCTGCCTTTCGAGCAGAGCCACGGTGGTTTTGTTTTCCTCAAAGCCGAGCGTTTTTATACCGCGCTCTGCCATAATTCCACGAATTTCTTCGTAAAAATTCTTTTCGGGCATGACCACACGGCAGTTTTTCGCTTCCTCGTTCGCCGCCTCTATATAGCGGAAGTCAACGAACAAAACAGCGTCGTCACGCGTTACGAAAAGCGCGCCGTCGTTCATTGTAAAGCCCGTTAGGTAGAGCACCGTTTTTTCGTCGAGCGAAATAAAGCTTTCCGTGCCGCAGGGCAGCTTTTCCTGCAATTCTTTTACCTTATTTTCCATAAAAAATACCTTCCATTCTGCATTCTTCACTCTTCAATCTGCATTTTATTTTATTTCGTCGCCTGCGAGCGCCGCAAGGGCATATTTCAGCGCGAGAGAGGCGAGCTTACGCTCCTGCTCGTCGCGGCTTTCCAGGCGCGGCAAAAGCTCGCGGAAGATCGCACCTTTTATGGTTATATCATTTTTAAGCTCCTCGTAATCGAGAAGCGGACGCGTAAAATCTTCCACCTCTATGTAGAAAACTCCCGTTTCCTGTGCCGTTATACTTTCTGCGCCGAAATCGGCAGAGGGGGAAACCACACCGCAAAGGTGCACGCGCAAAAGCGTATCGCGCCCCCAGCCGTTTTCAGTTACGGCCTTTTTTATCGCCGAAACAGCTTCCTCCCGCGTTAATGTGCCCGAAACGTCTACCTCGGCTTTTTCATACCTTTTTTTGCAGAAGCGAGGGTGCTCGAAATCTATTTTCAGTTCGCCGTCCTTCTTTTCCGCATTTATGAAAATGCCGCCCTTAACGCCGCATTCGTCAAAGGAGCGCCCCTCCGGGCAGCCGCAGTAGGCATAATACGTTTCGCCTATTTTTTCTATTTCACCGCCCGAGTGAATGTGCCCGAGCGCTACGTAATCGAAGCCGCTAACGGCAAAATCCCACTCTTTCATAGGGCAGTATACACTTTTTCGGTTTGTTATATCCGCGTGCGCGGCTAATATATTTATTTTGCTTTTATCCGTTTCTATCGGCTTTTCAAGCGGATTTTGCTCGTAAGTTTCCTGCGTATACGCAAAACCGTATATATCCACACCGATATCGTCGAAGGAAAGCTTTTCTATGCTTTCACTTTTGAAAATATATACGTTTTCGGGGAATTTCGCTTTGAGGTATGCACTTTTCGCTGTGGCCGGGTCGTGGTTTCCCGGGGTTATAACAAAACGGCAGTCGGGGTTCCCGGCAAACTGCGAAACAAGCAGATTCAGGGTTTCTTTAGTTACAAATTCGCTGTCGAAAAGGTCGCCGGATATTATAACAACGTCCGCTTCCTTCATTTTGGCATACATCATAACAGACGTGAACGTGCCGCGAAGCTCGTTTCGCCTCGCCTGCGATTTTTCCACGTCGAAAAGCGAAAACGGGGAATCGAGGTGGATATCCCCGATATGTAAAATTTTCGGCATTCCTACCTCCTTTATTTGTTTTTTAAAGGGAGGATTTTACACCTCCCTTTAAATCTTTTTATTTTAGTATCTTTGGTTTAATTCCGTATTTAAGCTTCAACGGTATATTTACCGGAAACGAATTCGTAAACCGCTTTACCGTTTTCCACTTTTGCTTCCAGCACCGTGCCGCCGCATTTTGCTTTGCCCGCAAAGCGTTCGGGCAAATAGAGCGTGCCGTGTGCGCCGAAGGGAACTTCTACGTTAACGCAGATGCTCTCGCCATCTTTAGACCAATCGCAGAGCACCGTGCCGAGCATACTTTCGTGGCTCGCGCGGGCGCTCGTGAGCTCGCTGTCTATAGCAGGGCGGAAGATAACGTGGCGGAAGCCGGGCTCAGCCTCGTCGGGGGAAATGCCAGCGATGTATTTATACATAAACGAAGAAAGGTCGGAGAACATGTGGTGGTTGTGCGAACCGCCGCCGTTCCAGCATTCCCAAAGAGTCGTGGCGCCGCGGTTTATCCACTCTGCCACACCGGGGTACGTGCGCTGGAGCACCATTTTCGTGCCTATATCGCCGTTGCCGGAGGAGCCGAGCGCGTTCATAACGAATTTACAGCCGAGCACACCGAAATCGAGGTGATCGTCCTTTTCAGCGATCTGCTCTTTAAGCTTCGCGAGCAAGCCCTGCTTTTCTTCTTCCGTGTCGTAAAGCTCGAAGAAGAGCATTGTGCCCGTTGCCGTCTGGCAATCGCCCATAACCGTGAACGTTTCTTTATCGAAGAATTTGCTTCTGAACACCTGGCGGATGGTAAGAGCGAGGTTTTTATAATATTTTTCGTCCTCTTTTTCGCCGAAGATGTGCGCAAGCTTTACAACAGTGTTTGCCGCATTGTAGAGGTAGCCTGTGTCCGTAACCTCTACAGGGCATTTGTAAGAGCCCATATTAACGCCTATAGCAGGGCCGTCGAAGGGGGCGCACCAGTCGCCCGTGCCGTAGTTCGGCACGTAATCCTCGCACATAGAGAGCGTGAAATCGATATTTTTCTTTATAGCCTCGTAGCTTTGGCGAAGAATCTCTTTATCGTTATTGTAAAGGTAGATATACCACGGAACGGTGATAAGCGCGCTGGACCAGTCGGGGCCCATAAGGCCGGAGTAGCCCCAGCCCGGGGAGGGAACTATACAGGGTATCTGACCTGCGGGGCGCTGGGAAACCACAAGGTCGCGGCTCCATTTGGAAAGGAAGCAGCGAGTACCGAAGTTTGTGAGCATCTGCTCGCAGGAAAGGGATGTGTCGCCCGTCCAGCCGTTTTTCTCGCGGTGAGGGTTGTCTGTGGGTATGGATTCAAAATTGGAAAGGCTGGACCATCTGCAAAGGTGCTGCAGTTTATTGAGCATTTCATCGGAGCAGGAGAAGGAGCCTATATCGCCCACGTCGTTGCAGATAGCAACACCCACAACCTCATCGAGCTCGGGAACATTATCTTTATCTTCTATGCCGAGCACCTCGATGTACTGGAAGCCGTGGTAGACGAACGTGGGGTGCCATTTTTCGGGCTTGTAGCTCTTTTTGGTGTATCTGTCCGTCTGGAAATCGCCGGAGTGAACAAAACAGCCGAGCGCCTTGAAATCAAGCTCTACGCCATCTTCTGCGAGCACGTCGGAATAGCGGAAGGTAACCTTATCGCCCGCGCGGCCCTTGATAACAAATTCGCCGTAGCCGGCAATGTTCTGGCCTATATCGTATACCCAGCCCTCTTTGCTCTGCCATTTGCGTATTGCGGGGAATTTTTTATAAACGCGTATGGGCTCCATTTCCTGCGCGCGCATAATGCCGCCGGGGCATTTGCCGAGCTTGGTTTCGTCCCAGCCGTCGTCGTCGTAGCCGGGCTCTGTCCATTTGCCGAGCTCAAGGCGTGCATCGTAAAATTCGCCGTTGCGTATGCCCGTCATTTTTATGGGACCGTGCGCAAAGCTTGTCCACGACGTGTCGGAAACGATGGTTTCCGTTT
>JAFTLJ010000100.1 GCA_017456005.1 Clostridia bacterium | reverse complement strand
TCCTCATACGTGTGGTTCATCTCCGCCGTGGGGTAATGATTTATATAAAAAAGGTTGCAGCCGAAGTTAAATTCGTGCCCCACTTGCTTTACACGCACGTACACGTTACTCAGTTTTTTACCGTTTTTGTCCTTAAAAACAAGCGCAAATTGCCCTTTTCGGTTTTCTTCTATGCCGCGCGCAATCTTGCCCTCGGTATAGTAGGAGTATTTATCAAATTCCTTTATGACGTTTTCAAATTGGTTTGACATAAGTGTTACCTCCGTGTCATCAACAAGCAAATAAATTTACCTTTAAAACTATTTTATCATAATATAAAATATATGTCAAACTATTATTGCACGGCGCGAAAATTTGTGGTAAAATAAAAATAATACGATATTATATGGCTTCCCTTTGGGAATAAAGCTAAAAAATAATACAAAAACAGGATAATTTATGATAAGAAACGAACTTACAAAAACAGACCTTAAGACAAGCGATTTCGGGTTTGAGCTCCCCGAAGAGCTTATTTCCCAGCACGCATACGAAAAGCGCGACGAAGCGCGCCTTATGGTGCTCCATAGAGATACAAAAACAATAGAACATAAAATTTTCCGCGATATTACGGAATATATGCGCCCCGGGGACGTACTTGTAATCAACGATTCCAAGGTTATCCCCGCGCGCATATACGGCAAAAAAGTAAGCGAAGGCGCGGCAGACGTGGAATTTGTCCTGCTCCGCCAGAAAGAGCTGGATACCTGGGAAGTGCTCGCACGCCCGGGCAGAAGACTGCAAAACGGCGTAGAGGTCGTTTTCGGCGATGGCAAGCTCCGCGCAAAAATACTTTCCGCCACAGAGGATGGCTGCCGTATAGTAAAATTCGATTATAGCCGCGAAAACGGCGAAACGCTCTATTCCATTCTCGATGAAATCGGCAGAATGCCCCTGCCCCCTTACATAACAGCAGAGCTTAAAAACAACAGCGATTACCAGACTGTCTACGCGCGCGAGGAAGGTTCTGCCGCCGCGCCTACAGCAGGACTGCACTTCACGGAAGAATTGCTCGATAAAATCCGCGCTATGGGCGTAGAGGTCGTGCCCGTTATGCTCCACGTGGGTTTGGGCACGTTCCGCCCCGTAAAGGTAGACGAAATAGATAAACACGTTATGCACAGCGAATTTTTCGAGGTCACGGAAGAAGCCGCCGCAAAAATCAATGCCGCAAAGAAAAACGGCGGCAGAATAGTGGCCGTGGGCACAACATCTTGCCGCACGCTCGAAAGCTCCTCGCTGGATGATGGCACGGTAGTGGCGCAAAGCGCCGACACAGGCATTTTCATCTACCCCGGCTACAAATTCAAAGCGGTAGACGCGCTCATAACAAACTTTCACCTGCCTGAAAGCACGCTTATAATGCTTGTTTCCGCGCTCGCAGGCAAAGATTTCGTGATGAACGCATACGAAGAAGCGATAAAAGAGAGATACAAATTCTTCTCCTTCGGCGATGCGATGTTTATCGAGTGAAAAAGTGAAGAATTAAAACAAAACATCATACGACAATATGAAAAAATTTATTTTTTTGAGCTTTATAATATCCCTGATTCTGCTCACAGCCTGTTCTCTGCCCAATTTCAGTGCCGAAAACGAAACAATAAACGCCGCCGAACACGGCGTTTCCGCAGAAAACAGCGGCGAGCTTAACAGCAAGGCTCTGCAGGCGATAATAAACGAGGCCTCTCTCTCCGGGAAAACGGTGTATATCCCTGCAGGGGAATACGAATTTGCGGAAAACGGCTCGCAAAAAATAGGCTCGCACTGTATCAAAATGCGCTCCGGCGTTTCCATCGTCGGCGATGGCGAAAAAACAGTGCTGAAGCCCGTGGGGCATTCGCGCTATGGGCTCGATATGTTTTATTTCAACGATTATCTTGATACAGGCGATGCCGTTTACCTCGAAAATTGCCGATTTGAAAATTTTGTAATAGATGCCTGTGAAACCTCCTGCGACGTATACACTTCTGCAGGAAAAGGCTTTATGTTTAATCTTTTCAGAAATTGCCATTTCAAAAACGTAACCGTCAAAAACACCGATGCCACCGGCTTCGGCGTAGATTGCCCCATCGGCTGCACCATATCGGGCTGCACCGCCATAGGATGCGGAAAAGCCGCCACAAGCGAAAGCAGCGGGGCTTCCGGATTCGGCATAGGATTTGGATACAGCGAAAACGAAAGCATATCAATATCCGATTGCATCGCAAAAGGCAACAAAAAATTCGGCTTCTTTTTCGAGCACCAAGGGCGCTTTAATATAGAAAAATACAATGCCGTCCCTGCAGAAACCTTCAAAATAAGCGGTTGCTTTGCCGAGGGAAATCTCTACGGCTTCGGCGGTATAAATACGTTCAATACCGTCTATGAAAATTGCGTCTCGGAAAATTCGCACCTATACGGTTTTTTCTTTGAAGATTCATTTGCTTCGGGCGCGGTCGGTTGCAAAAGTACAGGCGAAAAAGAGGCGTGCTTTGCCGCCGCCCAAAGCCTCACGGCAGAGGATATTTCCATAAACATAAGCGGAATATATTTTTCCCATTGCGAAGGCGAAAGCTCGCCCATAGGGTTGCTCACGCTCGGCAAGGAAAATGCACCCGTGCCAACCGCAGAGCTATGCGTTTTCCGCGATATTCACACAGAACAGGTAAAAAAAGAAAGTTAAAACAAGGAACTTAACCAATGAAAATAATCTCCGTAGCAGGGCCTACCGCTAGCGGTAAAAGCGACCTTGCGCTTATGCTTGCCGAGCATTTCGGCGGCGAAATAATATCATTCGACTCTATGCAAATCTACCGCGGCATGGATATAGGCACGGCAAAGCCCACAAAAGCAGAGCTTGCACGCGTGCCGCACCACATGATAGACGTGGCAGACCCGCGCGAAAGCTTTTCCGTGGCAAACTTTGTTTCGGGCGCAAAAGCGGCTATTGCCGATATAGAAGAGCGCGGCAAAACCGCCATTCTCTGCGGCGGCACGGGGCTGTACCAGGATTCGCTCGTGTACGGCACGGAGTTTGGCGAGCTTGAAGCAGACGAAGCCTACCGCGCACACCTTGCCGAATTTGCAGATGCACACGGCAACGCCGCTCTGCACGCCATTTTGGCGGAAAAAGACCCTGAAGCGGCAGAAAAAATACATATGAACAACGTAAAGCGCGTTATTCGCGCACTCGAAATAATAAAGCAAAGCGGTATGACAAAAACGGAATGGGACAAGCGCGCAAAACAAAACGCAAAGGCTCTGCCCTGCACGATGCTGGCGCTCAACTACCGCGACCGCGAAAAGCTGTATGCACGCATAGACAAGCGCGTGGACATAATGCTCGAAAACGGGCTTTTCGAGGAGGTAAAAAGCCTTTATGCAAACGGGCTTTTGCCCGAAGGCTCCACGGCGTACGACGCTATAGGCTATAAGGAAATGCTCGCGTGCGTGCGTGGCGAAGAAACGCTCGCGGAAGCCGGCGAAAAAATAAAGCTCGCCACACGCCACTATGCAAAACGCCAGCTGACCTGGTTTTTGCGAAACAAGGATATAACCTGGCTCTACCCCGATGAGCACGGCACCAAAGAGGAGCTTTTCCGCGCCGCGCTCGCCGCGATAGAAAAAGACAACGCCTGAATTTTTACAGAAAGGAAATATAATGAAACTCTCTCAAAAAAGTCTGAAAACTTTGGCTATCGCGCTTCTTTGTATGTTCTTTTCTATATACGCACTCCACCACATAGTTGGTGCGGCAAAAGAAAAAACCGAGCTTTTCACCGTAACACAGGAAAGCGTGGAAAACACCGTGATGCTCTCTGGCCTGGTCTTCCGCGACGAAACCGTGCTGTACGGTGCAGGCACCTCCTGCTCCTACAACTATGCCGATGGCGAAAAGGTGGGCGTGGGCAGCACCGTCGCACTCTCCTACTACATAGAAAACGCCGAGCTTCGCGCACGCATGGAAACAGTCAAAAGTAAGATCGCAATATTGGAAGCGAGCGAAAGCCGCCTGCACATAGACCTCCGGGAGGTAGACGAGCAGATAACCGAGCTTCGCACGGAAATCGCGATAAACAGCGCACGCGGCGACACCGCGTTTTTGGATAAAGCGCAGAACGAGCTGCTCGTGCTGTTGCACAAGCGTGAGCTTGCCGAAAAAAACAAACGCGATTTCGGCACAGAGCTTGCCGCTCTGCGTGCCGAGCTTACCTCCCTTTCCGCCGCGGCTTCCGGCATAAGCAAAGCTGTTATTTCGGAAACTTCGGGCTATTTTTACTCCTATACAGACGGCTACGAGGGCATCTACACCTCCACGCTTGCAGAAAACATGACGCTTTCCGTTTTCAATAACCTCATGCAGGCTCAGCCGCAAAAAAGCGCCTCCGCCATAGGCAAGGTGGCATCTGTGGGCAAATGGTATTTTGTTTGCAA
The DNA here is from genome assembly GCA_017456005.1 of Clostridia bacterium. Classification (GTDB taxonomy): domain Bacteria; phylum Bacillota; class Clostridia; order Oscillospirales; family CAG-272; genus UMGS731. Next base: position 5,999 of record JAFTLJ010000100.1, on the reverse strand, counting down.
AACCACCGTAGAAAAAGCAGAGGAAATAGTTGCCGACGAAACCTACAACTGCGTTTTTACGGATAATGCCTACAAGGGCAAGCTGCCCATGCTAGCAGAAAACAAAATAGTGGACTATACCAGCGGTGAAGTTCTTATAGTTTTCTCCTGCGCCAATATGCCGAGCGGATTTGATTTTTCGCGCACACAGCGCATAGAGGTAGCCGTGGCAGAGATCGCAGGGCTTCGCGTGCCTGCCGCAAGCGTGCGCGTGGAAAACGGGCAGACGATAGTTTATATCATAAAAGAAGGCGTTTGCCGCCCCAGAAAAATAAACATACTTTTTGAAAAGAACGGGTATTGCTTCGTTTCTCTGCCGGAAAACGGCGAATACCTTATGCGGTACGACCGCATTATAATCGGCGAAAAGAACCTTTACGACGGCAAAGTTATAGATTACTAAAAACGGAAGAAGGCATAAAAATGAACGAAAGCTTCGACCTTATCGAAAAAAATATAGAAAATATAAAAAAAGAAATGGCGGCTTATCCAAAAGCACACCTTATGGCTGCCATAAAAACGCGAAGCGACGAGGAAGTGCGCAAAGCGTACGAATGCGGCGTGCGTTACTTCGGCGAAAACCGCGTGCAGGAGCTGCTGGCGCATTATGAATGTGTGCGCGCCCTGCAGGGTGCCCACCTGCATATGATAGGCACGTTACAGACAAACAAGGTTAAATACATCATAGACAAGGTGGATATGATAGAGTCTCTTTCCAGCCTTGGCCTTGCCAAGGAAATAGACAAGCGCGCGGCAAAATGCGGCATTAAAATGCCTGTTCTGGTAGAAGTGAACATCGGAAGAGAGCCGCAGAAGGACGGCATCATGCCGGAAGACCTACCCACATTCCTTGCAGAGCTTGCCGCATATCCAAACGTACTGCCCAAGGGGCTTATGACCATAGCGCCGGTATGCGAAAAAAGCGAAGATTACGCGCCGTATTTTGCCGAAATGGTGCGCCTGCGCGACGAGGTCTTTGCGCCGCTTTTCCCGAGCGAAGAAAATCCCCTGCTCTCTATGGGCATGAGCGGAAATTTCGCCGAGGCTCTGCGCCACGGCACAGATTTTGTGCGTATAGGCACGGGAATATTCGGCGCTCGCCATTATCCGACAAGCGCGGAAACCCAAAAATAAGATTTTAGGCAAAAAAGTCGATTTTTCATACGAAAAGGCAAGAAAAATTTTAATTTTTTACAAAAAAGTAATTGCATTATACCCATATCTTATGTTATAATCGAATTGATAATAACTAACTCAGCTCTTTAAAGCAAATATTCGGTGCTTTTAAAAAATCAGAACAAAACAAAAAATCGGAGGTATCAAATGGGTTTTTTTGATTCACTTAAAAACAAATTTATTGAAGAAGACATAGAAGAAAGCGAAGATGAAGTGCTCGAGCCTCTCGGCGGTTACGATGAAGGTATGGACGCACCCGCAACAGGCGAAACAATGGGCCTTGGCGGCGGCGCTATCGAGCTCAAGGTCGTTAAGCCCGAACGCTACGGCAACGTAAAGCAGATAGCAGACCACCTTCTCAACCACCGCACTGTAGTGCTCAACCTTGAATCCACAAACAAGGAAACGGCAAAACGCCTTCTCGACTTCCTTTCCGGCGTAGCTTACTCTATTGACGGCCAGCTCAAGAGAGTGGCAACGAACACATTCGTTATCACACCCTCTAACGTAGACGTTTCCGGCGAGCAGATGCGCACAGCCGCAGGCGAAGACACAAGCAACTACACCACAACTTTCGGTGTTGCCGCAGAAGCTGCACAGGCAGACAACAGCAGCGATTCTCTTTACTAAAAAAGAGCGCAAAACGCAAACCTACACTTTTAAAGAAGATTCAACGGGGCGAAAGTCGTCCCGTTGGGTTTTTATGCGCCGCTTTTTCGGCGTTTTAAGCAAATAAACACAAAAAGTAAGGTTGTAAATTATGTATACATTTTTCGAAATTGCATCTGCGTTTATTTCGGCTTTCTGCAATATAGCCCTGCTTTTGCTTTTGGTGCGTGCCATATTTTCCTGGCTTCCGGGGCAAGGCGGCGCTTTTGCCGATTTTATAAACGCGGTCACAGAGCCCATGCTCTACCCCGTGCGCAAGATTTTCGACCTGTTCGACGTAAGGCCGAATTTACCCCTGGATATTTCCTTCACGGTAACTTGCCTTTTGCTCATTATGATAAGAATGATGCTTTCTTCTTAAAAAGCAGATATCAATTCTCAAACACCACAAACGCTGTAAAAATCCCCAACACCTAAGAAGGAACACGCCTATGTCAGTAATCACACCAAAAGATTTGGCGGGAAAATCGTTTTCTTCCGCCTTTAAGGGATATAATAAAACAGAGGTAGACGAATACGTCGCCAAGGTTACAAAAAACTACTCTGTGCTCTACCGCAGGTGTGCGGAGCTGGAGGAAAGCCTTGCCGTAGCAAACGTGCGCCTCGAAAACATCGCAAACGATGAACGCCGCGCAAAAAAAACGCTGGAAAGCGCAAAGGAAAAAAGCGACTGCATGATAGCAGAGGCGTACGAGCGCGCAGACGATATTCTCGTTGCCATAAAAAAGAATTGCGACGCCATTCTGCGCGATTTCCGCCGCAAGGTGGACATACAGAAAGACGCGCTCGCGGAAATGCACGCACGCGTAGAATACTTCAAAAAAGACGTTTTCGCAAAATACAAATCGCACATAGAAATGCTGGAATCACTTTCCCCGCCCTTTGAGTTTGACGAGGAATACACCTCCAACGAATACGTTATGCGCGTTATAAACGAGCTCAAGCACGAAATAACGGCAGAATACGATATTTCCGTTGGCGATGACGACGAGGAAAGCGCAAACCCCTTCAGCCAGTTCTTCGAGGAGCCCGATTTCGATGAAATGCCCACTGAAGAGGAAATAAGCGCGTTTATAAACGACCTCACAAAGCAAGCCTTGCCGGAAGCGGAAGCCCCCTCTGCTCCGGTTACCGTAGCAGAACCGCTGCAGCAAATACTCCCACCGGAGGAAATAACACCTACCCCCGTGGAAGCGGAGAAAGCGAAAGAGCCTGCGCAAGCAGTGCTTACGCCCGAAATACTCGAAATAATGGCGGAAAACCGCGAAAAGCCGACCGGAGCAGAAGCAGAACCTAAAGAAGAAGCAAAAGCCGCCGCAGAGAAAACGGAGGAAGCACCGCCACCTGCCGAAAAAGATGCAACGGCAGAAGAAGCGGCTATGCTCGGTGCAGAGGAGCAGGAGGGCTTTATACCCAAGGACGACGAAGAAACGAGAGTTATCATACCCTCCAATATCCGTTCCACACGCAAAAAGAAAAAGCAGCTCAAATCTGTTCTCGATATGCTGCGTGAATATGAAGAAGACGATGCACGCAAAATACCGAAAATAGAGGCTCAGCTTATGTTCAACTTCGACGAAGCTTCCGATTCCCTTATGGAATCACCAAAAAAATGATGTATTTCACGGCTTCTCCTGCGGAGAAGCCGAAAATTTCCATATTAAATTTAACGGAGAAACAAATGACACTTTGGCTCATTATTATCGCCGCCGCAGTCATTCTGGACCAAGCCACGAAATTCATCGCATCCTCGTTGCTCGGTCTAAATGAATGTGTGGTAGCTATACCATATCTTTTCAATTTTCACCATATAAAAAATACAGGCGCGGCATGGGGAATGTTCAGCGATAACCGCTGGGTATTTCTCGCCATATCGCTCGTGGCTATAATCGCCCTGCCCATATTCCTTTATAAATACCGCAAAGCGCCTTTTCTTTTCGGCTTTTCCCTTTCGCTCATAATCGGCGGCGCTGTGGGCAATATGATAGACAGGCTTTTTGCCGAGGGCGGCGGCGTTACCGACTTTATAGAGTTCGCGTTTATGGATTTTCCCATTTTCAACGTGGCGGATATATTCGTTTGCATAGGCGCCGTGCTATTGTTCATCTATCTCGCATTTTTGGATAAAGTAATATTCCCACCGGAGAAAAGTAAGGAAAAAAGCACCTCCGCCGCAGGGGAAGAAACGCAAGCTGAGGAAGAGAAAGATGACTAATATTGAAGTCTACGATGAAGATATAGGCAAACGCCTGGACGTTTTCGTTTCCGAGCGAGAGGATATCACGCGTGCTTTCGCCCAAAAGCTGATAGAAGAAGGCGGCGTGCTCGTGCTGGGAAGCACAAAAGCGAAAAACTACAAAATAAGAAAAGCAGACGAAATCTCCATAGAATACCCGCCGCCGCGCGAATGCGAAGCCGTACCGGAGGATATTCCCGTAGATATAATCTACGAGGACGAGGATATAATCGTGGTAAACAAGCCGCGCGGCATGGTTGTGCACCCTGCCGCAGGCAACTATTCCGGCACATTGGTAAACGCGCTTATGTACCACCGTGCAGAAGCGCTTTCCGACATAGGCGGTGTAATACGCCCCGGCATAGTCCACCGCATAGACAAGGACACAAGCGGGCTTTTGGTCGTGGCAAAAAATAACGAAGCGCATCTTTTCCTTTCCGCAGAAATAAAGGAACACAAGGTGGCGCGTATATACCACGCCATCGCTCTGGGCAAAATAGAAGAAGACATGACGCTGGATTACCCCATAGGCAGAAGCAGCGCAGACCGCAAAAAAATGGCGGTCACAGAAAAAAACTCCAAAAACGCCGTAACACACGTGGAGGTTATGGAAAATTTCGCAGGCGCAACGTATGTTCGCTGTATTTTAGAAACCGGCAGAACGCACCAGATCCGCGTGCACCTTTCGCACATAGGTCATCCGTTGCTCGGCGACGAGGTATACGGCAGTGCAAAGCTGCCCCTGAACCGAGAATATATGCGCGATAACCCCGGCCAATGCCTGCACGCGGCAGAGCTTATGCTCACGCACCCGCGCACAGGCGAAAAAATGCACTTCACCTGCCCTCTGCCCGAATATTTTACAGAAGTTTTAGAAAAATTAAGACGTAAAACAGGTATGTAAATGAAAAAGTTTGAAGATATATACATCGCCTCCGATATAGACGGCACGTTTCTTTGGGAATGCAGCTATGCCAACCCCAAAAATGCAGAAGCCGTGAAATATTTCACGGCGAACGGAGGTCATTTCGCCTTTTCCACAGGCAGAAACCCACAGGATACGGGGCTTGTCTTGCCGTTTTGGCGCGAAATTTGCAATATGCCGTGTATTTTCTGCAACGGCAGTATGCTCTGCGATGCCAAAACAGGCGAAATTTTAAACCCACAATACGTGCATCCCGCAGAAAAAGCCGTGGAGGTTTTCCACATCATTCGGGAAAACTTTTCGCATATCGCAGGCACACGCGCCACAACAGCGCGCGGCTTCCTCTTTGCAGAGGACGATGAATTTGTGCGTCGCCGCTTTACGGCAAACGGCAATATAAACGTTTCCGAAATTTTGCCCATAGAGCAAATAGACGGCACGGGTATCTTCAAAATAGTGATAGAAACGAGCGAAGAGGAGCGCGAAAATATTTTCGCGGCTATGCAAGCGCGCTTCGACAGCACGTTCGAGCTTACGTATTCAGCCCCCACGCTTGTAGAAATACAGCCAAGAGGAGTAACAAAAGCTTTTCAGATAGAAACACTGCGCCGCGAAGCACGCAAAACGCGCCCGAACGCAAAATTCTATTGCATAGGCGATTACAACAACGATTATAATATGCTCCTTGCGGCGGACGTAGCGGTATGCCCCGAAAACGCCTGCGAAAGCATAAAAGCGATCTCTCAGATAGTCACCTGCCATTGCCGCGACGGCGCTATCGCCGACCTTATAGAGAAAATAGAAAACGAGCTCTTGCCCAACTTCTCATAAGGAAGTTGGGCAGTTTTATTCGCCTGCGGCGAGTTCTATTGTTTCGCAGTGATATTCGGCTATCGCCGAGTGGTATTCGCTACGCGAGTTTGGAGGCGAATAAAATATCACTGAAGCCGTAAG
>JAFTLJ010000099.1 GCA_017456005.1 Clostridia bacterium | reverse complement strand
GCCTACTGAAAAACAAAAGGAGTACGAGCATGTTTGTTCGTACTCCTGTGTTATATAGGGCTCCCTCCGAGAGGGAGCTGGCGCCGCAGGCGACTAAGGGAGAGCGCGTTACAATGGAGAATATCCAAACTTAAAGTCACGCGGGTTTCTTCCACCACTTCGTGGTCCCCCTTCCTCCCGGAGGAAGGCTTTTTTTATGCTCCCCGGTAGGTAGCAAAAGCACTTATGGAACAGCTTGCCATAAGTGCCTTTGCGTCACTTTTGTCACTCGTTTTGTAGTCCTTAATCAAGGCATACGAAGCACTGCTTTTGTGGACACAAAAGTAAAGTCCGTACTATAGGAAGCTATATTTATTGCGGTAATTTTTGAATCTTTTCTATCAAGGTTAAAAACCTTTTATTGTTTGAAAGTGTTTTAAAACACCCTTTGTTAAATTCGTCAAGTAAAATTTTTTTCGGCTCATAATAAGGATAATTGAAATCCATTTTATAGCTTTCAAGCAGAGGGGTTTTCACATACTTGATTTTTTGAAAAGATTCCGCTTGATTCATAGTGTATTGCGCCATTTCTTCAAGATATTGAATCGCCTTATTTTCATCGGATTTTCTTAAAGCGCAAATAGCAAGGAAACGATACAGCGCTTGCTCAAGATGCAACGGAGGTGTATAAGTTTCATTTTTGAAAATGGCTTTTATTAAATCAAGCATCGTGAGGCATATGTTTTCAGCTTTTTCATACTCTCCGTTTCTCATATATGCGCTCGCAAGAAGTTTAGCTTGATGTTGCATTTCTCGAAGAAGCTCATATATGTTTTTATGACAAACTTCTATTGCGCTTGCCCAGTCCTTATTACCAATAAAGAATCGAGCCAAAATCATACTTGAAACATCAGTTACGCTATTCGGCAACTCATTTATTAAATTCAAAGCCCTATCCTTTTCGTCTTTCATAGTCGTTAAAAGTTCAACAAGTTCTCTTTTGGTATTAATAACTATCTCTGTGTTAGGGCAGTGAGCGAAAATCACGTTGCTTTGTCTCATACACTCATTGTATATTGTGTTTAGTTCTTCTTTGGATAATTTTTCTTGCCATTCGGTACGTAGAATAAAGCATCCTTTTACAAAGCAACTGTAAATAAGCGTAAAATTGTTGGGATAATGCTTTAGCACCTCAATTTTTTGCTTATATTCTTCATAGTCATTGATTTCTAAATTTTTGTTTTTTGTATGCAGTTCTTCAATGATTTTTTCAACATCATTTTGTTCGTTTTTGTCGGATACACCAAATAATAAATCTGTGCTAACGCCAAAAACACTTGCGAGAGGAATTATTTGTGAAATATCGGGCATTCCCGTTCCGTTTTCCCATTTTGATACTGCTTGTGAAGTAACATTAAGCAGTTCTGCCAATTCTTCTTGGGTCAAATTGTGCTCTTTTCTTAATTTGCGAATGTTTTTTCCAATAGGTTGTAACATCAGATTTCTCCTTGAATATATTATTCGGTACCGTGTTTATATTATCGCACACAAATCTCAAAAAGAGAAGCTACTGATTAGCGCCCCCGATCCAACGCTCCGTTGTATTTTAATTATATCAATATTTTAATATTTGTCAAATACAAATTGGCGTACCTGCGATAGAGCAGGTACGCCAATTTGTGTTTTTTCTTGCCAAACGAAAAAGTGAGTAATCTTGCGGCTTTTTGGCAAAAATAAACGCGAGGTGATTTTATGTCTTATGAGAATTTGCTCGCGGAAGCGAGGGCGTCGGCAGGCGATTTTGCCGAAATACGCCGCTATATCCACGCGCACGCGGAGGTGGGCTTTGACCTGCCGCATACGGCAGAAAAGGTAAGGGAAGTGCTGGCATATTTGGGTTATGAACCGAAAACTTGCGGGAAATCCGGCGTGGTAGCCACTGTTTGCGGCAAAAAAGAGGGCTCGTGTATGCTTTTGCGTGCAGACATGGATGCTTTGCCCATAAAAGAGGAAACAGAGCTGCAGTTTGCCGCGGAAAACGGGAATATGCACGCCTGTGGGCACGATATGCACACGGCGATGTTGCTTTGCGCGGCGAAGCTTTTGAAAATGCACGAAAACGAGCTTTGCGGCAAGGTTGTGCTTATGTTCCAGCCTGCGGAGGAAACGCTGGAGGGCGCGAAGGATATGGTGGAGGCAGGCGTTTTGGAAGGGGTGCAGGCGGCGCTGATGCTCCACGTTTTTTCGGGAGAAAACATCGGTACGGGCAAAATCGTGGTGCCGCCGCACGGTGCTTCCGCGCCTGCGGCAGATTATTTTGAAATATGCGTGCACGGCAAGGGCTGCCACGGTGCCGCGCCGCAAAATGGCAGGGACGCTCTGCTCGCCGCCTGCCACACGGCTGTGGCTCTGCAGGGGCTTTGCGCACGGGAGGCGGATGTGGGGGCAGGAGCCGTGCTTACCATAGGCAAAATGCGCGCAGGTAGCGCCGCAAACGCGGTAGCGGGGGAAGCCGTGCTCTCGGGCACTATGCGCGCATTTGGCGCGCAAAGCCGCGCCACGCTTAAGGAACGGCTTGCAAAAACCGCCGTGAGCATAGGCGAGGCCTTCGGCACGAGCGCGCGCGTAAGCTTCGGCAGCGGTTGCCCTGCGCTTATAAACAACGGCGGGCTTTGCGAAAGCGTGCGCAGATATTGCGCGGAGCTTTTGGGCGAGGGGATTGTGGCAGATTCCTCTGCGCTCGGCGGCACGGCGGGCGGCAGCGAGGATTTTGCATATATAGCAGAGAAGGTGCCGGCTGTGGCTCTGTTGCTGTGTGCCGGCGAAAACAGCTACCCCTTGCACCACCCAAAGGTGGTTTTCGACGAAAGCACGATACCCACGGGCGGCGCGGTGTACGCATACACGGCGATGAGATGGAATGAAGAGTGCAGAATGAAGAGTGCAGAATGAAGAGTGCAATATGCGAAAGGGCGCAAACGCGCCTTTTTGCATATTTTCACCAAAAAAATCACCCTACATATGAAAACACTATTGAATTATACCAAAAAATATGGTAAAATATACTTGTTAAATTTGAAAAAAGGAAGGTGTTTCGTGAATTATGGAATATTTTTGGTGGACAGACGGCACGTTTGCAAAAAACAAAATGCCGAAAACCTTTGGCTTCAAGCATTTCGATGCCACGCACATTTTTTGGCTTGTTCTTTTGGTGCTTACGCTTGTTATTTGCTCCTATTTCTACCGCAAGTGCGGCGAGGTGGGGCGCAAACGCTTCCGTTTTACCGTGGCAGGGCTTATTTTTGCAGATGAAATAGCAAAATGGATTATGCTTTTTGCAACGGGGCAGTGGACGGTAAACTATTTCCCGCTTCATCTTTGCACGATAAACATTTTTATAATAGCAATACATCTTTTTAAACCGTTCAAATCGCTGGATAATTTCCTCTATATGATATGCATTCCGGCGGCGCTCGCGGCTCTGCTTTTCCCGACGTGGACAAGACAGCCTATCCTTAATTTTATGCATATCCATTCCTCTACGATACATATTTTGCTTATGCTTTACCCCGTGATGCTCACGGTGGGCGGCGATATAAAACCGAGAGCAAGACATATCTGGAAGAGCCTTATTTTGCTTTTGTGTCTTGCGATACCTGCGGCTATAGTGAACACTCTTTGCGAAACGAACTATATGTTCCTTGCAGAAGCCACGTTCCCGCTTACCATTTTTGAAGATCTGCTGGGCAACTATCTCTGGGGTTTCCCGATACTTCTTGCCGCCGTTCTTATCGTGATGTACGTTCCCCTGGAAATATACAGATACGTTATAAAAAAAGAAAAAGTGGAAAAAATTTAACTAAAAAGAGGATTACATTATGAAACTTAATTACAAACGCATAATCTGCGTGGGTTTTGCCTTTTTCCTTATCAGCGCATTCTGGCAGGCTTACGACACAATTATACCCAAAATACTAACGGACAAATTCGGTCTTAACCAAACCATTTCCGGCGCGGTAATGGCGCTTGACAATATACTTGCCCTCTTTATGCTTCCGCTTTTCGGCACACTTTCCGATAAATGCAAGAGCAAGCACGGCAAGCGTACCCCGTTTATACTTATAGGTACGCTCTGCGCTGTTATCGCTTTCGTAGGTATGAGCTTTGCGGACAATGCACAGCTTGCAAAGCTTGAAAGTGTTGCGCCCACGGCAGAAAACGCACAGTCTGTACTTTACGAAGCGGTTGATGAATTTAAAACTCCCGAAGGCGACATTATCGTTATGAAGGATAGATTCACCGCAGAGGAATATGCGGCGATCGAGATGTACGACGAAGACGACAAGGTTACTGCGGAGTACACGAACTACGTTACACCTGCGCGCCAGGCTTACGCGCGTAAGGTTACTGCGGAAAACCCCGGCAAGCTTATAATCTTCATAGCCATACTTCTTATGACGCTTATTTCTATGGCTACCTTCCGTTCCCCTGCCGTTGCGCTTATGCCCGACGTTACCGTAAAGCCATTGCGCTCTAAAGCAAACTCCATTATAAACCTTATGGGCGCGGCAGGCGGTATTATCGTGCTTATACTCGGTATGCTCTTCAACACGGGCAAAACCCATAATGCGCTTATGAGCTACACGGGCTTCTTCTGCGTTATCGCTGGCATTATGCTCCTTGCACTCGTTGTGTTCCGTATAACCGTAAACGAGCCGAAGCTTGTTAAACAAATGGAAGAGGATACTGTAAAATACGGTATAGAAGAAACGCCCGATGAAGAAGAAAAAGCAAGCGGGAACAGAAAGCTTTCCCGCGGCGAGTTTGTTTCGCTCATACTCATTCTTGCTTCTGTTGCGCTTTGGTATATGGGATATAATGCCGTTACGAGCAAATATTCCGTTTATGCTTCCACGGTTCTTAACCTTGACTATAATGTGACGCTTACGATAGCTACGGCTGCGGCGATAGTTTGCTATATTCCCGCAGGCTTGCTTGCTTCCAAATTCGGCAGAAAGAAAACTATTATTGCCGGTATTATAATGCTCGGCTCGGCTTTCTTCCTTGCTTCCTTTGCCAGAAACGGCTGGCCCGTGATGGCTATGAACGCTATATTCATTATGGCGGGTTTGGGCTGGGCTACTATCAACGTAAACTCCTACCCCATGGTCGTTGAGCTTTCTCGCGGCGGCGACGTTGGCAAGTATACGGGCTTCTACTATACTGCAAGCATGGCGGCGCAGACAATAACACCTATGCTCAGCGGTATATTTATGGATATAGAGATAACCTCGCTCTTTGTTTATGCTACGGTTATGGTATTTGCAGCGCTATTTACAATGATGTTTGTTAAACACGGCGATTCCAAGCCGATAGGTAAAAAGAAAGCAGAGGCAGAATGATGGGCTTTTTATACGGTTCTCTCGGAACGCTCGCGTTTCTCTTCCTGCTTTACGTTTTTCTCGTTTTCCCTAGCGGAAGAAAGAAAAAGACGGCGGAATTCTTCGCGGAACAAACGAAGTTTGCCCACCGCGGCTTGCACGGTGGGGAAGTGCCCGAAAACTCGCTGGCGGCATTTGAGCTCGCCTGCCGCGCGGGCTATGGTATAGAGCTTGATGTACACGTTACGGCAGACGATAAGCTCGTGGTCTTCCACGACGATACCCTCACCCGTATGTGCGGCATAGACGAAAAAACCGAAAGCAAAACGCTCGCAGAGCTGCAGGCGCTAACGCTCGGCACAACGGGCGAGCATATCCCCTCCTTCCGAGAGGTGCTGGACCTTGTGGACGGCAGAGCACCGCTTATCGTGGAAATAAAGGGTTCAAGCATGAAAAATATGCGCGTTTGCGAGCTGACGGCAGAAATGCTGGATGGCTACGGCGGCAAATACTGCATAGAGGCTTTCAACCCCATATTCGTGCGATGGTGGAAGAAAAACCGCAAAAACGTGGTTCGCGGTCAGCTTTCAAACAAAATGAAAAAGGAAGATTCCGGGCAACCGCCTTTTGTAAACTTCTTGCTTGAAAATATGTTGCTTTCGTTCCTTGCGCGGCCGGATTTTCTGGCGTACTGCGCCGGCAACAAAAAGCAACCCTCCTTCCGTTTTGCGCGCGCCCTAGGCGGCTACCCCGTGGCGTGGACTATACGCACGGAAGAGGATTTGGAAACTGTAAAAACAGATTTTAAAGCGATTATTTTTGAAAACGTAAGACCTTGAGCTAAAACAGACCGATTTTCGGTCTGTTTTTTTTGCGCACAGAGCTGTATTTTATGGTAATATATAAAAAATATTGAAAAAAACAAAAAATTTTCAAAAAAAGTGTAGTTTTGGGGTGCTGAAAGGGTAGGTATATAGTGAAGGGGGTGATTTTGATGAACGATGAAGCGATAATAGAAATGCTTTTTGCACGCAAAGAAGAGGCTCTTTCGGAAATAGATATAAAATATGGCGGAAGATGCCGAAAAATAGCCATGGGCATTGTGGGAAACGAGCAGGATGTTGAAGAATGTATGAACGACATCTATTTGGGCGTGTGGGAAAAGATACCGCCCGAAAAGCCCCAACCGCTTTCGTCTTTTATCTATAAAATAGCTCGCAATATCTCCTTGAAAAAGCATAGAAGCAACAGTACCCTGAAGCGAAGGTGCGTTTACGACGAGGCGCTGGAGGAAATGGACCATTTGCTCTTTGTGGAAGAAAACGTGGGCGAAAATATCGAAAGGGAGGAGCTGGAACGACTTATACAAGATTTTCTGCGCTCGGTGGAAAAGGAAAGCCGCATAGCTTTCGTGCGGAGATACTGGTTTATGGAAAGCTACGATGAAATAGCGAAAAAACTCGGTATAAGCACAAAAAACGTTTCTGTACGCTTGGTGCGTACAAGAGAAAAACTAAAAAAATATCTTAAAGAAAGGTGGAATTACGATGAGAGGTAAAGATTTTTTAGAAGCACTTGGAAATATCGATAATGAATTTTTGGAGGAAGCTATGAATTACAAGAAAAAGAAAATAAGCATAAAAAAAATAGTGGCTGTGGCGGCGTGTGTAGCACTTATGATAGGCACGATACCGCTTATAAGCCATTTTAACACCCCTGCGGGCACGGGCACAACGGGCGGTGTGATACAAGGCACGACAGGCGGAGAAGCCGAACTTCCTACAGTTATCAAGCTCGGCGAAAGCGGCAAGTTTACGGCATATGATATGGGTGGGCATTCTGGACTTCCTACGCTTAATGCAATTCATACTGTAGAGTTTAGTTTGAACAATATAAATTATTTTGTTGATGAAAGCAAAGTAGACGAAAGAAAGTTTATAGAAATAAACGGTAGGACTTGGGCAGGTAGATATGACTTTACCACAGATAGCCCTTATTACGGACGAGATTTTGATATTTATAGCGGCATTGATATGCGAACTTGGAAGAAAGTTTTCAGTATAGAGTGCGACCCTGAAACTGGGGAAATAATAGGCTTTTTTGCTGATAAATGCTGTTTTCCAGATCTTTCCGAGACACCTATTACACGTGATGAAGCTTACGAAAAAGCAATGGATTTTTTAAACAATACCGTGGAAGATATGGAAGCCTATACTTTGTGTAATGAGTCTGTAGAAGAATATAGAGAAGGTTATCGTTTTACCTTTAATAGAGTTATAAACGGAATAAAAACAGATGACTATATCGCAATCGGAATAACAGGCGCTGGAGACATATATACTTATCATTTATCGGGATATGGGTCTATGGGCAATGTAGATTTGTCCGCGCTTAATATGGACGCACTCAATAAAGTGATAGAAACTAAAGTCAACGCAATCTATAAAAATAATTTTGATATAATGAACAAATCTGATATAACATTACGCAGGCTCGAAGACGGAACATTCTATTTCTATTGCATTTCTCGTATAACCGGCAGAACAACAGAAGATGGGGAACTTCTGGAAGATTTTTCATTTTTCGCTATTACAATAGACTAAAAAATACAGGAGGTTTTAAATTATGTCACATAAAAAATTCAGAACTTTAGCCACCTTGTTACTAACTACAATATTCTTATTCACATTTTGCTTTTCAAATTTAACTTTTGCCACAACTACAAGTGACGTCTTGGAAACTGTGTGACATATTTTTGCCTCCCTCCTGAGGGAGGGGGACAACGCAGTGGTGAAAGGAGTTTTTTAATATCTAATTATTTCAAAAAGTTAGTTTATACTCTGCAAACTCCTTCAGTCACGCTTGTAACTTAATGATACCGCCCTCAAAAAGGGCGGTATTTATCTTTGTGAAAGATTTCGCAATTTAATGTTGACAAGTCACATATATCGTGTTAAAATAAATTATAAACCATAAATATACACAAAAAAATATTGTTTTTTTGTTAAAAAGTGTGCGAAATGAACATCAAAAAGTGATTTCAAACGAAACAAAAAACAGGCTTTATTTGATGTTTTTTCTAAAAAGTGTTATATTTATGAACAATTCCGCCGAAAAAGGCGAAAAGGAGAACAAAAATGTCTTACCATACAACCTATGATATTACACCCGATTTTGAAGAGCTCAGCTCTTGGGACACGTATTGCAAACAGCTCGATATAGAATACAAGCAGTCTGTAGAAGAAGGGCTTGATATTGAAAAATACAAAGACGTATTTCTCGCTGTGCACAATCTCGAGCATGACCGCCACAAAGTGGATATAGCAAACGTTCTTTACGATATTATAAAACACGCGGAAACGAGAGCAGACTATAAATACAACGAGCCCTCTACGCTCGAAGAAATAAAGGCGCTCCGCAAACCTTATGAATTCAAGGCTACAATGCCTGCAGACGCGGCGGCGCTCCAAGACAAGGTTTCCGGCGCTTGGTACGGCAGAATTTGCGGCTGCCTGCTCGGCAAAACGGTGGAGGGTATGAAGCGCAAGGAGCTCATTCCTTTCCTTAAAGAATCCGGCAACTACCCCATGCACCGCTACATCTACAGCACAGACCTTCCCGAAGACGTGGAAGAAAAATATGAATACGCGCTGAAAACAAGATTTTATGCCGACAAGGTATTGTTTGCCCCCTGGGACGACGACACAAACTACGTTGTTATGGCGCAGATGCTCGTAAAGAAAAATGGCAGAGATTTCACACCCGAAGATGTTATGAAGCTCTGGGTTTCCTGCCAGCCCAAAACATCCTATTGCACGGCAGAGCGCGTTTCCTACTTAAACTACCTCCGCGGCTACCATCCGCCCATTTGCGCGGTCTACAAAAACCCCTACCGCGAATGGATCGGCGCGCAGATACGCGGCGACTACTTCGGCTACATCAACCCCGGCAACCCCGAGCTTGCCGCAGAAATGGCTTGGAGAGATGCTTCCATTTCCCACGTTAAAAATGGTATCTACGGCGAAATGTTCATAGCCGCTATGATTGCCGTTGCCGCTGTAAACGACAATATCAAAGACATTATCTACGGCGGCCTTGCAGAGATCCCCGCAACCTCCAGACTTTACGAAAGCATTATGACTCTTATTGCAAAATATGACGCAGGCGTTTCCAAGGAAGCCGCTTTCGATTGGATCACTGCGGAATGGGACGATGACGACGAGCACGATTGGTGCCACACTATTTCCAACGCGCTTATCGTTGTTGCTTCCTTGCTCTACGGCGAGGGCGACTACAGCAAATCCATTTGTATGTCTGTTGACGTTGGTTTCGACACAGACTGCAACGGTGCGACTGTCGGCTCTATCCTCGGTATGCGCGGCGGCGAAGGCTGCATAGACGAATACTGGAAGACCCCCACACACGGCATTCTCGACACAACTGTTGTGGGCGCGGAAAAATCGCCTATTTCCAAGCTCGTGGAAAAAACTATGCTCCATATGCCCGAAGGCCTTTACGAAGAATAAATGCAACGAAAAAACAGCCAATCCTGCGATTGGCTGTTTTTGAATCAATGAAAATATTTCGGGAAGAACTCCTCCCCCGTTACGAGATAGTGGATAGAAACATCAAAATATTCCGACATGGAAATAAGCATCTGCAGGTCGGGGCTGCGCTTGCCGTTTTCGTAAAAAGAAAGCGCCTCGCGGCTTATGCTGAGATCCATAGCTACTTTTAGCTGGGAATAACCTTTTTTCTTGCGCATTTCGCGCAAACCCTTCATTTCAATATCGTTTGCCATAAGAACACCGTTGCCATTGAAATTTTGCATTTTAAAAAAACAAATGCTATTGACAATATTGTAACAATTTGTTACAATATTTATGTAACAGTTTGTTACAATATAATTGTATAAGAATAATATCAATTTTTTATAGAAGGGATAAAATTTATGTCCGAAACAAAAAATAATGTTGCTATATCCGAAGAAACGGTCGTGGCGAGCGAAATTGATAATTTGAAAACGGAAATAGAGTTTCGCGAAGCAGATTATTTGGCTATGGATTCCGAAAAAGCGAGAAAAGCAGATATAAAAGCCACGTATATCAGATATATGCACCAGGCTACCGGCAACAACCCTATCTGGACAGCCATTGCCGCAGGGCTTGCGATTATTTTTATCGCTGTTCTCGGCTACGCAGTTCTCGAAACTATAAACGGTTCTGCAGAGCCTTCCCTCTGGGTGGCGGTAGGTGTTCTTTGCGCCGTGTGTATTTTTGGTGTCGCAACTATTGCCGCGCGCGACATCTTCAAGCGCAACAGAGAAGCGAAAATGCGCCTTTCCTCGCACATTCACAGATACGATATGGCTGTAAGACAGCGCAAGATAGATCTTGACGAGCTGAAAGCAAAGCTTGCAGAGCTTGAATCGAAAAAATGATTTTGCAAATTTCCCAATAATCTCTCTTAACAAAAAACAAGGTTTTTGCCTTTGTTTTTTGTTTTTTTGTATTTTTGTATTGCATAATCGTATAAAAAATATTATAATAAAACAAAAAACGATGAAGGCAAAGAAATGAAACTTATAAATTTACTTAAAGACGAAAAACTTTCCCTCTCTTTCGAGGTATTTCCGCCGAAAACAGACGCAAATTTCGAAAGCGTTCGCTCGGCTGTGAAGGAAATTGCCACGCTGAAGCCCGCTTTTATGAGCGTAACATACGGCGCGGGCGGCGGCACGAGCAAATATACGCTGGATATAGCAAAAGAGATAAAGCGCGAGCACGACGTTTCCACGCTGGCACATCTTACTTGCGTTTCCTCCACAAGGGAAACGGTGCGCGCGCGCATCGAAGATTTAAAGGCGGCGGGCATAGAAAATGTTATGGCGCTGCGCGGCGACCTTACCCCCGAAATGGAGGGCAGGGACCGTTCCCATTGGGATTACCACCACGCTGTGGACCTTGTGCGCGAGCTGCGCGAAAGCGGCGCGGATTTCTGCATAGGCGGCGCCTGCTACCCCGAGGTGCACCCCGAAAGCCGCGACCAAAAGGAGGATATAAAATACCTTAAGGAAAAGGTGGACGCAGGCTGTGATTTTCTTACCACACAGATGTTTTTCGATAACAACCTGCTGTATAACTTCCTTTACAAAATCAGAGAAGCGGGCATAACCGTGCCCGTAGTAGCGGGTATTATGCCCATAACCAATGCAAACCAGGTTGCCAGAGCCATAAAGCTTTCCGGCTCTTTTATGCCGCAGAGGTTTAAGAGCATTGTGGATAAATTCGGCTCCGACCCCGCGGCTATGAAGCAGGCGGGCATAGCGTATGCCACAGACCAGATAATAGACCTTTTTGCAAACAATATAACGAATGTGCACGTTTATTCCATGAACAAGCCGGACGTAGCGTTCAAGGTGCAGGAAAACCTTTCGGATATTTTGGGGAAATAAGCCCAAACACGCATTTTTATATTAAAATGCGTGTTTTTTGCATATTTTATTGACAAGTAAATAAAAAGTGTGATATACTATAATCAAGATGTTGACTTGTCAACAAATAAACAAAAAACGGAGAGTAGTTTTATGAAAAATTATGCTTTGATAGATTCAACCGAATATGCCACCATGCGAGAGCTTGTTGAGGTTTGCAGCGAACGCTTCATTGACCGAGTGGCGTATTCCTACCGCGTAAATCAAAGAGACAAAATGTCCGTTAAAGTTACTTTCGGGCAGTTCCGCGAAGACGTTCGCGCTCTCGGCACGGCATTTATTTCCCGCGGATATACGGGCAAGCATATTGCCGTTACGGGCAAGCTTTCCTATGCTTGGATATGCACGTATTACGCGCTGCTGGCTTCCGGTGCCGTTATGGTTCCGCTGGATGCCGAATGGACGGCAGAGGAGCTTGCGGAAACGATTGCGTTTGCCGAATGCTCGGCGCTTATCTGCGACCGCGAAATGAAAGAAAAATATGAGCTCGTGCTTGAAAGAACGGGCATAACAGACCACCTTCTTTTCAACGCAAAAGAAGAAGACGAAAAGGAAAACTGGGCAGATGTGCTTCAGTTTGGCAAAACCGCGCTCGAAGAGGGCTGCGATATATATTTTGAAAACGACCTCGACCCCGAAAAGCTTGCGCTCATTGTTTTTACATCCGGTACCACAGGCAAGGGCAAGGGCGTTATGCTCACGCAGAAAATGATCCTTTCCGATATTGCGGAAGGCCTTAAATACGTGGAAGTAAGCCCGAAATCCATTTCCTTGCTTCCGCTTCACCACACGTTCGGCTCTACAGTAAACCTTCTCGGCCAGTTCTGCGGCGGCGTAGAGGTTTACCTTTCCTCCGGTATAAGATACGTGCTCAAGGAGCTCAAGCTCGAAAAGCCCACACACCTCATACTCGTGCCGCTTTACCTTGAAACCTTCCACCGCAAAATAATGGCAAACATCAAGGAGCAGGGCAAAGAACAGATCGTAAGAAATATGATGAAGGTCAGCAACGCTTTGCGCAAGCTCGGTATAGACAAACGACGCAGCTTCTTTAAATCTATTTTGGAAGCGTTCGGCGGCGAGCTTCAGTTCGTTATTTCGGGCGGTGCGCCTATAAGCCAAGAGCTTATAGACGATTTCGATGCTTGGGGCATAACTATTATCAATGGCTACGGTATTACGGAATGCTCACCGCTCATTGCCGTTAACAGAAACAAATTCCAGGTTAAGGGCAGCGTTGGCTTGGTGCTCCCCTGCGACGAAATAAAGATAGCGCACCCCAACGAAAACGGCGAAGGCGAGATCCGCGTTAAAGGCCCCAACGTAATGCTCGGCTACTACCGCGATATTAAGTCTACCACGGAAGCGTTCGATAAGGAAGGCTTCTTCCGCACGGGCGACTTCGGCAAGCTGGACGAGCAGGGCGCTCTTTACATCACAGGCAGAATTAAAAACCTCATTATTCTTTCCAACGGAAAAAACGTTTACCCGGAAGAGATCGAAAAGGTATTCGCAGGCATTCCCGGTGTTCAGGATGCTGTGGTTTACGAGGGCAAGAGCAAGCGCGGCGCGGAATACAACGCCATAGTGCTCGAGGTTTTCCCTGATAAGGAGTATTGTGATGCAAACGGTATTAAGGATATGCACGCATACCTCAGAAAATTTGTAGACGATTATAACAGAAACGCTGTTCCTTACAAAAAGGTTGGCTTGCTCAGAGTGAGAGAAGAAGATTTCCCAAAAAATACTCTTCGCAAGATACAGCGCTTTAAAATGGACAAAACGATAGATTAAAAACGCATTTGCCTGCGTTTTTACGGAAAACTGCGAAAATTCGTATAAAGTGAGCGTAAAAATGGAACTTGAAAGATTTGGCAAATTTACACTTTTAATAGACGGTATATACAAAAGCATACACAAAATAAAGCTTGATACAGCGCCGTATCTCGGTATAAAGAGCGTGCACGTTTTTTGGGTATATTGCTTGCGAACGCACCCGGAAGGCCTTACGGCAACAGAGCTTGCCGCGCTTTCCGAAATAGACCGTTCGCTCGTTTCGCGCGAGGTGGCGAAGCTTTGTGCCGACGGCTATATAACTTACGTTGGCGGAAGCGGTAAGCGAAGAAACTACAATTCCCGTTTGGTGCTTATGGAAAAGGGCTTGGAGCTTGCTGAGTATATACGAAAAGAAGCGCTTATTATCCAAAACCGCGCAGACGAAGGCATTTCCGAGGCGGAGCTTGAAATGTTCTATACCGTGCTGGAGAAGCTTAACGTTAATTTTTCAAATATGGTTAAGAAAAAGGAAGACACTTCTTCTCCAAAAATCGAAACCGAATAAAAAACAAAAACGGCTCGAAAGAGCCGTTTTTAAGTGGGCTTCAAAGCCCGTATTTTATCTTTATCCTTTCCAGCTTTTTGCCCATAGGGGTTGCAAGCAAAAATAGGAAAATCACGTTCGAAGCGGCGTAGACCGCCGTTACCGGCAGGGCTGTTACAAAAAGCGCAAGGTAGCGCGAGGGGTTGAACACACCGTCGTACCACATGGTGGAAACTATGTCGAGCAGCAGGGAATAGAGCACTCCCGAAACAGCGCCGAAAACGCAAAGAGCAATTTTGTTTTTCTTTAAAAATTCGGAAAGGAGCGACGAAAGAAGCCCTATAAGCCCCCAGGCGAACATCTGGAACGGTGTCCACGGCCCGAGCCCGAAGATAAAGCCCGAAACGAGCGCAGATAGCGCGCCGCAGAGAAACCCGCTTTCTGTGCCGAGGTAGATGCCTGCTATTACAACTATCGCCGTTACGGGCTTGAAATGCGGCAAAAAAGCGAAAATATACCTGCCCGCAACGGAAAAAGAAAGCATTACAGCAAGCAAAACGAGCCTTTTTGTGCTCGTTTTTTTGCCCTCGAAGCTCATAAAAAACGGCACACAGGAAAGCACGGCTACACAGGCGGAAACGAAAATATATTTTTTATCGTCAAACGCCACAGCGCCCAAAAGGACGACAAGCGGCACGAGCACGAGCAAAACTATGTATTTTGCAATATTTTTTTTGTTCATTTTGCTACCTCCAAAAGGCGTAAAACGTCGCTTTCCGTCACCGCGTTTTCGAGTATGCCGCGAGAAATGCGGCTTGCCGCCGTGGTGTAGAAGTTGTTGGCGGAAAAGAATATCTGCGGTGCGGCGGGGGCTAAAATTTCGCCGTCGAAGAAAAGTGCACAGCGGTCTGCGTTTTCTGCGGCGAACTCCACGTCGTGCGTTACGGCTAGCACGGCGACACCCCCTCGGCAAAGCTCGCGCACGATATGTGCAAGCTCGCGCTTTGCGGCAGGGTCTATGGCTTTCGTGGGCTCATCCAAAAGCAAAATATCGGGGCTTGCCGCGAGAACCTTGGCAAGGGCGCATTTTTGCGCTTCACCGCCCGAAAGGTCATAGGGGTGCTTGCCAAGAAGGTGCGTAACGCCGAGCTTTTCCGCAAGTGAGAACGCCTTTTCGCCTATTTCGTCTTTTTTTGCACCGTATATGGCAAGCATATCTTCTATATCCTCGCGCACGGTGCTTTTTATGAATACGTTTTGCACGTTTTGCGGCAGCAGGACTGTTTTTTTGCCGTGTGCTTTTATCTTGCCCTTATAAGGCTTCGCAAGCCCTGCGGCGGCGCGCAAAACCGTTGTTTTACCTGCGCCGTTTGCGCCGAGCAGGCAGAAGAATTCACCCTCGCGCAGGGAAAGGCTCGCCCCACGCAAAATATCGGGTGCAGACTTTTCGTAGCGGAAGAAAACCTCGGCAAGAGTGAGCGCGGGAGTGCTTTTTTGCTCTGTAAGAGTATTTTTTTCGTTTTTTGCATTTGTTTTTTCGCTGAGCGATGCTATTTTTACGCGTTGCTCCAAAAATTTTCGCCCTTCGCGCACGGTAAGCGGAGCTTCGCCCGTGCCGCCGAGCTTTTGCCATATACGCGCCGCCGTAGGGAACCCGGCGAATATGGGCGTGCCCCCAAGCTCGCGGCAAACCTTTTGCGGGGTGCCGAAGGCGGCGAGAGCGCCGTTTTCCAGTACTGCTACCTTATCCGCTATAGGCAAGAGCTCCTCTAAACGATGCTCCGCAATGATGATGGTCGTGCCGAGCTCGCGGTTAAGCTTTTTGAGCGTGCCTATAAAATCTGCGGCGGCTATCGGGTCGAGCTGGGAGGTGGGCTCGTCGAGCAGCAGTAGCTTTGGCGACATAGCCATAACTGCGGCGAGGGAGAGCAGCTGCTTTTGTCCGCCGGAAAGGTGCGACGTACCCTCGCGGAACATATGTGCTATGCCGAAGTAGTTTGCCATTTCGCCTATGCGCAGGCGAATGTACTCCGTGCCGCAGCCGAGGTTTTCGAGCCCGAAGGAAAGCTCGTGCCAGACCTTGTCCGTTACTATCTGTGCTTCGGGGTTTTGCAGCACGTAGCCTATATCGGCGGCGCTTTCGCGCGCGGAAAGCTCGCCCTGCGCTTTGCCGCAGAAGCGTATTTCGCCCGAAAGCGTGCCGTGCGGCGCAAGCTCGCGCTTTATAAGCTTCATAAGCGTGGTCTTGCCGCAGCCGGATGTGCCGCAGAGCACGCAAAAATCGCCCTCCTCTATGGAAAGTGAAATGTGGGAAAGCGTATCTTTTTCTTCCGCAGGGTAGCGAAAGCTTAAATTTTCGAGCGCAAGTATTTCCATTTCAGAGCCTCCTTTACTTCAAAAATGAACGGTAAAAGCGCGAGTGTGCCGAATGCCGCGTATGTAATTATTGCAAAAATATCTGTGTTTATTTCACTTATACGGGGGTAGAAGTCAAAATCTGCCTTGCCCAGCAGTATGCCAAAAAGCGTCACGGCGGAAAGCGCGGTTGTAAGCGCGAGCATTATTCCGTCGCCGCGCGTGAAGCGGAAAAGCGAAAAATGCTTTTTGCCTGCGAGCTCGTAGCCTCGCGCGCTCATAGAGGCGGCTGTGTCTACAGAGCTTTCCAGCGCCCACGTTACCAGTGCGGAAAAAACACGCGCGTAGGACGCGATGCGGTCGAAAAAACTTTCCTCGCGGAAATAGCCAAGCGCCCTCTGGGCTTCGCAAATTTCACCCCATTTTCGTTTTAGAAGCGGTATAAATCGTAGCGCCATAGAGAGCACTGTGGCAAGGCGCGGCGAAAGCTTGCCGAAAAGGGCAAGCAGCTTGTCGCTTTCCATAACGCGCGAAAATGCGCCGCATATAAGCATAACTGCGCATACCTGCACCGCCAGGTCTACACCGCAGAGCAGTGCCTCCAGCGTTACGGGGTTATCGTTCATAAAGAAAAGCGGCGTCGCACCGCTGTGCGAAAATATCGGGTTTGTCATGGAAACGAGCAAAAACATCGGAACGTAGAGTTTTGCCGCGGCAAGGTTCTTTTTTGCCGTGTTCGTTACGGCACAAAAAAGTATGCCGCCGCAAAGTGCCGAAAGAAGCAAAACTGGGTTTTGCGTGAACACCGTGAAGAGTATGAGGCAGAAGAAATAAAAAAACAGTACCGTGGGGTGGAAGCGCGCAAAGGCTATATCGTTTCTATTCATTCGTTCCCCCTCCTTGCAGAATATCGCGCGAAAGGTCGCAGGTGTATACCCATTCTATGACGTCGCCGTCTGAAAGCTTATAGGCGGAGGCGCCGACCTGCGTAAGCTCGCCGTTTACAAGAAAGCTCCAGCCCGAAAGCTCGCCGCAGGAAAACTCATAAACGTGAGAGATCCCCTCTATATACGTTGTGCGTGCCTCGGGAGAACCGCTGTATTCCATTTGTATGCGGTGCGTTTTTGCCGCGCGCACGAGTATATCGAAAACTGTATCGCCATCGCGCAGAACGTATTCCGTTTTGGCAAGAATAACGCCGTCTTCAGGCACAAACTCCCAAAGGTCGGGCTCGAGCTTTTCGGCGTTATCGAAAATTGCATCGCACCTTATGGAGATGAACACGGTGGCATCGCCTTCTTTGATATTTTCGGCGTTTTCGAGGTAATATTCCTCTACGGTTTTAAAATCTGTCGTGAGCACGAAAACGGCGCAGAGCATTATTATGAGTAAGGTTATGATTATATCTTTTTTCATATACGTTAAAAAAATAAACTTGATTTTTGAATCTTAAAGGCACGGGGCTCGTTCTCGTCGCTCTACGCTCCCCGATTATTAGTAATATGCCGGTTTTCTCGGCGTGATATTTTGTTTGCGCAAAAGTTACATTCGCCTTTAAAACTTGCGAAGGCGAATATAACTGAAAAAAGCACTTGCGGAAGCAAGTGCTTTTTCTATGGAGCGGATTACGGGGCTCGAACCCGCCACCTCGACCTTGGCAAGGTCGCGCTCTACCAAATGAGCTAAATCCGCATCGACGGTATAGAGTATAGCACAAGTGTTTTTGTTTGTCAAGAGCTTTTTTGAAAAAAATTAAAAAAGTTTTTGGCTTTTTGCCCCCTATACAAAAGTGACGTTTTATGTTATAATATTTATACTATGAAAAATTTGCTTGGAGAAAAATTATGAGAAAGAAAAAAAGCTTCGTGCTTGTCGCCGTTTTGGCGGCAGTGCTTTCCGTTGTCTGCCTTGCGGTCATTCTTCTGGGCGGCGCCGGAGTGGGCATAGACATCGGCAAAAATACAGAGAGCGCTGTTCCGGGTGCAGGTAACGCAAGCCATGCGCATTCTTTTGAAAACGGCAAAACGTGCGTGGTATGCGGTGTTGTTTCGGATGAATATTTAAAATTTTCGTTAAATAAAGACGGCACGTATACTATAACGGGGCATAATTTCAATAAAACCACTGCTTATGAATCTTTCGGCAAAGCAAGGCTGAGCCTTGAAACGTATTGGATTATAGAAGTAGATGTGCTGAAGCTACCCGATACGTACAACGGCAAGCCTGTGACCGCTATAGGAAACTCCGCTTTTAAAATGTCGGACGGATTTGAAAAATTATATCTGCCGGCAAGCATAACCGAAATTTGCGCGAATGCTTTTGAAAAATGTATTTCTGTTGCTGAAGTGGAAATAGAAGGTGGGAAAACAAAAATAGGAGTAGGGGCATTCAGAAACTGCAAGAGCTTGAAAAAAATAACGCTTTCCGACGAAACGGTGTCTATCGGCGAAGGCTCGTTCGAAGATTGCTATAAATTAGCGGAAATAAATCTGGTCAAGAGTATATCAGAAATACCTTCCAGAACTTTTTACGGCTGTTCCGGGCTAAAAAAGCTGCATATTCCCTCGGGAGTTGTCAGTATAGCAAAAAACGCCTTTGAGGAAACGAGCGATGAGCTCGAAATAACGGTTGCTATGAACAACACGGCGTATTTGAGCAAAAATAACTGTCTTATAGAAAAAGAAAGCAAAACGCTCGTTTGGCAAAACGGAAGCCGCGAAATTCCCGCAGACGGCTCTGTGGAAAGGATAGACGACGAAGTTTTCGCATACTGCGAGCTTACTGAAATAGTTATACCCGCATCGGTAAAGGAAATAGGCAAAAAAGCCTTCTATGGCAGTAAAATGCTCGAAAAGGTGACCTTTTCCTCTTCTTTGGAGAAGATAGGAGAAGAGGCTTTTGCAAATTGCACAAAGCTTGCAAGCGTAGAAATTCCATATATGGTGGAAGAAATAGAATACAGAAGCTTTTATAACTGTACTTCGCTTGCGGAGGTAAAAATACCGGAGGGCATAAAAAATATAGGCGAAAACGCGTTTGAAGCCTGCATAGCTCTTTCTGCAATAGCTTTGCCTGAAGGCGTAACGGAAATAGGCTCTTCCGCGTTCGAGGGTTGTGCGCTTTTGCAAAGCATCACTTTGCCCAAAAGCTTGGAAAAAATAGGTCACGCCTGCTTTAGCGGGTGCGAAGAGCTTAAGTATATAGATATTCCGAGCGGTGTGGAAAAGCTTAACGAACAGACTTTTAAAGGCTGTGCGAGCTTAGAAAAGATAACATTGCCGAAGGAACTTAAAAGCATAGGTAAAAATGTTTTCGCAGACTGCGGAAGTCTTGCCGAAATAGCTTATCTCGGCACTAAAGCGGAATGGCTTTCCATGGAAAAGAAGGAATTTAAGGTTGATTGCAGCGTAAACTGCATAGACGGAAAAATGTAATATTAACACAAAGAAAAGAGGTTTTTTGCTATGACACTTATGAAAAGGGAGCTTATAAACTACGATATTTTCCCGAAGGTTATTCCTGTTGGAAAAGAAGTTACCATAACTATAAAGCCTATGGGTGGGCACGCCGCATTCCGCGTGGGCACGGAATACACCATCGCCATCTGCACAACTACAGAGGGCAACCCCAACACATATCCACACAGAAAAAATTATGCGACATATCAGATGACACCTGCTGAAAACGGCGGGTTTGTGATAACACATACGTTTGAAAAAGAAAGCGAGTATTATATACGCGTACTTGAAAACGGCAAACGCCAGCTTCAGCTTTCCGTGTACGCCGTGGAAGCCGACCTTGTGGGCAGATACCCTTATATAGGTGACATGCATATGCATTCTACCTGCTCCGACGGCAAAGAGCACCCGTTTGTGGTGGCGGCAAACTACCGCAAGGCAGGCTATGATTTTATGGCTATTACCGACCACAGGCGATACTACCCCTCGCTCGACACGCGCGATTTTTATGCGCCCTTGGGGCTTGATGTTAAGTTCTACCCGGGCGAAGAAGTTCACCTGCCCGGCAACGATATACATATAGTAAACTTCGCGGGCGACTATAGCGTAAACGGTATCTGGGAAGAATCCATGCAGTGCAAGGATTGCGGCACAGATAAGGCGCGCCGTTCGCTCAACGGCGAATGCCCCGAAACGATAAGCACAGAGCAGTACTGCGCAGAGGTAAGAGCGCTCGCGGAAACTCTCGATATACCCGAAAACGTGGAAAAATTCCCCTATGCCGCGTGCGTTTGGATATGCAACCACATAAAAAAAGGCGGCGGCCTTTCCATTTTCGCGCATCCGTACTGGATAAGTGATGTTTACCAGGTGCCCGAGGATTTCACGGCACATATGTTCAAAACACACCCGTTCGACGCTTTCGAGGTTTTCGGTGGTCTTACGTATTTCCAGCAGAACGGCTACCAGGTGCAAACATACCACGACTGGCGCGCGCAGGGCGTTACCGTGCCCGTTGTCGGCAACACAGACACGCACGGCTCTACGGCGTATAACGGCGACTGGCATTCTGCACGCAGTATGGTGCTGGCACACGCCAACACTCGCGATGAAATAGTGGGCGCTGTGAAGGATTTCTATAACGTGGCTATTCAGGATATAAAAGAGCACGTGGAAGTGCTCGGTTCGCTTCGTATGATGAAATACTGCTGGTTCCTCTACGAGCATTATATCCCCCTGCACGATGAAGTGTGCTTTGAGGAAGGCAGACTTATGAAGGAGTACGCTTGCGGCGATGCGGAAGCGGGCGAGGAGCTCTGCCGCATAGGCAAAAGAATGGAAAAGCTCCGCAAGAAATATTTTTTGTTTGAATAATACCCAAGAGGGCGGCAAAAGCCGCCCTACCTTTTTGAAAAATGCATTGACATTTCCTGAAAAAAACAGTAAAATAATAGTGTATTAAATTTATTGAGCGCGTTTGCGCTCGGAAAGGAACCGTTATGGGACTTATAAAAGCATTTACAGGCGCGCTCGGCGGCACACTTGCCGACCAATGGCGCGAGTTTTTCTATTGCGATTCGCTTTCTGCGGATACGCTTGTGGCAAAGGGACAAAAAAGAGTTTCCGGCCGCTCTTCCAACAAAAAGGGTGATGAAAATATCATATCCAACGGCGCGCTTATTGCCGTTAACGAAGGTCAGTGCATGATCATAGTAGAGCAAGGCAAGGTCGTGGAGCTTTGCGCGGAAGCGGGCGAATTTAAATACGACAGCTCTACAGAACCAAGCATTTTCTACGGCGGTTTGGGTGCGGGAATTAAAGATTCCTTCAAGACTATAGGCAAGCGTTTTACCTTCGGTGGCGATACGGCGAAGGACCAGCGCGTATACTACTTTAACACAAAAGAGATTATGGGCAACAAATACGGCACGCCCAGCCCCGTGCCATTCCGCGTGGTAGATGCGAACGTAGGGCTCGACGTGGATATTTCCATTCGTTGCCACGGCGAATATTCCTATAAGATAACAAACCCCATTTTGTTCTACACGAACGTGTGCGGAAACGTAGCAAGCTTCTATGACCGCGCGGAAATAGACAGCCAGCTTCGCACAGAGTTTATGACAGCTTTGCAGCCTGCCTTTGCAAAAATTTCCGCTATGGGCGTGCGCTACAGCGCATTGCCGGGCCACACCACAGAGGTGGCAGAGGCGCTGAACGAGGTGCTTTCC
Source organism: Clostridia bacterium (assembly GCA_017456005.1). GTDB lineage: Bacteria > Bacillota > Clostridia > Oscillospirales > CAG-272 > UMGS731. Next base: position 34,883 of record JAFTLJ010000099.1, on the reverse strand, counting down.
GAAAAATGGGGCGAGGCGCGCGGTATTTCCGTTTGCTCCATAGGCATAAACTCCGTTAAAGCCTCCGAAGAGGACGAGGCGATGATAAAAGAGCTCCAGCGCAACGCGGCATACCGCAACCCCACTATGGCGGCGGCAACGCTCGTTGGCGCACAGGCACAGGCCATGCAGGACGCAGCTAAAAACTCCGGCGGCGCGATGATGGGCTTTGCAGGGCTCAATATGGCTATGGGTATGGGTGCAGGAAGCGCGCAGAACCTCTACGCCATGGGTGCACAGCAGCAGGCGGCAAGCGCTCCTGCGCCCGCACAGAAGATCGAAAACACATGGAAATGCGCTTGCGGCGCAGAAAACACAGGCAGATTCTGCACGGAGTGCGGCGCAAAGAAGCCAGAGGAAAAGAAGAGCTGGAAATGCGCTTGCGGTGCGGTAAACACGGGCAAATTCTGCACGGAATGCGGTGCGAAGAAGCCCGAGGAAAACGTGGGCTGGACTTGCGCTTGCGGTGCTGTAAACAAAGGTAAATTCTGCATGGAATGCGGCGCAAAGAAGCCTGCGGGCGCACCGCTTTACCGTTGCGACAAATGCGGCTGGGAACCCGCAGACCCTCACAATCCGCCGAAATTCTGCATGGAATGCGGCGACCCCTTTACAGATGACGACATTAAATAATTTCAGAGGAACATTATGAACGAAACAGAGAACACAGGCGAGCTCCGCGCAGAGGAAACGCTGGAGCAAACAGACAAAAAATGCCCCACCTGCGGCGGTACGCTGGATTTTGACCCGAAAACGGGCGAGCTCGCTTGCGCCTACTGCGGCACTATCGTGGATATAGAGGATGAGGCGAAGGAAAGCGCCAAGGAGCTTGATTTCGACGAAGCGGAGAACACGGAAAACCGCGATTGGGGCGCGGAAAAGCGCACGGTTGTTTGCAAAAACTGCGGTGCAGAAACGGTGTACGACGCCGAAACGGTTTCGGGCGAATGCCCGTACTGCGGTTCCAACCAAGTGATGGAGGCGGGCGGCGAAAACATTATGGCGCCGGGCGGCGTATGCCCATTTACCGTTACAAAAGAGAGCGCATCGCAAAGCTTTTTAGGTTGGCTGAAAAACAAGCTTTTTTGCCCGCGCGCGGCTAAAAAGGCGGCAAAAGCAGGCAAAATGCACGGTATATACCTGCCGTATTGGACTTTCGATGCGCAAACGCACACGTTTTATACGGCTCGCTACGGCAAAGAGCGCGTGGTGCGCCGCGGCAAGGAAACGCATGTGCGCATAGACTGGTACCACACGCGCGGCTCTTACGATAAGTTTATAAACGACGAGCTCGTGTGTGCCACAAAAAACCATGATACTGCCATGCTTCGCGGTATAGAACCGTTCGACACGGAGAGCAACCTGGAATACAAGCCGGAATACGTTGCGGGCTTTGCCTCGGAGCGCTATTCCGTGGGGCTTCGGGATGCATGGAAAGAGGCAAAAAGCGATATAAACCGCGAAATCGATTCAGACGTGCACCAAAAGGTGCGCACAGAGCACCACACGAGCCACGTGGACAGCGTGCGCCTTTCTGTAAGCTACAGAAACATAAAGTACAAATATTTGCTTTTGCCTGTGTGGCTTTCCACTTATACCTACAAGGGAAAGGTTTACCGCTTTATGGTGAACGGCAGAACGGGTAGGGTAAGCGGCAAATACCCCGTTTCGCCGCTTCGTGTGGCTATCGCCGTTGTGCTTGGAATAGCCGCTGTGGCGCTTCTCGCTTGGCTCTTTATGGGCGGCGACAGCGGCGGCGCGGAAATATATATAAGATCTGCCGAAAGCAGCCTTTACATAGCTATGTGAAAATAAGCCGGGAAAGTGCAAAAACTTTACCCGGCTTTTATTTTTGACAAATTTTCTATTGCAATCATCGCGCAAAAGTGAGATAATATATTCAGCCAATATATAAAAGGGCGGAGAAGCAAATGAAAAAGATAAAGAGATTTTTAAATATTGCCTACGAGCAAAAAAATATATGGCACAATGCACTGTTTGTGCTGGTGGCGCTTATTATGGTATTTTTTTGTTTTTGTACGCAAAGAAGCGTGGAATGGCACAAGCCCGAAACCGTGCCGTACCCGATAGAAGATATAACGGGCCAAAGCCAATATATAAAGCAGTTCGATGCATTTTTTAAGGGGCAGCTCCACCTTGACGTGGAGGTGAGCGAGGTGCTTTTGAACTTGACAAACCCATACGACCCTGCCGCGCGCGACGAAGCCGGTGCGGTTTATTATTGGGACCACGCCTATTTTGAGGGGAAATATTATTCGTATTTCGGTATAGCGCCGATAGCCACGGTCTATTTTCCCGTTTACCTTGCTACAGGTGCAATTCCAAACGATGCGCTCGCCTGCATTATGCTCGCGATTTATGCCGTGATTTTCTGTGTGCTTGCATACCGCGAGGTCGTGATTCGCTTTTGCAAAAAAGCGAATATTTGGCTTTTTCTCACAGGGGAGGCGGCTTTTGTTGCCGCTTCGGGCGTTTACCTCGGCTTGCTGTGCTCCGACATATACTATATAGCCGTGCTTTCCGCGCTTGCTTCCGCCATGGCGTTTGTGTTTTTTGCCTTTCGTGCTATGCGCGATCGGAATATTCCGCTCAGAGCGGCACTGCTTGCGCTTGCCGCTATTGCGCTTACCCTTACAGTGCTTTCGCGCCCGACGGCGGCGCTTATGTGCGCGGCTGTTTTCCCCATATTTGTGGAATTTTTGTTTGGAATAAAGCGCGAAACCCTGCGCGAGGGGCTTGTTACCGTAGGTGCATTTGTTTTGCCGCTTCTTGCAGGCGCCGCCTTTGTTATGTGGTACAATGCGGCGCGCTTTGGCTCGCCTTTTGATTTCGGCGCTAACTATCAGCTTACCGTAAGCGATATTTCCGAAAATAAATTCGAGCTTACTTTGCTTTTCTCGGCGCTGTTTTCGTATTTGCTTTATCCCTTTTGGTTTATAAAGTCAAAGCCGCACATCGTTATGGGAAACCAGCTTCTTTTGCCGCCCGTGGCTACACGCTATATTTACTGCGACAGCTATATAGGTGCGTTTGCGCACGGCCTGCCGCTAGCGGTGCTTCTTTACCCACGCATAATGTGCCTCGACAAAAAAGAGGGAAAGCGCGAATATACAAAAACGGCTTTTGTATTGCTTGCATGTGCGCTTGCGCTCTTTGTATCGTTTTTTAACTTCTGCTATGCAGGCGTAAATATGCGTTATATATACGATATAGTGGCTACGCTTTCGCTTGTGGGCTCTTTTGTTCTGCTCGATCTGCAGGCAAGGGCAGAGGGGCGCGGAAAAATATTTACGGCACTTTTGTGCCTCGCGATTTATGCCGCGGCAATTATATCTTGTATAGGCTCTGTCGAAACGATACGGCTGAGATTTTGATAATAAAAAAGTTGCCTTCGGCAACTATAAAATGCCCGATTTTCGGGCATTTTTGCATATAGAAAACTTTTTTATTGCATCGTCGCTATTTCGTATCGCCGCTTTATTTCCAGCATATCGGCGAGCATTTCGTCTTTCTTCGCCGGGTCGCGCAGAAGCGCGGAGGGATGGTATACGGCGCATATATCGAATGCACCGCGGCGCAAAAACTGCCCGTGCTCGCGCGTGATCTTGAAATCCGGCTTTATAAGCCGCATCGCGGATATTCTGCCAAGACACACGATTATGCGCGGATTTATAGCCTTTACCTGCGCGCGCAGGTAATCTATGCAGGCATCCTGCTCTGCCGGCAGGGGATCGCGGTTCATGGGCGGGCGGCATTTTAAAATATTGGCTATATAGACATCGCTTCGCGGTATGCCGACGGCGGCGAGATATTTATCGAGCAGCTTTCCTGCCGCACCCACAAAGGGCTCGCCCGTGAGGTCCTCTTTTTCGCCGGGTGCTTCGCCTATGAACATAAGCTTTGCATGTGGGTTGCCCACGCCGAAAACGAGGTTTGTGCGTGTGGCGCCGAGCGGACATTTGCCGCATACGGCACACTCTTTTTTTATTTCTTCCAGGGTTTTTGCTTCCATAATGCCACCTTGTAGTGAAAAGTTTATGTATTTATTTTAGCATACGATATCGGCGGTTGTCAATGAAATTACAATAGGTTATGCCATTTCGGCGAGCTGCTCTACAGCCGCATTTTCGCAAAGACAGTCACAATGCTCGTTTATGTATGCAAAAGCATGCTCGCAGGAAAGCTTTCTGCCGAATTCCGCTATGAACATATTTTCAAAAACAGTATAGCTTTTTTTCTCGCGGTACGGCACGTTTTCCGCAATAGCCAGATAATATTTGTTTTTTGCGCGGGTTCCTTGCGCTTCCATAAAGGCGGAGCTTTCGCCGCGGTATCCGCGCGCTTGCAAAAAGAGGCAAACGTGCAGAAGGTCTGAAATATTTGTAAAGCCGTATATGATTTTTCGCGGCTTGCCGGGCAGGGCAGGGTATTTTTCTTGTGCGCTGTTCATATTATCCTTCTCATCAACTCCGTTTTGCGTTTTGGTTATGAATATAACACAGCCGCCCTCCTTGCCGGGCAGGGCATCTATGCGTATTTTGCCGTCTGCCGCGTCGAAGCCCGTTTTTCGCTTTGCGGTGTCGAGTATTGTCCATACGGCGCGGCGTGTTTCCGTGTTTTTATAATCGAGCAGCTCCGCCGTTAGGTGGAAGCGTTCCATGTCCTTCGGGGTGAGAGCTACTTCGAGTTTTTCTTTTCCTATGGGTGTGAGTTCCATTTGTTTCTCCTTCTGTTCATACTATGTTAATATTATATACTATATCCGTACAAAAAGATAGGTCTAAAAATTTGGTATTTTTCGTGGAAAAAAGGCACACTTTTGCGTAAATGTACTTGAAAAGTGCGGCTTTTCGGTGTATTATAATAATGATAATACAAAAAATTCATACTCGGAGAAATTGAAATGGAATTTTCTAAAGATAAAAAGACTATATTTTCCGCTGTGCAGCCCAGCGGCAACCTTACTATAGGCAACTACCTCGGTGCTATCAAAAACTGGCAGACGCTTCAGGACGGCGGCGAGTTCAACTGCCTCTACTGCGTTGCGGATATGCACTCCATAACGGTGCGCCAGGACCCTGCGCTTCTGCGCCGCCGCACGCTGGAAACAATGGCGGTTTACGTGGCAAGCGGACTTGACCCCGAAAAAAATATTATGTTCGTGCAGAGCCATGTTCCTGCGCACGCAGAGCTTGCTTGGGTGCTTAACTGCTACACTATGTTCGGCGAACTTTCCCGTATGACACAATTTAAGGATAAAAGTGCAAAAAACGAACAAAATATAAATGCCGGACTTTTCACATATCCCGCGCTTATGGCGGCGGACATTTTGCTTTACGGTACGGACCTTGTGCCCGTGGGCATAGACCAGAAGCAGCACGTAGAGCTTGCGCGCGATATCGCCGTGCGCTTCAACCAGATCTACGGCGATACGTTCACTGTTCCCGAACCCTATATTTTGCAGACGGGCAAAAAGATATATTCCCTTGCGGAGCCCGAAAAGAAAATGAGCAAATCCGATGAAAACGTAAACAGCTTTATCGGTATTCTCGATTCGCGCGACGTTATTATAAAGAAATTCAAACGCGCCGTTACGGATAGCGACACACACGTTTGCTATGCAGAGGGCAAGAACGGTATAAACAACCTTATGACTATATATTCTTGCTTTACGGGTAAAACCATGGAAGAAATAGAACGCGAATTTGACGGCAAGGGCTATGGCGAATTTAAGCTCGCCGTGGGCGAAGCCTGCGCGGATGCGCTCGCTCCCCTTCAGAAGCAGTATAACTGCCTTATGTCTGATAGATCTTATCTGGAGGGTATACTTTCGCAGAATGCGGATTACGCGGCATACCTTGCACGCAAGATGCTTTCCAAGGTATACAGAAAAGTGGGATTTCTGGCAAAAAATAAATGATAAGGGCGGCTTTTGCCGCGTTTGAATATGCCGAAATTTGCTTTTGGCGGTGCACTTTCCGCCGCGCTGATTTTAAGTACAATAATCTCCTTTATCATATCTCCTTTTGCCGCGCGTACGGCGCTCCTTTGGGGTATTGTGGATATCCCGAAAGATGGGCGCCGTATGCACCAACGCCCCGTGCCCCTTGCGGGCGGCGTGGGGATGATAGCCGCTTTCTGCGCTTCCGCGCTGATTTTTGCGCCTGTGCGCTATTCTGCGGTGTTTGCGCTTGCGTCGTGCTTTTGCGGCGTGTACGGCGTGCTTGACGATAAGCTTGCGCTGAGCGTGCCGAAAAAAATTGCTTTTCAAGCTGTCATTTCCGTTTTTGCCGCGCTCTTTTTGGGAAGGGCGGAGGCTTTTTCGTTTTTTGGGGCAGAATATTCGCTCGGTGTGCTTGCCGTGCCGGCAAGCGCGCTGTGGCTTGTTTTTATGATGAATGCGGTGAACCTTACCGACGGTATAGACGGGCTTGCCGCAGGCACGAGCGCTGTCAGCGCCGCCGCACTATGCTTGTTGCATTTTTCGCGCGGCGCTGCCGTGCCCGCCGTGTGCTCTGCCGCGCTGTGCGGAGCATGCATAGGCTTTCTTTTTCACAACCGTGCCCCCGCAAAAGTTTTTATGGGCGAAACGGGCTCGGCTTTTCTCGGCTTTGCGCTCGGGGCGCTCGCACTGCCGCTTTTTTCTGCGAGGGCGCCTTCTGCGCTTCCTGCGGCGGTAACGGTGTTTCTTTTTCCGCTTTGCGAGGCGGCAGGCTCTTTTTTTCGCCGTGCCGCGGCCGGCAAAAACCCCTTTGCACCCGACAAAAATCATATGCACCATGTCCTTTGCGGCGGCGGTATTCCCGTGCCGCTTGTTTGCGCTGTGATGTACGTTTTTTCGCTGCTGTGCGGCTTTTGCGCCGTGATGTACGTTAAAAACGCCGCGTCGGCGCTGGCTTTGTTTGCGCTGGCGGTAGTTTTTCTTCGCGTGGTACTGCAAAAAGCGCGGCGTTAGCTACATCAGCACCACGGCCACAACGAGCGCCACAAGCAATATATCTCTGTCGGCAAGGTCGAATGCCAAGGCTATTATAATGCCTATTAAAATTAAATCTTCTGTGGAAAAATCTGCGAAAATGCCCGAAAGAAGCGAGCTTTTGCCTTTTTCTTCGGGCTTGGGGGCCGGCGCAGCTTCGCAAACCTCCGGCGGAGGTGTTGGGAAGCGTGGTTTTTCCTTTTCTTCTTCCGCCGGCTTTTGCAGGGGGATACTTTGCGAAAACGGTGCGAAAGCGTGCGTTTCTCTGCTTTCCTTTGCTGCTGCGTCTGCACCGCTTGCTTCGCCGCTTTGTATGGCAGAGCCGCTGTATGCGGGCGGCGGCGTTATTTTGGCGGAAATTTCCCCTCTGCCGTAATTTCTGCTATACATTTTGTTTACCTCTTTTTGAATTTATTTTAGATAGCCCATTATTTCGGCTATTTTCATCATACCGAGAATTTTATCTATGCGTTCGCACCTCTCGGCGGAAAGATATGGCTTTAGAGCCACGAGAAGTGCGCGGCTTTGAGAAATGTTTTTTGCCGCACCCGAAAGCGCGCCGCCCTTTGCCGGCAGGGGACATTCCGCCCCGCCGCAGGGCAAAATGTCCTTTGCGGGGCATGTGTCGCAGAGTTTGGGCTCATCTTTCGGCGGCGGAGGCGCTGTGGGCGCACTGCCGAGCCCGAGGTTTCCCGCAATGCTCGTGATCTTGGCGAGCATCGCGGGGTCGGCGAGCATCGCGCCGAGCTTTTCGGAAAGATCGTTTTCCATAGCGTTATTTTTTGCCGAGCTCGCGAAGAATGCTTTCCGCTCTTTCTTCGCCGACCGTAGCGATGATATTGTTAAAATCGCTTTCCGACATATTCATGATCACCCTGCGCACGGTGCCCATATCGGCAAACCTTTGCCCTAGCGCCGTGGGCGGTATGCCGAGCGCGTACATAACGCTTTCCATTTTTGCGCGGAGCTCCTCATCGCTTACGGAGGCAACCGTGTTTTTTATGTTTTCTGTGTTTCTCATACTAAAATCATCTCCTGTGAAAAGTATTTTCATATTATCCTATGCGCGGGAGCGGATTTTGCCAAAAATATTAAGGAGAATTTTTTTATGCGTGTATATTCACCCCCGAAACAAAAGAAAAATACAGCCGTTTCGCTTGTTGCCATGGTTTGCGGCTGTGCGCTGTTCCTGATATCCTATTTTCCTGAAAGGTATGCGGCATTTATACAGCTTGCCGCGTTCGGCTTCTGGGCATTTTCGCTCTGGGTGGCGTGCCGCTACTGCCTTACAAGCTACTATTACGAGGTGGAAGGCGATATTTTCCGCATAATAAAGGTAATGGGGCAGCGCCGCCAGGTCGTGGGCAATATTTCTATGCGCACGGGCGTATTTTTGGAAAAGGAATCGGCGGCGAAGAAGCGCCCGTCTGCAAGGACACGTTTTAACTATTGCAGTAATTTTGCGCCGCAGGAAAAGTACGTTTACTTTTTCGAATGGAACGGCACGGCGGCCGAAATAATTTTCGAGCCGAGCGAGGAGTTCGCCGCTATCATGCGCGAGCATTTGGAAACGGTAAAAAACGAACCCTCACCCGAGCCCACTAACGGCTGGTACGACGAATAAGCTTTAAAGCGAAAGGGAAAAGAAATGTTTGAAGAAATAAAGAATATTTTGGCCGCGCAGCTCGGCGTGGACGTAGAGCAGATAACCGAAGAAAGCGATATAGAAGAGGACCTCGGCGCAGATTCGCTCGATGTTGTGGAGCTGCTCGCAACACTTGAGGAGGAGCACGGTATTTACATTGCCGACGAAGACGTGCTGGCTATGCGCACGGTTGGCGACGTGCTCGCCTACATAGAAACGAGCGCGCTTTAATCGTTACATAAAATATACGGATTTAAAGATAGAAATATACCTTTAACGAAGAAAAGTGCAAAACTCCGGGAAGAGTTTTGCACTTTTTTGTATTGGTCTAATGTTTTTTCTTTGCAAAAAAGGAAAATGAAAGGCAAATAACGGATGCTGTGCACGCGAGCGCAAAGAGCGTTATGAGCACGCTTTCCCAGCCGAGATTCTGCGACATTACGCCGAGGAGCGTGCCCGCTGTGGAGCTGCCCACATAGCAGAGCGTATCCAGCAAGCCGGCGAGCAGGCCGGAATCCATTTTGTCGCGGTTGTCAAGCGGGAACATACTTGTGATAACGTTATTTATCGCCGCCATCATGCAGGCAAGGCCTATGAATAATACCATAGTAAGCGGCACACTGCGCATGGGGTATATGAGAAAAACGCCGAGCGCGAGCGCAAACGCCGTGCCGTAGAATATACCGTTTATAAGCAAGTGGTTGCGCAGCTTGAGGTAGAGCTTGCGCGCCACTATAGAGCCGAGAATAGAGAAAACGGGCAAAAGAAGCGTGAGTATTATGGAAAGGGAATCGTCAACGGCAAATTCATCTCGCAGAAGCTTGGGCAACCAGTTGTTTACGCCGTCCTTTATAAATCCGTTTGCCACGGCTGTGATGCCGATGAAAATGAGCGTTGCCACAAAGAGCGCGCCGATGCGGCTTTTGCCGCCCTTTGCCTCTGCAGGCTTTGCAGGGGCATCGTCCTCTTCCAGCTCGCCGTTTTTCTTTGCCTTTTCTATCTTAGTCATAATATAAACCCAAATAAGCGCCGCAGAGAGCAGGAAAGCGGCGGCAACGAAGAATGTTACCTGCCAAATATCAAGCGCCACACAGAGCGCGGAAATGCCGTATGCCAGCGCTGTGCCTATTGCCACGGTCGTGCTCATCGTGTATATGGCGCGGCTTATGCTGCCGCTTTTTATATTGCGCGAAAGCGTGCGTATTATAAGGCTGTAGAGCATAGACTGCACTATGCCGTTTATAAGCCAGAGCGCCGCCATAATGCGGTAATCGCCGCTGAGTGGCATGAGCAGGTTTACAAGCGCGGAAGCGCAAAGCGCACCCGTTATCACAAATTTTGGGTTGTAATGCTTGCATAGCAAGCCGTTTACGAGCTGACCTATGCCGTATGTGAGCGCAAAGCAGGAGTAAACGAGCCCGCCCTTATCGTTGGTGATGCCAAGCTCGGAAATGATTTTAACCATGCTTGCGGAATAGTCGAGTCTGCCGACGTACGCCGCGGTATAAACGAGCCAACAGCCGAAAATAAGCAGGCTCGCGTGTTTTTTTGTGAGATATTTCAAAATGTGCCTCCGGTTTTTATGTAAAATGTGAACTCTTAAATTTTATTATATCATATTTTAAATGTCTTTGCAATATAAAAAACGCTGAAATACGCGTGAATCGACTTTGTAAAACAAGCAGTTCCCGGAAACAAGGCAGTAGAAAGCGCAGGCTTTGCAAAAGCCTGCGCTTTGTTTCTTTAATCTACAAAATCAAATTCGAGTCCGTAGATGCTTACTTCTGAACCGTCGGAAATGCCGAGCGAGCGCATTTTTTCTATAATACCGCTTGTGCGCAGAGTACGCTCGAAGTACATAAGCGATTCGCGGTCGTCCAGATTTATGCCGCGCATAAAGCTTTCGAGCCATTCGCCCTCTACGTAGAACATGCCGTCCTCGAAGGAAACGGAAATGTCGCACGGGTCGAGCTCTGCAAAGGATTTCTGCTCTGTGGGTATTTCCTCTGCTTCGTAGATGGTGAGCGGAGGGAGCTCTTTCAGCTTTTCGCTTACTTTATGGCGGAGCAGAGCCGTGTTTTGGCGCGTAGCCGCGCTGATGTACACGATTTCATAGCCCATCATATCGCAGAACTCTTCAAATTCGGAAAGGTCGGCGTCCTCGGGCAGAACGTCGCTCTTGTTCGCCGCTATTATCTGTGGGCGCGCGGCGAGCTCTTCGTTATATTTGGCGAGCTCTGCATTTATGGTTTTAATATCGTCTATCGGGTCGCGCCCCTCTGTGCCCGCAACGTCCACAACGTGAACGAGCAAGCGGCAGCGGTCTACGTGGCGCAAAAACTCATGGCCGAGGCCTATGCCATCGGAAGCGCCCTCTATAAGCCCGGGTATGTCCGCCGCCACGAAACCATCTCCATCGCCCGTGCTCACAACGCCGAGCATCGGCGCGAGCGTGGTGAAGTGATAGTTTGCTATTTTCGGGCGTGCCGCACTTATAACGGAAAGGAGCGTGGATTTGCCCACGTTGGGCAGGCCCACAAAGCCTACGTCTGCCAGCATCTTAAGCTCCAGCATAACCTCTCGCTCCTCGCCCTTGTAGCCCGTTTTGGCAAAACGCGGTGCCTGGCGCGTGGGCGTGGCGAAATGTGTGTTGCCAAAGCCGCCTTTGCCGCCGCGCGCGAGCACGAAGGGCTCGCAATCGCTCATATCCTTTATTATCTTGCCTGTTTCAGCGTCTTTTATAACCGTTCCTTCCGGCACGCGGAGCACGAGGTCCTCGGCGTTTGCGCCGTGGAATTTTTCGCTCATGCCGTTTTCGCCGTTTTTGGCAACGAATTTGCGCTTGTTTTTGTATGCAAGCAGGGTGTTTACACCCTTGTCTATTTCCACGACGATGTTGCCGCCCTTGCCGCCGTCGCCGCCGGAGGGGCCGCCGTGGGAGATGTATTTTTCCCTGTGGAAAGCGATGGCACCGTTGCCGCCGTCGCCTGCTTTAACGTAAATTTTAACGTGGTCGTAGAAATCGTATGTCATATCTTCTGTTCCTCTATTATTTTCAAAAATTCTTCTTCGTCTATTATCCTTATGCCGAGGCTCTGCGCTTTTGCGAGCTTGGAGCCTGCCTCTGCACCTGCAAGCACTACGTGTGTTTTCTTGGAAACGCTGCCGGAGCATTTGCCGCCGTAGCTTTCTATGATCGCGCTTGCATCCGCACGGGAAAGCGTGGGCAGAGTGCCCGTGAGCACGAAAGTCATCCCTGCGAGGAAATCGCCCTTTGCTTCGCTTTCGTACACGGTAGTAACGCCTGCCGCACACAGCGCGTCTATAAATTCGCGCGTGCCGGGGTGTGCGAAAAAGCCTATAACGTCATCTGCCATTATCTCGCCGAAATCCTCTATGGCGGTAAGCTCTTCTTTGGTGGCGGAGAAGAGCTTTTCTATGTCGCCAAAGCGCGTAGCCAGGCTTTTTGCGGCTTTTTCTCCTATATTGCGTATGCCCAGAGCGTAGATGAGCTTATCCAGCCCACGAGTTTTGGAGTTTTCTATTGCGGAGATAAGGTTTTCCGCGCTCTTTTTGCCCATGCGCTCCAGCTTTTCCACATCCTCCGCCTTTAGCGCGTAAAGGTCGGAAACCTTGGCTATAAGCCCCTCTTTTATAAGCAGCTTTATAACGGCGGGGCCCATGCCGTCTATATTCATGGCATCGCGCGAGGCAAAATGCTCTATGCTTCTTTCTGTTTGTGCGGGGCAGGAGGCGTTGTTGGTACATCTTGTAGCCGCTTCGTCTGCCGCTTTGTAAACGGGCTCTCCGCAGGAGGGGCAGTGCGTGGGCATTTCATACGGTGTTTCCGCGCCTGTGCGCTCCTCTTTGCAAACGGAAACTATTTCGGGGATGATATCGCCCGCCTTTTGCAAAATTACCGTGTCGCCAACGCGAATATCCTTTTCGCGTATAAAATCTATGTTGTGAAGCGTAGCGGCAGAAACCGTGCTGCCCGCTATTTTAACGGGGGAGAGCAGGGCCTTCGGAGTAAGCACGCCTGTGCGCCCGACTTGGATTACAATGTCTTCCACCTTTGTTTTCGCCTGTTCGGGCGGAAATTTATATGCCGCCGCCCATTTCGGCGTGCTTGTGTTTTCGCCTATTTCGGCGCGCTCGGCAAGCACATCTGCCTTTATAACCACGCCGTCTATATCATAGGGTAGCTTTCTGCGCATTTCGCCGAGCTCTTCTATGCGCGAAAGTATGCTTTCCGTGCCGCATAGCTTGGCTCTGTCGGGTATGACGTGGAAGCCCTGCGAAGCCAGATAATCGAGGCTTTCCGTATGAGAGGTAAACTCCTTTCCCTCTATGCGCTGTATGTTGAAAACGAAAATATCGAGGCTTCGCTTTGCCGTTATTTTGGAATCGAGCTGGCGCAGGGACCCTGCCGCGGCGTTTCGCGGGTTGGCGAAGGTTTTGAGCCCTGCTTCTTCGTTTTCGGCGTTGAGCTTTGCGAAGCTCTTGCGCGGCATATATACCTCACCGCGCACCTCCAGCAGGGGGAGCTTGTCGGGCAGCGTGAGGGGAATTGTTTTTATGGTTTTCAGGTTTTCCGTTACGTCCTCGCCCACTATGCCGTCGCCGCGTGTGGATCCGACCGTAAGCTTGCCTTCGCGGTATTCGAGCGAAACGGAAAGGCCGTCTATTTTCGGTTCTACGGAAAAAATAGGGTCATAGCCGAGCGTTTCTGCGCATTTCGCGAGAAAATCTTCCGTTTCCGCGAAAGAAAAAACGTCGGAAAGGCTGCCCATACGCACGGCGTGCGTTACCTTTTCGAATTTATCGAGCGCCGCACCACCTACGCGCTGTGTGGGGGAATCTTCTGTTATTATGGCGGGAAATTCCGCTTCAAGATCCGTAAGGCGCTTGAACATCATATCATATTCATAATCCGAAATATCGGGGTTGTCTTCTACGTAATAAAGTTTCGATGCGCGGGCTATCTTTTCGCGCAGTTCTGCGGCCTCTTTTGCCGCGTTTTGCAGTGCGGACATAAGTTCACTCTCCAAAATAAGTTATTTATATTATTCTATCACATTTTTTGTGAAAAGAATAGGGGTTTTTGAAATAAATTTGGAAATGGGGGAAAAAAGATATCAAAAACCACTCACCGTACAGGTGGGTGGTTTTTGATATACACATATTTGCTTAATCGTTTTCGTCGTTGAACAGATACTCGCTTACCGTATAATTTTTCTTGTTCAGAATGTACATTGCCGCGAGAATCATATATGCGGCGATGCCGCAGTGACCACTCAGCTTGTAGCCGGGCGCTTTTGCGATTTTGTTATCCGAAACGTACTCGATGATATTGTTTTCCATGAACAAAAGCAAAAGTTCATTCAGGCGGTGGATTTCTATGCCTGTTTTTTCTGTTATCTCGTTTTTGGGGGTAGGAGAAGGACATTTAAGCGCGGTTATAAGCTTTTGGCCATCCTCGCTGCAAATTTCATTTATTACCTCTTGCGCGGAAATATCAAATGGGGAAAGCGATTTTATAAGCGAGGATTTTATTACGCATGCCACACCGTCATCGTCCCAAATCTTCATTCCGTAATTTCCGCATATGCGCGTGTTTCCGAGCGCTTTGTCTTTTGCCTGCATTTCACGGTTGCCCACTTCGGCAAAATATATGCCTTTCCACATTTCCCAGAGGTCGTTTCCGAGCTCTGTGTGTGGGTTTTTGCCGTATCTGTCTTTGCTTGCAGCGGAATTTGCCCATATAAATTCTGTGCCGAGCTGTTCTATTTTGCTCGCAACGGTAGCTATATCGCCGTCGCTTTCCGTTTCCAAAAGGACGTCTGCGGAAATTTTATATAGGTCTGTTATGGCTTTCAGGTTGAAAAGGTCGGGCAAGCAATCTCCCGCCTCCCATTTGGAAACAGCTTGCGCTGAAACGCCTATTTTTTCTGCCGCTTCCTCTTGTGTAAGCCCCAGTTTTTTTCTGTGGTTGCGAAGCTTTTCGCCGAAATTTTTTGTGTCTAACATAATGTGTACTCCTTATTTTGTATTTAAGGGTAGCTACCTTGTGATTTTATTGTAGCATAAGAAAATTCAACTTGCAATAGTATGTTTGTTGAAGCTTTCCTGCAAAATTCTACCTGAGGTTGAAAAAAGCACCCGTCTTAAAAGACGAGTGCTTTTATTCTTGAATTTCTTTGCGTAGCTTTCTTTAAAGAAAGCGGCTTTGAATTACTCTACGTCGTTATCCCACTTATCGCAAATGTCGGGGTACTGACGAGTGTAGCTCTTTATAAGTTCGCGGATCTCGAGCATACGTTCTCTTGTAGTAGCCTCGAAAATGAGCACGAGCTCGGGCATGTTGGAGGAAGCGCGGATAAGGCCCCAGCCGTCGTCAAATTCTACGCGTGCGCCATTGATATCGCAAACCTTGCCGGGGAAATCGGCTTTGATCTTCTCTGTGATCTCGTCGATAATGCCGTATTTCTTATCGTCGGGGCAGTGCGCTTTGATCTCGGGGGAAGTAACGTATTTCGGGAATGTATCGATGATCTCGGAAACTGTTGCATCCTGGTAGGAAAGGAACTCTACAAGCTTTGCCGCAACGAACGTTGCATCGTCGAAGCCGTACCAGTCTTCGCCGCCCATAAAGATATGGCCGCTGCGTTCGCCTGCAAGCTCTGCGTTCATTTCGTGCATCTTGGCTTTGATATAAGAGTGACCTGTTTTCCACATAACGGGAACACCGTTGTTCGCAAGAATAACGTCTGTAAGCGCTTTGGAGCATTTTACGTCGTAGATAACCTTTGCTTTGGGTGTTTTTTCAAGGAGCTGCTTTGCGATGAGCGCGAGAACCGTATCGCTCCATACGTTGCCGCCCTTTTCGTCGATAACGCCGATTCTGTCGCCGTCGCCGTCGAAGGAAAGACCGATATCTGCATGGATATAGGGGTGGAGGATCATTTCTTTCATTCTCTCTCTGCCCTTAAGCTCGGAGGGGTTGGGGAAGTAGTGGGGGAAGGAGGTATCGGGGTCGATGTTAAGCTGGAACGTCATGCAGCCGAGGCGCTGGAATACCTCGTAAACGAAAAGACCTGCGCCGCCGTTTGCCGCGTCGAGAACAACGCGGAGCTTTTTGGGGCCCATATGGATACGGGAAACGATAGCGTCGATATATGCATCGCGCACGTCAACTTCTTCGTATTTACCTCTTTCGCAATCTGTGGGAAGATCGAGAAGCGAGTAAACCTCTTTGATATCGTCGGGTTCAAGCGTTTTGGAGTAGCCGTTTGCGAATTTGAAGCCGGACCAACCGTCGGGGTTGTGGCTGGCTGTGATCATAACGGCGCCTTCGCATTTAAGGTGATACTGTGCGAAGTACGTAACGGGGGAAAGTGTAAGACCTGTGAAGAAAACGTCCACGCCGTTGTCGAGAAGCGCTTCTGTCGCCGCTTTGCCGAAAGCAGGGGAGCAGGAGCGGCTGTCGTAGCCTACTACCGCGCGTGTGATATTTCTTTTTTTGAGGTATTTTGCGTAAGCGCTTACGATTTTGTAATCGTTTTCATCGTAGAGCTCTTCGGGGCATACTTTGCCGCGGATATCGTATTCGCGGAACATGCTGCGGAAGGCGAGGGGGTATTTGTTGTCGATAATCATAATTTTAAAGCCTTTCGGTTTATTTTTGTCGTTGGATGAATGGTGGATAATGAATAATTGCGGTGTTCGGTGTGCATTGAACGGGAATCAGCCCTCTCGGTCACGCTTCGCGTGCCGGCTCCCCCATGGGGGAGCCCCGGGACTTCGATGGCACCGTCCCCTACGAAATTAAATTGAGTTTTGATAATTTTTGAACAAAGTTTTTTGGCACGCCTTTTTTGCAAAAAGGTGTGTTATTCTTCGTCCCAGTTGTGCCAAACGTTTACGATGTCTTCGTTTTCTTCGAGGTTTTCGATAAGGAGGTTCATAAACTTCTTGTCGTCGTCGCTCGTGAGCGTAACGTATGTGGAGGGAACCTTCTCTACTTCGGCGGATTCGAATTTGTAGCCTTTGCCTTCGAGGTCTTCGCAAACAGCGGAAAGGTCATCGGGCTCTGTGTAGATTTCGTAGTAGCCGTCTTCTTCCGCAAAGTCTGCAGCACCCGCTTCGAGCGCGTCCTCCATAAGCTGGTCGCCGTCTACCACTTTGTCGCCGTATTCGTCGTTTTCGGAAACAACGATAACGCCTTTGGGCGAGAACATAAAGCTTACAGAGCCTGTAACGCCGAGCTTGCCGCCGAACTTGTCGAAGTAGTGGCGAACGTCGCCTGCGGTTCTGTTTTTGTTATCTGTTGCGGCTTCAACGATAACCGCAACACCGGAGGGGCCGTAGCCTTCGTATACGAGCTCTTCGTATGCAACGGCATCTGCGCCGGAGGCTTTTTTGATAACTCTTTCGATGTTATCGTTGGGTACGTTGTTTGCTTTTGCTTTCGCGATGAGGTCGCGAAGCTTCGCGTTGGAAACAGGGTCGGGGCCGCCCGCTTTAACGGCGATTGCCATTTCCTTACCTATTTTTGTGAAGACCTTTGCGCGCTGTGCGTCGGTCTTCTCTTTTTTGTGCATAATATTTTTCCATTTGCTATGTCCGGACATTGTTATATATCTCCTAAAAATAATAAAATACGTTATATAGTGTGAAGAGTGTGTGGCAAAGTTCTTTTGCCTGCTTTTCTCCAAAAGAAGAGTCGGTTAGATCTTTTCGGGGTGCTTGATACAGATAAGCTCCAGTGCTTTGCCCAAAATGTCGCGCGTGCCGCGCGTGAGGCTTATGCGCAGGGCACGTTTTTCCGCGTCCTCGCACGTTGCGATGGGGCAAGCCTGATAGAAGCGGTTGAATGCACCGCAAAGCTCTAAAATGTAGCGTGTTACGATGCTCGGTTCCATACCGGCGATAGCCTCATCCACTTTTTCGGGGAAGAGCGAGAATGTCTTCATAAGGTCGCGCTCTGTCTTGTCGAGGCTTGTGCATAAGGGGGCTTTTGCGCCTGCCGCTTCTTCGCCGAGCTTTGAAAGTATGCTGCATGTTCTGGCATACGTATACTGCGCGTACGGGCCCGTATTTCCGTTGAAATCGAGCGCTTCTTCCATAACGAAATTTATATCGCGTATGCGGTTGCTGGAAAGGTAGTAGAAAACGATAGCGCCCACGCCCACAGCCTCTGCCGCTTCGTCTTTGTTCTGCATATTGGGGTTCTTTTCTTCCATAATAGCACGAACCTTTTCAACAGACGTTGCAAAGAGGTCGCGCAGAAGAATTACGTTGCCTGTTCTGGTGGCGAGCTTTTCGCCGCCTATGCTTACCGTGCCGTAGGGAACGTGGTAGAGCTTGCTTGCGAAATCGTAGCCCATAAGCTCTACAACCTTGAACCACTGTGCGAAGTGGAGCGACTGACCTGCGGAGGTTACGTATATACATTTATCAAAATGATACGTTCTGTCGCGGTATACCGCCGCCGCTATATCTCGCGTGGGGTATAGTGTGGAGCCGTCGCGCTTGAGAATAAGGCATGGGGGCATATTATACTCGGAAAGGTCAACGATGGAAGCACCGTCGTCTATCTTCATGAGGTTCTTTTCGCGAAGGAGCTCGACCTGCTCGGGCATTTTATCAGTATAGAAGCTTTCGCCGTTGTAGCTGTCGAAAGTGATACCGAGCTGAGCGTATGTTTTCTGGTATTCCGCAAGGCTTATGTCGATAAACCAGCGCCAGAGAGCGAGGTTTTCTTCGTCGCCGTGCTCGAGCTTTGTAAATTCGGCGCGAGCCTCATCGCCGAGCGCGGGATCTTTTTCCGCTTCCTCGTGGAATTTAACGTAAAGCTCCACAAGCTTGTCTATGCCGCCTGTTTCTATATCCTCGCGGCTGCCCCATTTTCTGTATGCCGTTATTAGCTTGCCGAACTGTGTGCCCCAGTCGCCGAGGTGGTTTATGCCCACGCAGGAATATCCGCGGTATTCGTGAAGTAGCTTAAGCGAGTGGCCGATAACCGTCGTGCCGAGGTGGCCTATGTGGAAGGGCTTTGCCGTGTTGGGGGAGGAGTAGTCGAGCACGACTGTTTTGCCCGCGCCCTCGTCGGTTCTGCCGTAGTCCGCGCCCTTTTCACAAAGGGGAGCGAGAACGCTTTCTGCGAAAAATTCACAGGATGCGAAAAAGTTGATGTATCCGCCCACAAGCTGCACCTTGCCGGCGCCCTTCGGGGGCATAGCTTCAAGCTCTGCAAAAAGTGCCGCTGCTATTTTCGGGGGGGCGGCACGAAGCGTGCGGGAAAGCTTGAAGCAAGGGAACGCCACGTCGCCCATGGTGTCGTCGGGCGGGTATTCGAGCATTCCGAAAATTTCTTCCTCGGAAATAACCGCCGCGGGGTATAGCTTTGCGATGGCATTTTTTACGGAAGAAGCAATGTTGTGCTTAAATTCGGTCATATTTTTTCTCCGTCTTTTTAGTGTTTATGTATTGTTTTGAAAGTTCAAAATATTTATCATTTTATGTATTATACTACAAATTATCGCTGTGTGCAAGTTATTTTACAAAAAGAAATACGAAATTTTGAAAAAAGGGGTCTTTTTTGTTGTGAAAAATAGATAAGTTTGGCAAGGTGTTTTAGTGTGAATTTAATGAATATTCAATAATGCAAAAATAAGGTTTGATTTTTAGGGGTAATAAGTGATATAATTATAGAGACAAATAAGCGCAGTCTTACCGACGTATTCGGTATCAGACAAGAAACTTGGAGGGTTCGTTAAAATGAAAAAGATTTTATCTTTCGCATTAGCTCTCGCAATGTGTGTATTATGCTTTGCGGGCTGTTCACAGATCGACAAAGATGATCCTACGGGAAAAGGTCCTATAATCGATATGTATATCGGTACAAAGGTATACAACCTTGACCCCGCTATCTCATACACAGATGAAGCTACGGCGAAAATACTCAGCCTCGTTTTCGAAGGTCTTATGAAGATCAACGAAAACGGCAAACTCGAAAAAGCTCTTATGAGAGATTATGAGCTTGAAGAAGTTGAAATGGACGACGGCACAACACGCTGGGAAATGAAGATCCGTATCAATACAACGTATTGGAGCGACGGTTCTCTCGTTCAGACAAATGACCTTATCTATGCTTGGAAGCGTATTCTCGATCCTACGTTCGATTCCCCTGCGGCAGCGTTGCTTTACGCTATCGACGGTGCTTGCGCACGTAAAAACGGCGAAATAAGCGAAGACGATATAGGCATTTATTCCACTGCAAAGGACAAGATGGTTGTTCAGTTTGAAGAAAACGTTACAGAAGAAATGATCGATGAATTTCTTTACAACCTCGCGAGCCTTGCTCTTGTTCCCGTTCGTGAAACAAAAGTAAAAACATATCCCGATACATGGTCCAAGAAGAGCAGCGACCTTTCTACAAACGGTCCCTTCAAGGTTAAGAAGTTTACGGGCACACCCGGCGAAGAACTCGTTCTTGAACGCTCTGCATACTACTACCTCTCTCAGGAGACAGACAACGAAGCACTTGATAAATACGTTACACCTTACCGTTTGGTATTCCACTACAAAGAGCCTATCGACAGAGCTGTAGTTTACGACAAGAATGCAAAAACGGATATTATAGGCATGCTTGCAGACAACAAGCTTTTCTATGCAGGCGATCTCCACAGCGAGATTCTCGGTAACTTCAAGGCTTCCAACGTTGAATACAACGATGTTGCCTCCACATACTCCTACTACTTCAACACGTCTTCCGAAATCGGCTCCAATGCCTCTGTAAGATATGCTCTTTCCCTTGCTATAGACAGAGAAGCTATCGCGAAGGAGCTTGACAACGGTTCCAAGGCGGCAACAGGCCTTATCCCCGGTATGATCTTCAATACGAAGAAGGGCACATCCTTCCGTAAAGAAGGCGGCGACATTCTTCCTTCCAAAGCAAACGTTGCGGAAGCACAGCGCATTCTCGGCGATGCAGGTATTAACCCCGAAAGCTTTGAAGCTATCTACCTCTACTACATAAAAGATACCACGAACGACAGCTACCAGTCTTCCGAATGGGGCTATGAAAGCAAAGAAAAGCTCGTTGCTATGCATACGAAAGCTGCTTGGGAAGCGCTCGGCTTTAAGGTTGTTATCAAAGGCGTAACAGCAGAAGAACACGCTGCTATCTATGCTGAAGGCAAATATGACGTTATCGGCCTCGACTATCAGATGGTTTCCGCATACGCTCTTGCTAACCTTACACCCTTTGCAAAAGCATACAGCGGCAGAGTTCTCGAAGAAGATAAAGGCGAGAAGCTCGAATATACACAGCTTACACACGTTTCCGGCTATGAAAACGCTGAATACGACGCGCTCATCAAAACAGCTGTTGAAGCTACAACTCAGAAAGCAAGAGCTGCTGCTCTCCACGATGCAGAAGAAATGCTTCTCAAGGATGCTGCTGTTGTGCCCGTGATCTTCAACTCCGAAGCTTACGTTTCCAGCGCACTTTCCAACATCGAAACAAACTTCTGGGGCTGCAACTTGTTCACAGAAACGTACCTCAACAATTACGTTGACCACAACACAGCCGCTAACGGCGATAATTCCACAACGGAAGCAAAATAATTAAAATTATTTTTTGAAGGCATTAGTGCCACGTTCTACCCGAAAAGGTGCGTGGCACTGTACTGCTGTGCGGGTAAAGCACCTCTGTGCGCCATTTTTCGGCGCGCAGAGGTGCTTTTTGCCTTAAAATACTATATGCAAGCCTTGCTGTTTATGTCATATTTTCCTTTGCCGCATAATATGATAGTGGGTGGAAAACCCATGAAAAGGAGGAGAGCTTACGAAGAACGGAAAGATAGTTTTTATCGGGGGAGATGAACGTATGCTTTTTGCCGCGGCAAATTTTGCCGCAGACGGAGCCTGCGTTTGCACCCTCGGATTTGATATAAATACCGAACGGTATGGAAATTTTAAAAATGAAAAATCACAGGCGCAGGCGCTTTCGGGGGCGGATATTGTGGTTTTGCCGCTGCCGTACAGCCGCGACGGCGAGCGTGTTTTTGCGCCTTTTTCCGAAGAAGGAATAATGTTGTGCGATATTTTGCCGCAGATAGGGGAAAAAAGCTTGATTTTGGGCGGGAAATTGCCCGAAAAATTCGCGGCAAGGGCGGTGGACTACTGCGCGCGCGAAGATTTTGCCGTGCTTAACGCCGTGCCGACGGCAGAGGGGGCTGTGAAGCTTGCTCTGGAGGAAACCAAGCTTACTTTATGCGGTATGCGCACGGCGGTGCTCGGCTTTGGGCGTGTGGGAAAAATTTTAGCAAAAACACTCGCCTCGCTGGGCGCAGACGTCACGGTTTTTGCAAGAAAAGCAGAGGCACGGGCATGGGCGAAGGCTTTTTACTGTAAGGCGAAAAATTTCGACGTTTTAAATGCGGAAATAGGTACTTTTGATTGCATATTTAACACAATACCGCACAAAATTTTGTTTGCGGAGGATTTGGCGCGGGCAAAACGCGGCGCGGTTATAATAGAACTTGCTTCCGCACCCGGCGGAGTGGAAGCTACGGAAGCGGCGCGCGTGGGCGTGCGCTTTATTTCGGCGCAGGGATTGCCCGGCAAAACGGCACCGAAGAGCGCGGGCAAGATAATTTACGAAACTCTTAAGGAAATAATTGAGGAGGAAATATGATAGGATATGCATTTTGCGGCTCGTTTTGCACCGTGGCAAAATCGATGAGGATATTGCGCGAGCTTGCCGCAGAGGGAAACGATATATTGCCTATAGTTAGCGATGCCGTGTATAATACAGACACGCGCTTCGGCAAGGCGAAGGACGTATGCGCGGAGATAACGCGCATATGCGGCAGAGAGCCGATACACAGCATTGTAGAGGCGGAGCCTATTGGCCCAAAAGGTTTTTTAGACGTGCTTATAATCGCGCCCTGCACGGGCAATACGCTCGCTAAAATAGCGTGCGGCATAACGGATACACCCGTTACCATGGCGGCGAAGGCACAGCTGCGCACGGGCAAGCCTGTGGTAATAGCACTCGCCAGCAACGATGCGCTTTCGGCAAACCTGCAAAACATAGCGCGCCTTACCGTGCGCAAAAATATATATTTTGTGCCGATGTTTCAGGATGACACGGAAAAGAAGCCCGATTCGCTCATATGCGATTTTTCGCAGCTGAAGCAGACGGTGGTAAGCGCACTTAAGGGCAAGCAAATACAGCCGCTTTGGTGTGCGGAATAAATAAAAAGCCGTTCGAAAGAACGGCTTTTTGAATTGAAACAATACGGTAAATTATGAACTTTTTGTAAATAATATAAAAAACGGGGGGCAAAACAAAGATTATATTTGTGAATATTGACAAATGCGGCAAAAAGTGATAAAATTGTATTACCAAATAAAGGAGGATTTTACTATGAAAAAAATATTGGCGTTAGTGCTTTGTATAGTTTTTGTTTTGCTTGCTTGCGCCTCTTGTAATGTGGGAGAAATGCCGGATGAAAAATCATCGGGCAATACGACTGTAGACCCTGCCGTATTAAAAAGCAATAGAGATCTAACAAAAATATTTTTCCCTAAATACAATGATGCAATAGGAAGCTGTGTTCAAAACGAAGAAGATTTTCACGAATATTTAGATTCATACATTATGATGCAAGAATCTCAAAGATGCGATTTCTTGCATATTAATATTGTTTATGAAAAGGAAAGCGTTTTAACCGATGAGGAGCTTGCTAATATTAAATATTCCGATTTGGTAAGATATCAATCGGATAAGTTGCTTCCATATGCACATGAAAAAATGATGATAACCATCCGTATACCGTTTGAAGATATAGACAGAGAAGAAATTATGAATCTAACGGAAAATAAAAAAATTATAAGTATTCATTTTGAAAGAATTTATACGGATCTAATTGTCCCTGCTTAAAATAATAAAACGGGAGAGCTTGGCTCTCCCCGTTTTTTATTCATACCGTTTTTCAAACTCCGATACGGCTTGTTTTATGGTAATATCTATTTTATCGGCGCAAAAACGCTTGATATGCTCGGGTATTTCGCCATAGAAAGCCTCTGCTATGCCGCCGGCTATGCACGCCTGTGTGTCGGCATCGCCCCCCAGCGAAACAGCGCCTCTTACCGCGCTTTCGTAGTCTGTTGATTCCAAAAAGGCTACTATAGCCGGCGGAACGCTGTAGGACGCGCGCGGGTGGAAAACGTGAACCTTGCGTATTTCTGAAAGCGGCACAGAGAGGTCGTAGCCGAATTTTCTTTCCAAATATCGCTTTATGTATTCTTTACTTTTTCCGTGACGGGCCAGAAATATTGACGCTGCCACTGCCTGTGCCGCCGCCACCGCCTCGCGATGGTTGTGCGTGGAAAGGCAGCTCGCTTTTGCCTGCAAAAGCGTTTGGCGGAGCGTGCCGTATGCATAGCCTATGGGGAGCACGCGCATAGCCGCACCGTTACCGTAGCTTTTGCCGTCGGGCGCATACGGGTTATCTGCCCAAGCCATAAACATATTGCCAAACCCCGCATATGGAAAATAGGAATAATACTGCCTGTACTGCGATGCAAACTCCTTTGCGCGCGCCGAGACCCCCCAAACGGATATTTCGCCCGGGTTGTTGAGGATAGTTTTGCACACCGCCGCTATCAGCACGCTGTCGTCTGTAAACGTGCTGTATTTATGAAGCGGAAAATTATAATCCTTTGTGCTGTGCACCTCGTAATAGGAGCCTATTATATCACCATATATAGCACCGAACATGAAACCTTCCTTTCTTTGCGAAAAAGATAAAGCGCGGAAATAGGCGTGATACCCTTTCCGTGGGTATCACGCCGTTTTGTTTAAATCTTCTTTGCATAAGGGCGCATCGCTTTTATTGTGTCGGCAATGCCGCCGCCGAACAAGAATTTTCGAATTTTCGTTTATAATGCGTGTGGAAACCTTCACCGCATAGCGGAAAACGTACCTTTCCACCAGCTCTCTGTCCATAGAACGAAGAAGCGACATATAGAACGGTTTATTAAGGCGCGCTATTTTGAAAATTGTTTTCAGCTCGTCCTCCCACGTATCGCACATAATGTTGCCCTCGGAGGTGGCTTTGGCATCGCTTAAAACGCACCATTCCACAAGGTCGTAAATATCCTTGAAGTGATAGTAAAAAGTCATTCTGCTTATATTGCAATCGCTTGTTATATCGGAAATGGTTATTTTATTCAAAGGCTTTTTTTGAATGATCTTTTTTAAAGATTCTTTCATTGCGTTTTTTGTGTTTGTTGACATGTTTTCTCCTTCAAAGAAAGTAGTGTTTTTGCTTGTTATCTTGTGTGCAGTACGTCTGCCCCGAAGGGGAAGAGAGCCAGCTTCATGAATTTGAATGACTGCAGGCCGAACGGTATGCCCACTATGGTTATGCAGCTGGCTATGCCGGCGCTAAGATATGCCAGCGCCATTTCCCAGCCGAAAAGCACAGCCCATATCACGTTTACTATGGGGTGCGCGAAAAAGCGCACGCGCACATCCTTGCCGAACGGGGCGAGGTTTAGTTTTGCAAATTTCAGGCATTGAGAGCCGAGCGGTATACCCACTATGGTTATGCATAGCAGAACGCCGAGCACGAACCAGGAAGCGGCGATGAAAAATCCGCCGAGAATTATCCAAAGTATATTACCTATTAAACGCATTGTTTACTCCTTATAAGTTTATTTTGTTTTGCACGTTTGCGCCTCTTTTTTCAGCTTGTAAAGCTCTTCTGTGGCGAGGCGTGTTTTGGAAACGAAATCGCCCTCTGCCTTTGGGAAGCAGTAGTAGAGTATTTTGTTTGTGCCTATGCATATAACGTCGCCTATTTCATACCAATAATAATCCGAATACAGGCTGTAGGATGAAAGCGGCTTTTGGGCGTAATCTATTTTGCCGTCGCAGCCTGTAAGGCGGAAGCCGTTTGCGTCGTGTGTGAGCCTGCCTTCGCCAACCCTGTAGAGAGCTTTCGTGCCCGTGAGCACAGCGATGTCTACGGGTATATCCAGGCTGTACGCGCCCTCTTCCAGCTCATTTTTTACACATTCGCGCTCCCAAGAAAACCAATCGGGTATATGCGAAAATTCTGTTTCGCCGTCTTCCGCGCAAAGGAAGCCTTCTTCCGTAAGCTCATATGTTTTACCGCACGCCGCACAGGAAATATGCGTGCCTTTGCCAAGCATTTTACCCTCTGCAAGGCAGTGTGGGCATTTATAGAGCACACGGTTTAGGTAGTCGGCGCGGAATTTTTCTTTTATCTTTACGCCGTTTTCCTGTTGCCATCGGAAATTGTCGAAGCTGAATTTTTCCCCTATTATCGCGTTGAGCTCATCGTTGCTTTTTTCGGCTACTTCCTCCGGGGAAAGCACGTATTCTACATCGGCGCTTACGTTTACCTTGCGCTTTTGCAAGCCGTTGTACAGCGGATCGCGCGAAAAGGCGCCGTATGTGCGTATCACCACGAGAGGCACCTTCAGCATCTTCAGGCAAGCGCCGACGGAATCCGGCAGGGTGGTGGAAGTGCCGTCGAAGGAATAGCTCGCCTCCGGGTACATAAGAATGGAGCTTTTGAGCGTTTTTACGGCGTACATCATATCGCGCACGAGCGTGAGGTCTGTTACGAATTTCTGTGTGGGTATACAGCCTATACTTCTCATGAGCCAATTTTTGCCCACGAAGCCGTCTGATGTACAAACTATGTTAAACGGGCGAGGGTATAGAACGGAGGCGGCTATTTCGAGGTCGATAAAGCTGGAATGGTTCATGAGAATGAGGCAAGGCTCGTTTTTGCCAAGCTTTTCCATGCCGATTTTGTTTACCTTGAAATGTGTGGCGATAAGGTCCGGCGCGGAAACCACCTTCAGCAGTGTGCGGAAGAACATATTTGTTCTTATCGGCTTTTTGTGGGGCTGTGCGGGCAGGGAAAGAACTTTTTCGTAGTCTATTTGCTTGCTTTTGATTTTCATAATGCCTCCTATGTAAAAAAGTTAAATTGTCATATTTTTATTCAGCTACGGTATTTTGCGGTGCAGGGGTGTTCATAAAGGAATATGCGAACATTTTTCCCGTGGAAAAATAGCTTTTTGCAAGCTCGGGAAGCGAAGCACCCGTGCGCTCGCAGAGCTTTTTTGCCACCTTCATGGCGGCGAAAGCGTCCTCGTCGCTTCTGTGGAGCAGAATGGGCTCGTCTATTTCGAGCATGGCGTAGGCGCGCTCTATGCCTATTTGGTTTTTGCTTTCAAAATAATGGTCGGCGAGGGTCTGCACATCCATAAAATCGAATGTAAATGCGGGCAAACCGTATCTCTTGCATTCGCAGTTTAGGTATTTAAGGTCGTTCACTATGCTGTATCCGCATACGAGCGTTTCGCCGTCCTCCAGCAGGGCTTTAAGCTTTTTGTAGTGGAAGGCGAATTTCGGCTCTTTTGCGAGCTGTGCCTTTGTGTATGAAAGCAGATTTTTCAGCACGTACCAATCGTATTTGGAGGAGGGGTTCATAAGTATATCTTCGCGCATAAGCACGTTAAAATTTTCGTCGGTGAGCACATAGCCGAATGTGGCTATCGTGCTTAGCTTTGGGCAAGCGCCCTCTATATCAAAGAAAAGATATTTCATATTATGCCTTTCAGATGGTTTAATATATATATTGTATCACATTAAAATAAAAAAATCTACTGTATTTTTCTTGTTTATGAAAATTTAAGAAAAAAATAAGATGATTTTTTTGTTTTGAAATGTATATAGAATACTCCAAATCTTTCGCCTTGAAGCGAGGATTGCCAAGGGTTAGGCTTCTTTTTGTTCGGCTTTATGCCTCTGTTTTCTCTTTTTTTGCGCCAAAATACAGCAAGCGGCGACAAAAATAAAATATTATATTGCATTTACAAAAAAAATGGTATATAATTTATATTAAAAGTATAAATAACCTTATAGATTAGGAGATGGAATAATGAAAAAATTTATGGACAAGGATTTTTTGCTTGAAGGTGAACTCGCAAAAGCGCTCTACCACAATTATGCAGCGGTTATGCCCATAATCGACTATCATTGCCATATGAGCCCCAAAGATATTGCCGAAGACCTCAAATTCGAAAATATTACACAGGTTTGGCTCGCACACGACCACTATAAGTGGCGCGCTATGCGCTCCTGCGGTGTTTCCGAACGCCTTATTACGGGAGATGCAGACGACTACGAAAAATTTGAAGCGTTTGTGGAGTGTATGCCCTCGCTCATAGGTCACCCCCTCTACCATTGGTCGCACCTGGAGCTTAAGCGCTACTTCGGCTACGAGGGTGTTATTTGCCCCGCAAATTG
This sequence comes from Clostridia bacterium, assembly GCA_017456005.1. Lineage (GTDB taxonomy): Bacteria > Bacillota > Clostridia > Oscillospirales > CAG-272 > UMGS731. The sequence goes on along the minus strand of JAFTLJ010000099.1, from coordinate 6,833 downwards.
CGAAGAAATTTGGAACGTGACGAAAAAAATACTTGAAGAAGGCCTTTCTACAAGAAAGATTATAGAAAATTCAAACGTAAAGCTCCTTTGCACCACAGATGACCCCGTGGACAGCCTGGAATACCACATCGCGCTCAAAAACGACGAAAGCTTTGCGCCCGTTGTGCTTCCCACGTTCCGCCCCGATAAGAGCATGAACGCAGGTGCCGCAGGCTTTGCAGATTACATTGCGAAGCTTTCAGGCGTTGCCGGCGTGAAGATTGACTCTTTTGCAACGCTTTGCGAAGCGCTCGAAAAGAGAGTGGAATTCTTTGCGGAGGTTGGCTGTACTGTTGCCGACCACGGCTTTGATACACAGGTCGTTTTTGACCCCAAACTCACGGCGGAAGAAGCCACGGCTATAGCCAACGCAACGCTCAAAAAAGCACTCGCAGGCGAAAAAGTAAGCGACAACGAAGTAAACGCATACAAAAACGCGCTCATTCGCTTCTTCGGCAAGCAGTACGTTAAGCATGGCTTTGTTATGCAGGTACACTTCGGTGCTTTGCGCAACACAAACAGCGTTATGTTTGAACGTCTCGGCCCCGACCACGGCTACGACACCATAAGCGGCGAGCCCAGCACGCTTGCGCTTGCACATATGCTCGATGCACTCAACAAAGACGGCGCTTTGCCCAGAACCATACTTTACTCACTCAACGCGAGCGACAACGCAAACATTGCATCCCTCGCAGGTTGCTTCCAGTACGCAAGCGAGGAAACGGAAGGCCTTATAAATCTCCCCAACGTGGTACAGGGTGCGGCTTGGTGGTTCAGCGACCATCTTTCCGGTATGTACGACCATTTCCGTGCATATGCACACTCTGCCGCTTTCGGCAAATACCTCGGCATGCTCACAGACTCCAGAAGTGCGCTTTCCTACACACGCCACGAATATTTCCGCCGCGCGCTCTGCAATTTTATCGCAGGCTTTGTGGAAAGAGGCGAATATCCGCTCGATATAGAAACGCTCGCACAGATGGTTTGCGACATTTGCTATAACAATACAAAAGACTTTTTCGGTTTTAAAATTATCTGAAACCGTATATAATATTAAATACAATTTACTTGGCATATAAAAGGAGAAACTAAAAATGTCCGAAGAAAAAAATTATGAAGTTGAAGTAGAGGAATGCACACACGATTGCTCTACGTGCTCTGCAAACTGCAGCAGCAAACCCAAAAAACCCACTTTCACACCCGTTAACCAGTACAGCAAGGTAGATAAGCTTATCGGCGTTGTAAGCGGCAAGGGCGGTGTTGGTAAATCGCTCGTAACTTGCCTTTCCGCAGTTGAGCTCCGCCGCCGCGGCCTCAAAACAGCTATTCTCGATGCAGATATCACAGGCCCTTCTATACCGAAGGCTTTCGGTTTGCACGGTATGTGCGAAGCGGCGCCTCTCGGCGGTATTATGCCTATGACAACAAAAACAGGCATCGACGTTATGAGCGTTAACCTCCTTATGGAGGATGAAACAAACCCCGTTGTATGGCGCGGCCCCGTTATTTCCGGTACGGTTCAGCAGTTCTGGACAGACGTTGTATGGGGCGACGTTGACTGCATGGTTATCGACTGCCCTCCCGGTACGGGCGACGTTCCGCTCACACTTTTCCAGTCGCTCCCGCTTGATGGTATCATCATCGTAACGAGCCCTCAGGACCTTGTTTCCATGATCGTTGCAAAAGCTGTTAATATGGCTAAGCTTATGAACATTCCGATCATCGGTATCGTTGAAAATATGAGCTACCTCAAATGCCCCGATTGCGGCAAGGAAATAAAGGTATTCGGCGAAAGCAATATCGACGCTATTGCTGCTGAATACGGCATTCCCGTGCTCGCGAAGCTTCCCATTGATCCCACGCTCGCTTCTCTCTGCGACGCAGGCGCTATCGAGCTTTGCGAAAACGACCTCGGCAAATCTATTGCCGATGCTATCGAAGCTCAGCCCATGCGCGCTGACCTCGCATGACCTACGCAGAAAAAACGAAAGTATTGTTTGTTTGTTCGATGAACACTTGCCGCAGCCCTATGGCCGCGGCAATACTTTCCGAATACGGCGGAGAAAAATATGCCGCCGCAAGCGCCGGCACTTTCGTCTTCGGCGCACAGCCGATAGGCAGAATGGCGGCTTTCACGCTCGAAAGCGTGGGTATTGCGAAATACAACTATATTCCTCACCGTTCGCGCCCTCTCACGGAAAAGCTTATGCAGGAAAACGATATCATAGTGGCTATGTCGGCAGGGCATAGGGATATAATTTTGCGCCTTTTCCCCGAATATGCAGAAAAGGTGCGCGTTTTCCCCGAAAACGTGGGCGATTTTGCGCGAGGCGACATAGTGGCATACCAGAAAGCTTATGTTCTGCTGAAAAAAGGCGTATGCGAAATGTTTTCGTTGGAGAGCAAAAAATGAACATAGAAATACGAAAAATAGATGCGGAAAGCGCAAAATATGCCGCAGAGCTTGAAAAGCTTTGCTTTGCCGAGCCATGGAGCGAAAAAGCCATAATGGAAGAGGCAGAGCGCGGATATTTTATAGCCGCTTTTATAGACGGGGCTTTCGCCGGCTATGCAGGAATGACACAGGTGCTCGACGAGCGCGATATATGCAACGTAGCCACCGTGCCCGAATTCCGCGGAAAAGGCGTGGGCAGGGCTATTGTGGAGGCGCTTATCGAAAATGCACGCGAAACGGGCGCTTCCGTGGTTATGCTGGAGGTGCGTGCCTCCAACAAGGCGGCTATTACGCTTTATGAAAAGGCAGGGTTTTCGCTTGTGGGCAAGAGAAAGAATTTTTACTCTTTCCCGCGCGAGGACGCTTTGCTTTATAACTATTATATTGAACAAAATACATAAAAAGGGGTTTGAAGATGCAAATTCTCAGCTTTGAAAGCTCTTGCGATGAAACATCGTGCGCCGTTGTGGAATATGCGGACGGTGTTTTTAACGTAAAATCCAATATTGTCGCTTCGCAGATAGATATACACGCGCGCTTTGGCGGCGTTGTGCCGGAGATTGCCAGCCGCGCACATTGCGAAGCTATTTCCAAAATTACATACGAAGCGCTGGAGGAAGCGGGCGTTACCATCGAAAAGGATATAGATGCCATTTGCGTTACCGCCTCCCCCGGGCTTATAGGCGCTCTTCTCGTTGGCGTGAATTTTGCAAAATCCCTTGCATATTCATACGGCAAGCCGCTGGTTGCCGTGAACCATATGAAGGGGCACATAGCGGCAAACTATATCACACATCCCGAGCTAAAGCCCCCGTTTCTCACGCTTATTGCCTCCGGTGGGCACACGTCTTTTGTTATAGTACACGACTATACGAAGACGGAAACTATCGCAAGCACGCGCGACGACGCTATGGGCGAGGCTTTCGATAAAGTGGCGCGCGTTATGGGTATGCCTTACCCCGGCGGCGCGGCACTCGATAAGCTTGCGTACGAGGGCGAAGCCGTGCTCAAATTCCCGTCTTCCGCCATAAACGGCGATACGCTGGATATGTCCTTTTCCGGCATAAAGACAGCGGTGCTCAACTATCTTAACTCCAAGGCGCAGAAGGAAGAGGAATATTCTCGCGCCGACGTGGCGGCAAGCTTTGTGGAAAGCGCGGTTTCGGGTGTTATTGCAAAGCTTAATATGGCACTCGATGCTCACCCCGAAATACATTCTCTTGCGCTTGCCGGCGGTGTGGCGGCGAATTCGCACCTGCGTGCGGCCGTTACAAAGCTTGCTAAAAAGCGCGGTATAGAGCTCTATCTTCCCGAGCTTCGCTACTGCGGCGATAACGGCGCGATGATAGCCGTTGCGGGCATACTCGAATATAACGAGGGCAAGCGTGCAGACGTTTTTCTCAATGCCTCTGCGGCAGACGAAGAGTGAGTTGTGGAAAACTCACAGAAGTTTTCCACAACTGTGAATAAAACTCAAAAATCTGCAAAAAAGCGCAAAAAAATGTGAAAAACACTAAAAACCTTACAGTGTTGTTGTATGTATATCTATCATAAATATCACGAAAAAACATGTTTTTTTGTACAAGATAAACAAAAGCATGCGTGTCAATAAGTTTTTTTGCACAACATGGTGGAAAACTATGTTGAAAATGTGGAAAAGTACGCAAATTGTGCGGAATTAGGGCTAAACCGCACGTTTTACCCCTATAAATTGTGTGTGGCAGCCCTAAAAATTTTTACACAAAACGGTACGAAATGAAATACGAACTTTTATACGGAAAAAGCGCTTTCTGCCTTCCCGGGGGCGCTGTGGACTATATAGCCAAAGCCTCGCAGAACGACCTGCGTGTGCTTTTGGCTTTGGGAAGCGGCAGGTTTGCCGATGAAAAAGCAATAGCTGCATATCTCGGCATAAGCTCCGCCGCCGTGGCGGGGGCGCTGGAATTTTGGCGAGGTACGGGTATTCTGGAAATGCAGGAAGAAAAATCCGCTGCTTTCGAGCAAACGGAAATATCTATACCGAAGGAATTTTTTACACTACCCAAAAAGCCTGCGGCGAAGGCACCCGAAACAGAGCGCGATTCCTACACGAGCGAGGAAATAAACAGGATCTGCAAGGAAAACCCATCTGTGCCTTTGCTGATAGATGCTTGCCAGAGCATTCTCGAAAAGACGTTTACAAAAACAGAGATCTCGAGCCTGGTTTATCTTTCCGACCACCTGCGCTTGGAGGATGAATATATAATGATGCTTTGCACGCATTGCAAGAGCAAGGAAAAGGCATCTGTTCGCTACGTGGAAAAGGTGGCGCTCACGCTCTACGACGAGGGTGTGGTGAGCGTTAAAGAGCTTGATAAATACATAAAAAAAGAGAGCCAGAAGCACGAAATGGAATATAAGATACGCAAGCTCTTCGGTATAGGCGAGCGTGCGCTGGCACCTAAGGAAAAGGCGTTCATAGCGAAATGGACCGCAGAATGGAACCTGCCGTTTGAAATTATCGAAAAGGCATTTGAGATAATGGTGGCGGCGATAGAAAGACCTACGCTCGCATACGAAAACGGCATTTTGGAAAAATGGCGCGAGGCGGGCTGCAAAACAATAGAGGACGTAGAGGGGCTTCTTGCCTCACAGAAAAAAGCGCCCAAAAAGCAGGAAACGCGCGAAACGAGCTTTGACCTGGACGAATTTTTCGAGCTTGCGGTGAAACGCGGCGCGGGCAGGGCAGACGGCGCAGAAGAATGATTTTGAAAAGAGGTGCATACGATGGCGTATAACACGGAAAATTTTAAAAAAATTGCCGAAATTTACAGCAACAAAAACTATAATGCACAAAAAGAGGCAGAGGCGCGCAGAGAAAAGCTGCACATGCTATTTCCGGAAATCGCGGAAATAGACAGGGTTCTTTCCGAAACCGGGCTGAAGATATTCTCCGCGGCACTTTCGGGCGAGGGAGATATAGAAAAGCGCGTGGCGGAGCTGAAAAAGGCGAACGACGAGCTTTTGGCGGCGCGCCGCGAGATGCTGGTGGCTTTTGGTTACCCTGCAGACTACAGCGACCTTAAATTTGAGTGCGATGCCTGCCGCGATACGGGCTACGTAGACGGCAAAATGTGCTCTTGTATGCGCCGCGACCTTATACTTGCGGGCTACGAAAGCTCTGGCATAGGCAAGCTTATAGCAAAGCAGAATTTCGAAAATTTCGACCTTTCCTACTATCGCGGGGCAGAGCGCGAGCAGATGAACCGCGTTTTCGCAAGTGTGAAAAAATATGCGGAAGCGTTTAAAGAGGGGAACGGCAGAAACCTGCTGTTTATAGGCATGACGGGGCTCGGAAAAACTCACCTTTCCAGCGCGTGCGCGAAGGCTGTTGTAGACCGCGGCTTTGACGTGGTTTACGAAAGCGCGCAGAACATTTTCTCCGATTTTGAATATGAGCGCTTTAACCGCGGATACAATACGGAAACGCAGAACGAAAAAACGGCGCGTTATTTTGAAACGGACCTGCTTATAATTGATGACCTCGGCACAGAGGTGGTGAACCAATTCACCACAGCTTGCCTTTATAACATAATAAATACGCGTATGTGCGCGGGCAAGAGTATGATCATAAACACAAACCTCAAAAAAGATGAGCTTGTGGCAAAATATCAGGACAGAATAACATCCCGCCTGTTCGGCGAATTTGAAATTTGCCTTTTCGTGGGCAAGGATATAAGAAGCCAAAAGCTTGAAAGAGGGAAGTATTGATGAAAATAAGAAAGATTACCGCGGCGGATAGAGAAATTTACATTTCTATGGCGAAAGATTTCTATGCTTCGCCCGCTGTGCTCGAAAACATACCGGAAGAGAACATCACGCACTCTTTTTGCGAGTTTTTGGGCGATACACCGTATGGAGATGCGTTTGTTTTTGAAGAAAACGGCTCTGTAATAGGCTATGGTGTGCTCGCCTACACGTATTCGCAGGAAGCGGGCGGCAAGGTGGTTTGGCTCGAGGAAATTTACGTTTTGAGCGCATACAGGGGCAGGGGATACGGCTCGGAATTTATAGATTTTGTTTTAAAAGAAATTCCTGCGGCGCGTTACCGCCTGGAAACAGAGCCCGAAAACGAAAAAGCCGCCGCGCTTTACAGGCGCAAGGGCTTTGAGCTTTTCGAATACGTAAATTACAGAATGGATAAATAAAAAAGACCGCATTGCCCAACTTCTCATAAGGAAGTTGGGCAGTTTTATTCGCCTGCGGCGAGTTCTATTGTTTCGCAGTGATATTCGGCTATCGCCGAGTGGTATTCGCTACGCGAGTTTGGAGGCGAATAAAATATCACTGAAGCCGTAAG
>JAFTLJ010000098.1 GCA_017456005.1 Clostridia bacterium | reverse complement strand
TTTTTTGTTGGTGGGAGCGGGTGGATTCGGACCACCGAAGTCACTGACAACAGATTTACAGTCTGCCCCCTTTGGCCACTCGGGAACGCTCCCCCATATAAAATCCGTAGCCGAAACTACGGATTTGTTTGGAGCTGGTGAACGGAGTCGAACCATCAACCTGCTGATTACAAATCAGCTGCTCTGCCATTGAGCCACACCAGCATATTTGTTACCGCCGAGGTGCTTTCCCCTTGCGACGGTAACAAGTATATCACATTACTTTATCTTTGTCAATACCTTTTTGAAAGTTTTTTATTTATTTTTCGGCAATTATTTTATAATATCGAAAACCACTTCAACCTTAAAAAGGTCGCCGTCTATCTTTATGTCAAAGGTTCCGCCCTGAAGCTCGACAAGGCTTCTTGCAATAGAAAGCCCCAAGCCGCTGCCCTCTGTGTTCCTTGAAGAATCTCCGCGCACAAAGCGCTCCATAAGCTCCTCGCTGGAAATATCGAGCTGTGCCTCTGAAATGTTACTGAAAGAAATCACTACCTTTTCGGCGCGCATTTCGCTTTTGAGGTATACCCTCGTGCCTTTCTGCGAATATTTGCAAATATTATTAAAAAGGTTATCGAAAACGCGCCAAACCAAGCCGCCGTCCGCAAATATCTGCGGGTTTTCTTCGCAAAGTGAAAGCACGGGAACAAGCTCTTTTTGGGAAAACTTTCCCTCATATTCGCCGCTTGCCTGCGACAAAAGCACGTTTATATCCATCGGCTCTGCATTTACCTTTATACAGCCGGATGTGGCTTTGGAAGCATCTATAAGGTCTTCCGTCAGCTTTTTCAGTTTTGCCGCTTGACGCTCCAGCACCTCTAAATATTCGGGCGCAGAGCTGCTTTCAAGCCCATCCTTCTTTAAAAGCCCCACATAGTTTACAATAGAGGTGAGCGGTGTTTTTATATCGTGAGAAACGTTTGTTATAAGCTCTGCCTTCATATGCTCGCTTTTTATTCGCTCGGAAAGTGCCGTTTTCAGCCCCTCGCCTATATTGTTTAGGTTTTCGCCGTGCTCGCGTAGGATTTTGGGCATATGCGCAAGGTCTGCGCGATAATCAAGGCTGCCACCTGCCATTTCCTTGGCCGCTTTTTGCAGTTTTCGCAGCGCAATAGCGATATAAATAACCACCCATATGCTTATGGCAAATTCACAAAGCCAAAAATATGCAAAAGCAGAGTATCCGGAAACAAGAAAAGCAAATTCTGCCACTTTAAGAACCAAAAGCACAGCCAATGCCTGCCATATGAGCGGAAGATTCTTAAAAACATATTTGATACCGCGGAAACACAGCACAAAAAACTTCTTTATAATGCACAATGCCCTGTAAATAAATGTATTTTTCCACCATTTGCCGCCTTTTATACGTGCCGAAAGCGTAACAACCGCAGAAGCAAGCAAAAGCGAGCAACAGGTGCATATCATAACGAACATTACTACCGTAAACCACTCGTACTCATCGCCGCGCGACATTTCATAAAAAACCAGAAGCAGCAAACTTGCCGCAAACGAGCAGAAAGCCAAATAAACGTCAAATGGTATCCTGTGAACAAAGGAAAGCTTGTGTTCTGCGCTCGCTTTCTTGTATCCTGCAGAGCTGCAAAGAAAAATCATTATCAAAATGTTCAAAATAAAGCTTGCCGCTACTATAAGTATGATCCAATAACGCATGGAAACAACCAGATCCACCGCGTTCAGCACATAATAATATCTGTCCTCCGCCGTTAGGCTTTTGCGCACGTATGCGCTAACCGTATAAGTTTCCATTTCATTATACGTAACCGCAAATTCCTTTGTGGTTTCGCTGTAGGTCCATACCGTAATGTAATATTGCTCCTCCAGCTCTGCTACGTACGCTTTTGCTTCTTCCAAGGTGGCAAATTCTTTTTCTTCGGATATAGCCCCCTCTTTTATAGTGTGCGTTACGTCATAATCGTATTTCGCCTGATATTCGTCTTCGGAGCCGAAATCCACCACAACATTCCCGTCTTTATCTTTTATAACAAAGAAAACGTTGCTTTTTTCAGGGTTATACATTTCGCGGTACTCGGTATCATCCGTAATGGTGCCGTTACAGTATTCGTTAAGAATATATCTTATGCGCACTTGGTCGAAGCTGTAGACCTGCTCTATGGCAGCATCTCGCAAGGAACGGCCGCCATCCCAATAAGCCCCCATATGTACAAGCACCGCTATGCCTGCCACGCAAAGAAAGAACGTAAGCGTAAAAAACGAAAGCAACATCCAAGCCGCAAATTTGATTATTATATTTGTTTTTATTTTTTTCATTGCGCCCCCCTGTCTATTTTATAGCCCTGCCCCCAAACGACCTTTATGTATCTGGGGTCTGCGGGGTTTATTTCCAATTTTTCGCGCAAATGGCGTATATGCACCGCCACGGCATTTTCCGCGTTTATGGGCAGCTCCCCCCAAACCTTGCGGTAAATATCCTTCGGCGAAAATACCGTACCCGGGCTTTGCATAAACAGCTTTAATATCTCGTATTCGCGCGGAGTAAGCGAAATGGGCTCGCCATCGAGGTAAACGTTCTTTTCCACGTCGTCGAGCGTTATACCTCCTATAATCACGCGAGATTGCTTTATCTCTCCTCCGCCAAGCTGTATATATCGGCGTATATTGGAGCGCACACGCGCCATAACCTCTACGGGGTTAAATGGCTTGGTAACATAATCGTCCGCGCCCACATTAAGCCCCAATATTTTATCGGTATCCTCCGATTTTGCCGTAAGCAAAATAACTGGCACGTTTGAAAGCTCACGTATTTTTGCAATAGCCGTTATGCCGTCCATCTGCGGCATCATTATATCGAGCAACACAAGGTGTATATCTTCCCTATCCACTATGTTCACAGCTTCTATGCCGTTAAATGCCTCGAAAACCGTATACCCCTCTGCCGAAAGGTATATTTTCAACGCGCTTACTATATCTTTGTCGTCGTCACAAACGAGAATATTATACATTTTTCACCTCGGAAAATAAATAAATTTGTCCTTTTCTATCATTATAACGCAAATTGCATTAAAATACAATGTATATTTTTATTAAGATTTATTTAAGATGCAAAAGTAACATCACGCAAAAAAACGGCTCGAAAGGGGTGCCTTCCATAAAGCAGGTTTTACCTGCCGAAAAAAGCAAAAGGAGTACGGACAGTTTTGTTCGTACTCCTTTTCACACGCCTTGCTCTGCAAGGTATAGTGTGTTACACCTTTTCGTTGTACTGTCGGGCGGCAACATAGCTTTCCTCCGGGAGGAAGGTGGCACGCGATAGCGTGACGGAAGGAGCCCGCGTGACTTTGGATTTGTACTGATTATATCGCAACGCGCTCTCCCTCACCCGACTTCGTCGGGAGCTCCCTCCCGGAGGGAGCCTTTGATTTGT
>JAFTLJ010000097.1 GCA_017456005.1 Clostridia bacterium | reverse complement strand
AGAAGAAAAAGTGCAAAAGAACGCTATAAATGGCTGATTTCAAAATACGGAGATAAAGCAATTGTTATTAAAAATCAGAAACAATTGAACACTTATATTCAAAGTATAAGTAAATAAACAAATTCCAATTTATCGAATAACGAACGCCGACAGATTTTTGGAAAAATCTGTCGGCGTTAATTATTTGTTTACTGCGGAGCAAAACTGCACCATATGAACCAACTGACTATAAACTCTCCGCTAATTTTGCACGCCCTTTTACCTGCGGTTTTTGTTTGTATAAAACTCAACCGCCGATTGTTTTTTTATCAATTGACGAGAGGTGGAAAGTTTTTCTGTTTTATAGTATAATATAATCACAGACCGGTCGAGTAAAAATAAAAGGAGCGAAAGCATATGTCATTCGGACAAAGAATAAGAGAACTCCGCAGAAAAAATAATATGACTCAGGAAGAGCTTGCCGAACTTCTTTCCATTTCCTCGCAAGCGGTGAGCCGTTGGGAAACCGATGCCGCTATGCCCGATATTTCGTTTTTAGTGCCGCTGGCAAACCTTTTTGGCACTACCACAGATGAACTTTTGGGAAGAGAAAGCGGGAAAAAAGCCGAAATCGAAACGTACAAAGAAAAATCACAGGTGTTTGCAAATAAAGGTGATGTTGTAAGAGAGCTTGCTCTGTGGCGCGAAGCTGCGCAGAAATACCCCGGTGACTTTGAATGCTTGGAACATCTTGCAAGCAGCTTGCTTATTACACTGTATAGCGGCGGCGAAGAAGAAACGCTGGAAAGCAACGCAAAAGAAGCCGTGGAGATATGCGAACGCATTATGCGCGATTGCAATGTGAGCGAGATAAGAAGCAGAACGCTTCAAACATTGGTATATTTGTATTCTGCCAAAGATTATTCTGTGGCAAACGAGGAAAAAGCGGTGGAATATGCCTCTATGGCGGCAAGCCTGCACTGCAGCAGGGAAAATCTTTTGGAAACTGCATATTTTACCGAGGAAAGCAAACCTAAAAAACTGCGGCAGGAGCACAGAAACATAATAAGCTTTTTGGACGAATTGTGTATGAAGATATACTACCGCAAATATGACGACCCGAAAGATCGGCTTTTTGCCTGTGAAACTGCGCTGAAGCTCTGGGAAACGGTTATATACGACGGCAATTATCTTTTCAGCCATTGCCGCATACAAAAAATTTATGAAATGATTGCGCTTTGCCACGCGGAGCTGGGTAATGCGGATGCGACACTCGATGCGCTCGAAAAAGCGTTCTACCACGCCGAGAAATTCGATTCCTTGCCGGAAGGAGAACTGAAATATACAAGCGTATTTGTAAATTTTGCGACGGTAGATACAAAAAGCACCTCAAAAAACTATATGCTTACAAATACCGAGTGTGCTCGTCGTTTCACGCGAAGAAAAAAGTTTGATTTTCTTCGCGACAATCCGCGATTTATATCTTTGCTTGAAGAATAAAACAAAGAAGACCTCCGTGAAAACGGAGGCCTTCTGCTTTTATCTCAAATTTTTATTCTGTGGAAAGTGGAATGGTTCGTGTTGTGGAAGCTGTCCGCACCGTTTATCGCCGTTCGGCAGAGGAAGATGATTTCCTTGCCTTCTATTTCAAAATCGACGTATTGCACGCCGTTTTTCCACCTGTCGAGATGGCGAATGTCTATTATATCGCGTACGACCTCCCAATTTTTGAGGTCGTCGGAAACCATAAGCGAAAGCAGATTGCGGTCGTGTACGTGCGTGGGGTCTGTTATGCGGGAGGCGAGCGTGTAGTATTTGCCTGTTTTGCCGTCGCGCTTTATCATAAATTTCGAATGGTTGGCAGGGAAGCTTACCGCGTGGGAATATTCAAGCGGTGCGGCGGGGTCTTGCGTGTTTACCTCATAAGCCAGCACAAGCCCGTAGTTCGGTTCCGTTTTCGACATATCGTAGCGCATAATGTTGTAGAGCTTGCCGTTTGGCGCTATGGCAAGTGTGCCCTCTATGTTGCCCGTAGACTTGCCCTTTGCTACGCCCTCCCATTCCGGGTTGTATTTTACGGGCGGGGTAAACTCCCAGTTTTCGGGGCAGAGAAGGTCTGCATCTTCCGCGCAGGACATAACCATAGGCGCGTGGTATCCTGCACCCCAGGAGCCCCATTCCAGCGTTCCCCAGATTCTTCCGCTATGGTAAAGTACGTTCTGCGGGTTTTTGTGTACGCCCACGCTACCGTTTTTGCCGTTCGCGCCGCGCAAAAGCGTGACGGGTGCGGAAAAAGTCTTGCCTCCGTCCGTGCTCTTGCCTATGAGCAGGTCACCGTATTCCGTGGAACAGCCGAGCATATAAAGCTCGCCCTTGTGAATGAACATTTTGCCCCAGAAGCAAGGCATAAGCTCGCTTACGTAATGCCAGGTTTTGCCCTCGTCGTCGGAGCGGAAGATGAGGGTAAGGTTTTGTGGAGAGTTCCCTTCAAAAAGGTCCATAGAGGCGAGCAGAAAGCCTTCGGGGTGGCGCACAAGTGAGGGGGAGCAGAGAAACCTGCCCGAAAAAGCGTACGCGCCGTCCTCGGGGTGCAGGTAGTTTACGGGTGTACCTACGCACGCGCCCGTGCGAGCTATACGCACACGGCTCTTTTTTTCGCCGTAAGACACGAAAAATTCGTAATCTTTGCTATTTTCAAGGTTTACTATGTCAAATTCGTTCGAGCTCGTTTTACCCGCGAGGGTGAAATTGCCCTCGCCGCGCTCGCGGAAGTATATTTCGTACGTGCAGCTTTCCTCTGCGAGCCATTCAAAATGAATGGCGTATTTGCCGGGTGCTACACGGCAAATATATGGCTCTCCAACCTCAAAAAAGAAGGGGCGGTAGGGGCGGTAACTCCAGTAGTTGTGACCTTTCATTGTACGCTTCCTCGTTTATCAAAATTTATCAATCTCTATTTTTTTGGCGCTTATTTCAAAATCCTTGCCGAGGAAGATTTTGCCCTCTGCGGCAAAGTGTGCCGGTTCGTCGGAAACGAAATAGCGTATTTCGCCATTTTTTTCTCTTGCGGAAAGCAGGTCTTGCTCTTTCAGCGTTTTTGCCATTGCTTTTGCCGCGGCAGAAGCGGGGTTTATGAGCGTTACGCCCGGCAAAGCCGCACTTATTGCTTTTTCTAAGATAGGGAAGTGCGTGCAACCCAAGATTAGTGTGTCTACTTCCCCGCGAAAAGGCGCGAGATAACGTTCGCACGCAAGGCGCGTTATTTCGTCTCCTTCTGCGGTAAAGCCATATTCCACAAGCGGCACAAAAAGCGGGCAGGCGCTTTGCAAAACCTCGGCGTGTGCATCGCGTTCCTCGATTTTGCGTTTAAAAATACCCGAATTTACTGTTGCTTGCGTACCTATGACACCAACGCGCTTTGTGCGTGAAGCCTCATATGCTTCGCGCGCGGCATCTTCTACCACTCCGAAAACGGGAATATCCGTTATGGCTTCTATACATTCCATCGCGTTGGAGCTGACCGTGCCGCAGGCGGCGAGTATTGCCTTTACGCCGTGTGAAAGCAGAAATTTTGCATCCTGCGCGGTGTATTTGCGAATTATCTCGCGCGATTTGGAGCCATACGGCACTCTGCCCGTATCGCCAAAGTATATTATATTTTCGTTTGGCAAAAGCTTCTTAAGCTCGCGCACGGCAGAAAGACCGCCGAGGCCGCTATCGAAAACACCTATTGCGCTTTCGTTGGACATAAAATTCTCCTTAGTATGTATTGTTTGTTTTGTGGGACGTCGAAGCGCCGTCCCCTACCAATTTATATTATTCCTCTTACACTTTTATAACCGCACCGCGAACATTTCCGCCGTAATCTCGGAAAATTTCGCAGGGAAGCCCTGCTTCCTCGCAAAGCGTGCGCAACGCCGCCTCTTGGTCATATCCAATTTCAAAAATCATAGCGCCGCCGCTTTTAAGGTGCTTTGGCAAGATCTCCAAAAATCTGCGGTAGAACACAAGGCCGTCTGCCCCGCCGTCCAGCGCGAGCATGGGTTCACGGTGCACCTCCGCAGAGAGCGCCGCTATATCCGCCGTGGGTATATACGGCGGGTTGGAAACGATAAGGTCGTATTTTTCGCCGTCGAGAAAATCTGCGGCGAGGGCATCGCGCTGCAGGAAGCGCACCTTCCCCCAAAGCGCGCATTTTTTGGCGTTTTTTTCAGCCACGGCGAGCGCTGCCGCAGAAATATCCACGCCAAGCACCGTTGCGTGCGAGTTTGCTGCTATGGCAAGGGCTATACATCCGCTGCCCGTGCAAATATCCAAAACCTCTGCATTTCGCTCGCCCAAAAACTCCAGCGCACGCTCCACAATGACCTCCGTATCGGCTCGTGGGGTAAGGCACGCCTCGCTTACGTATAGTTCTAGCCCGAAAAAATCCGTTTTGCCGAGGATATATGCAAGAGGCTCGCCGTTTTGGCGGCGAGCGATGATATTTTCGGTTTCCTTCGGCGTTTCGGGCATTTCCTCACGGGAGCGCAGGGAAAGCGCCGTTCTGCTAAGCCCCGTAAGGTGGCAGATGATTTTCTCCGCTTCATATGCGGCATATTCACCCACTACCTCCTCAAGGGAATCTTTTATATATTTTTTAAACTGAAAATACGTCATTTCTCTTCCGTGCTGTCGTTTGTTTCGTCTGCTATTTCTTCCGTTTTGCTTTCGGGAGGGAATTCTTCGGGCATAGCCGCTTTGAGAGAAGCAATGGCACATTCTATCTGCGCGTCGTCGGGCTCGCGCGTGGTTATGCGCTGCATCCAGAGGCCGGGGGCGGAAAGTATGCGCACGAAGGCGTTATCGTGCTTGCCTGCGTACATAAGGAACTCATAGCCCACACCCATAACGAGCGGAAGCAGGAGAAGTTTGAGCAGTACGCGCACGATCATATTTTCCCAAGTTATGAAAAGACCGGAAAATATGCTTATGCCGAGCATAACGAACATAAAGCTCGTGCCGCAACGGGGGTGGAAGCGCGATTGCTCGCGTACGTTTTCCACGGTGAGCTCTTTGCCCGCCTCGTAGCAGAATATGGATTTATGCTCTGCCCCGTGGTATTCAAATGTTCTGCGGATATCCTTCATAAGCGAAACGAGGAGCATATATGCAACGAAAATACCTATCTTTATAACGCCCTCTATCACGCTTTGCCAGAGTCCCAGGTCCCCTGTGAAACGTACGATTATTTTTGTAAAGAACGTGGGAAGGAACATGAAAAGGAATATGGCAAGAGCTATACCTAGCACTGTTGCCACGAGCATAAGAATATCGAGCGTGTGGCTCTTTTTATCTGTGCCGTCTGCATTTTTCTTTTTAGGCTCGTTCAGCTCTTCATCTATGCCGAGCATTTCCGCAGAATCGTTGAGCGTGGAAAAAGAGAGAATGAGCGATTCCACAAAGCTTACCACGCCGCGTATAATGGGCAGGTTGCATATGGGATGCTTGGTCTTTGCGGAAACGAAGGTGGAATTTTTTGTTTCCATAGTGCCGTCGTCCTTGCGCACGGTCAGCGCGACTCTGTCGCCGCTTTTCATCATAACGCCCTCCAGCACGGCCTGACCGCCGACCTTGCCGCGCCTTTCGGGTATATAACAAGTTTGTTTTTTCATTTCAAACCCTTTCTTTTATTTAAGATTATTACTATTGTATCATATAAATGTTAATAAATAAAGAGGTAAATAAATTTTTTTGCACGGATGAGCAACAAAAAAATCCGCGCAAGGCGGATTTTCTTTTTTTGCTTTGATCAAATGCAGAGAATGTATGCTGCGATAGCGAGAACTGCAAATACGGCAGCAAGGATTGTTGTGAAGCGGGAAAGCTTCTTTTCTTTTGTCTGGCTCTGGTTCTTGCCGAAGAAAGAATCAGCAGAAGTGCCGCCAACCGCGCCGGAAAGACCGCGTTTTTTAGAGCTCTGGAAAAGAACGAGAACAATAAGAGCGATGGCAACGAGAAGAAGAAGAGAACCGAGTACGTAAGAAAGAATAGTCATATCTTTATAAACCTCCGATTCGGCAAACGCCGATTTTTAATTCTTTTTGTTGCGGAAAAGGGGCGAAAAACGCCGTGTTCCGATAATTACATTTAATCATACCATATGAAAAGCAAAAATGCAAGAGTTTTTTTGCAAACTATTAAAAATAAATATAAAATTTTCTTTTCGCGGAAAATAAATTACAAAAAAATATTGACAAATTTATATAAATGTGATAAAATACACATTCGGAAAAGCGTAAATATGCGCTTTCTCCTTGCTGCGAATAAAAAATCAAACGGTTCGCGGCCTTATGTCCAAAAGGAGGTGTAGTCATAATGGAAAACATTAAAGCGTCCTATGAAACGATGTTCATCGTTGAAACAACAAAGGGTGAAGAAAAGGTTGCAGCAGTTGTTGCAAAATTCAAAGCTCTTATCGAAGCAAACGGTGAAGTAGAATCTTTCAACGAATGGGGCAAACGCAAACTTGCTTACCCCATCAATGATCTTACAGAAGGTTACTACGTTCTCGTAAACTACAAAGCAGACACAAGCTTTGTTGCCGAACTCGAACGTAACTTCAACATTTCTGAAGACATTATGCGCTCTATGACAATCAAAGTAGCGTAAATTTTAATGGAGGAACAGTCAAGATGGCAAGTCTTAATAAGGTAATTCTTATCGGACATCTCACAGCAGACCCGGAACTTAAGCAGACACCCTCCGGTGTCAGCGTAACGTCTTTTTCTATCGGCGTAACACGCAGATACACAAAAGCCGGCGAGCAGGCACAGAGCGACTTCATCAACATTGTCGCTTGGAGAACAACAGCTGAATTTATTACAAAATATTTCAGAAAAGGCAATGCCATTTGCATTTGCGGTTCTCTTCAGTCCAGAAGCTGGACAGCAAACGACGGCTCTAAACGTTACGTTACGGAAGTTGTTGCAGATGAAGCAACTTTTGTTGAAAAGAAAAGCGAAAACGCCGGTTACGGCGCTCGCGGCGACGATTTTCAGGCTCCCGCTTTCTCGAGCGATGCAGGCATAGCGCCTAAATTCGAGGAAGTTGCAGGCGACGAAGATCTTCCTTTCTAAGCCCACAGAGGCCATTTAAAATAATATAGGAGGTTTTTTACAATGGAAAACAGAGAACAGAGACCCGCAAGAAACGGCAACGTTCACAGAAGAAAAAAGGTTTGTGTATTCTGCGTTGAAAAAGCAGTTGTTATCGACTACAAAGATACAGCTAAGCTTCACAAGTTCATTTCCGAACGTTCCAAAATTCTTCCCAGAAGAGTAACAGGAACATGCGCAGCACACCAGCGTGCTCTTACAGAGGCTATCAAACGCGCTCGTCACGTAGCACTTCTTCCTTTCGTTACAGACTAATTTGTAATGATAATTTAAGCACACTCGAAAGAGTGTGCTTTTTGTTTTTCTTCTTGACACAGCGTATACGGCGTGGTATAATTGAAAACAATAAAATTTTAAATAACTGCCACCGGGTAGTAAATGCGAAGCATTCGTACGCGTATCGTTAGGTCTTTGAAGATACGCGTGGCGAATGCTTTTTTTGAGGAGGAATATATGAAAAAAATAAAACGGCTTTTCTCTTATTTTTCGCGCGGGGAGCTTGTGCTTTGGGCTTTTTCGATTTTACTTATAACGGTTTCGTTTTGTATTTTCGATAGAAGCAGCTTTCTTTCGCTTACAGCATCGCTGCTTGGTGCAACCTCGCTTATTTTCTGTGCCAAGGGCAACCCCGTAGGGCAAGTGCTTATTATAATTTTCAGCATATTGTACGGCATAATTTCATATAGAGCGGCGTATTACGGGGAAATGATCACATACGTAGGTATGACTATGCCTATGGCTGTGGCATCGCTCGTTTCATGGGTGCGCCACCCGTTCGCGGGCAAACGTACGGAAGTGTGTGTAAACCGCCTGAAACCGCGTGACGTTGTGCTTATGCTTGCTTGCACGGCGGCGGTTACAGTAGTATTTTACTTTATTTTAGGGGCTTTGGGCACAGCAAACCTGCTTCCCGGCACCATTTCCGTGGCAACGAGCTTTGCGGCTGTGTTTCTCACGGCGCTCAGGAGCCCATACTATGCTGTGGCATACGGGCTTAACGATATTGTGCTTATAATTCTGTGGGCGCTCGCTGTGGCAGAGGATATTTCATACGTTTCTGTGCTGGTTTGCTTCGTTGTTTTCCTCGCTAACGACATATACGGCTTTATAAACTGGCGAAAAATGCAAAAGCGCCAGGAAAATGGGTGAACACTTGAATTTTAGGTGTATTTGATATATAATATGATGTATATGACAACTGGGATTAAATGCCGAAAGAGGTGAAACCATGGGATTGGGAAAGATAGCTCACGCCGCAAATGACCCGATACGGCGCGAAATATTAATCGTATTGAAAAAAGAGAAAATGTCGGCAAGGAAGCTTGCGCAACATTTGAATATCAGCGAAGATTTGGTTTTAAATCATTTATCCGTTCTAAAGGAAAACGACCTTATATTGGAAGAGCACGAAAAAAATGATATTTACTATTTGTTAAAAGCATCTGTTTTGGACAATATTATGCTCGTGCTGTTGGACCTGCTGGAACTGATAGTTTAATAAAAAACGACAGGTATATACCTGTCGTTTTTTTGTGGGTAAATTATTATGAATCCGAATTTGGATTGATATAAAATGGACATATCTATGTGCCATACAGTCTGTTTACAAAATATAATATTTACGATATAATACAGATATGATCAATCAAAATTACGGAGGGCTTTATGAAAAGAATATTATGGAATATCACTATTGCTTCGGTGATTACATTAGCAGTATACATAGCACTATATGCTGTCTGGGGTGCTGTTTTAAGCGGTATTGAAAATCCTACACTAAGATTATTGTTGATTGCACTGATGTCAACCTTCGCCTTTGGATTTATATTGCTTTATATATCAAAAATCAGAAAATATATAGGTGAAGATGAAGTAATGTCGGATTATAAAGAAAAAACGTATATTTCATTTGCCGACGATTTAAGGCTTGTTATCAGGCGAGAATCAAAAGTTCTTGTTTGTATTATGGCTATTGTTTTTGCTTGTTTTGTACTTAATACGTTTGACAGTTTGGTGTTTGGAAGGAAAACGATTTCTTTTCCGACATTTTTCTTTGCTTCGATGTGCTTGTTCGATTCGGTAATAAACGTCCCGTTTGTGGGGTATGTATTAAGTGCTTTGCTTGATTGCATTTCATATATCGTTTTTCTTTTGGTTTACCGCAAGAAAAAGTATAACTATTGGATGAAGAATAAGGTGTAAAATTATTATGGAGCTAAAAAACAAATTAAAAGAATTGCGAACTTCCCGTAATATGACACAGGAATCCGTTGCAGAGCAACTGGGAGTTTCTTCTCAAACCGTTTCCAAGTGGGAGCGTGGATTGTTATTTCCCGATATTGCTCTTTTGCCAAAAATCGCTTTGCTGTTCAGATGCTCTATCGATTCTTTGTTTGGTATGGATTTGCTTTGGAGCATTGAACACAGAAAAGAATTTGATGTGAAAATCCATACTCTGCATGAAAAAAAGGATTGGGAGGGTGTATATCAAGCGTGGATACGCGAAATAGAACTGAACCCCGATAATTATGGTAATTATGCAGATGTAATGCTACACGTATACCGAAAAAAACTGTATGATAAAGAGCATATTGTAAAAATGATTTCTCTGGCAGAGCACGCCGAAAAGTGTTGTACAGATGACGATAAGCGTAATGAAATCTACCGAATTATGCTTCAGATTTGCTCTGAATCGAAAGACACCGCTATTAGAGAAAAGGGAAAGTATTATTACAAAAAATTGCCGTCATTGCGCCATAGCCGCGAGGTGTATGCAAAGTTCGTGATGGAGGGGGAAGAATATAGGGCACAAATTCTGAAAAACATAATCTATACTGTCGACCTTGCTGAATGCTGTGTTCGTCAACTCATCACCCGCGATATGCCGCCGCAAGAAAAGCTTTTTTATTATCAAAAAGCGGCAACATTGCTTGAAACGGTTTTGGACGATAAGTATGCAGGCTTTTACGAGCCGCCGCTTCTTTCAGATTACGCAGAAATTGCAAAGGTATACGTTCAACTTGGAAAACCGGATATGGCGGAGAAATATATTAACCTCATACTCGCATCGTTGGAAAAGCATTTGATAGAATCTGAAAAGGAAAACAAATCTCAGCTACTCTATTCGACAAGCATAAGCAACGCTGTTCCAACCGAGCAGATATGCAAAGAGCTATTGCAGAATATGTTGAAGGCTGCGGAACTTGAACAATTCAAGAGCGAGATTTTAAGTATTAAAAAAAGATACGAAAAGTATCTTTCACGATAAAAAATTACATTGGGAAATAAATGATCTAAAAGAAAAGCAGAAAACCGGAACCCTTCACCGATTGGTACAGGGTTCGGTTTTCTATTGTTTGGTGCGGCTGAAGGGACTTGAACCCCCACGTCGAAGACACCAGATCCTAAGTCTGGCGCGTCTGCCAATTCCGCCACAACCGCATGATTTTATATTTTAGCACATAAAGCTCAAACTGTCAACCAAAAAATGAAAAATCGCACTGCAATTTTTTTGCGGTGCGATTTTATGGCTTTGATCGTTATTTAACGCTTATATGTACGGTTTCGCCTTTTAGAAGTGGGAAGTACATAAGGTCGCCGTCTACGCTGAATTCGATATTGTCGAGCGTTGCGCGCTGTGCGCCCACAAATTTCAGCCTGCAAAGGCCGCCGACGTCTGCCGTGACGGTTATATTTTTAACACGCCTGTTTTCCCATACACAGCCGATGGTAAAGCCGCCGCGCGCGCAAAGCCCCGTGAAAAAGCCGTTTCGCCAAGCTGCGGGTATAGCGGGCAGAAGCTCTATACAGCCGGAGCTGCTTTGCAGCAGCATTTCGCATACGCCGGCTGTGGCGCCGAAGTTGCCGTCTATTTGGAAAGGTGGGTGTGTGCCCCAAAGGTTGGGCAGAATATTGTTTTTGATGATGTTTCCGTAGAGCCTGTGTGCGCTTTCGCCGTTGCCCGTGCGCGCCCAAAGCAGAAGCCTGTGCGCCGTTGCCCAGCCTGTGGACCTGTCTCCGCGGCGCTCCAGCACAAGCTTTGCGCCATCCATCCATTCGGGCGTGCGCTTGTTTATTATAGTGCCGGGGTAAAGGCCTACGAGGTGGGAAATATGGCGGTGGGTATTATCGCCTATATCGCCGTATCTGTTTTCTTCGCGGTATTCTTTAATTTGCCCGTCTACACCTATGAGCACGGGGTCGAGCAAGGGCAAGGTTTTTTCTATTTTTTCTATAAGCGGTTCTTCCGCCGCGCTTATGCCGAGTATTTTTGCCGCTTGAAGAGTTTTATCGAAGTTTTCGTATATCATTTGCTGGTCGAAGGCACAGCCTACTGTGTTGTAATATTTGCCGTCCTTGCCCTGCTGCTCGGGGGAGGCGGAAATGCCCGTAAGCATTTTACCTTCCTTTTCTACGAGGACCTGCAAGAGAAAGCGCGACATTTCCAGCAAATAGGGGTAGGCTACCTCGCGCAGATATTTTTTGTCGCGAGTGAAATCGTAGTGCTGCCAAAAGAGCAGGGAGGTAAAGCCGCCCGTGCCGGGGCCCGAATGCCCCCACGCTTTTGGCGCGGAAATATCGTAAAGCGTGGCTGTGGTGCCTATTGTCCAACCGTTTATGCCCTTGCCGATGTACTTTTCGGGGTAATTTTGCAGTATGTATTTATCTGCGTTTTTGCGCGCTCGCGCCATATATGCATTCGCATAATCCGTATACGGTGCGAAGCACTCCGCAAGGTTCGCCACCTGCGCGGGCCAATAGTTCATTTGCACGTTTATGTTGTGGTGGTAGTCGCAGCCCCAGGGGGAGCTGTCGTATGCACACCAGGTGCCCTGCAGGTTGGCTGGATAGCCGCCCGGGCGCGAGGAAGCGATGAGGAGATAGCGCCCGTACTGGAAAAGGAGCTCTTCCATATAGCGCATTTCCAGCTTTGTTTCCTCGCTTTGCTTATATTCATCGGCGTTTCGCTTGTATTTTATAAGCAGCTCGTCTGTAGGTGTGCCGAAGTATTTGCCGCCGAACGAAACGGACGTGCGCGAAAAGAGCGCGCGGTAATCGGCAAGGTGCGCTTCCTTCAGCGCGTTGTAGCCTCGTGCGCAGGCTTTATTCAGCGTAGCCGACACGGCTTCTGCAGGGTCGGGGTAGGGGGCGAGCTTTTTTTTCGGGTCTTCTTCGTCGAAAACGCGGCTTTCCATTTTATAGTTCGTGCCACAGGTGAAGAAGATTTCGGCATAGTCGGCGTTTTTCACTTTTATGGTGCCGTTTTCGCTCGTAACCTTTCCACCGTATGCTTTTACTCTCGCTCTGCCTTCGTATTTTATGCCGTAGTAATCGGAAACACCGCGCATTATTATATCGCTGTGGCTTGCGTGAACCTCGCCGCTTCTGCCGCAGCCGTCGCCCTCTTGCATGCAGAAATCGCGGCAGAAGGATATAAGCGGAGAAACGGAAAAGCTTATTTTGCCGCCCCTGTTTGCGGAAAAGCGCATGGCAAGCACGTTGTGGGGGTAGGAAAGGAAATATTCGCGCTCGTAATGAACGCCGCCGAATTCGTATTCAACGCCGGCTACGGCATCGTCCAGCGAAAGGAAGCGGCGGTAGCTTTGCGCATTTTCGTGGCCGAATTCGAAAATGAGGTCGCCAAAGGAGCGTGTGCCGCCCGAACCTTTTTTCCAAGAGCCGAAAAAAACAATGGGGTTTGCCACGCTGTTTTCGGTTATTTGTATGCGGTCTGTGCCCGTTCTGCCGAATATGCAGGCGCCGAAATGGGAGTTGCCCAGCGGCAGCGACCATTTTTCCCAGCCTGCGTAGGGCTTATCGTCTATGCGGGCGCGGAAAAAATCCGCATAGTCGGGCGCGGGATTTTTATATTCGAGAATAAGCGGTTTGTTCACGGTTTATCATCCTTAATTTATACTTTTGCCCAAAGTATACCACAAA
This sequence comes from Clostridia bacterium, assembly GCA_017456005.1. Taxonomy (GTDB): domain Bacteria; phylum Bacillota; class Clostridia; order Oscillospirales; family CAG-272; genus UMGS731. The sequence goes on along the minus strand of JAFTLJ010000097.1, from coordinate 29,587 downwards.
AGCTTTCATTTTTCAATGAGTTTTGCGATTTTCACGCCGTTTCTTTTCGGCAAAATATGCCTAAAAGCCAATTTGCGTCGTCTTTTGAAACCGCGCGGAAAATTATGAGGAAATTTATGTAAAATACAAGCAATATCAGTATGCCGCACACGGTTTCCGCGGCAAGATGGAAAAAGCGAAATGGCAGGGCTCGCATAACAAGGTTTGCCGCCGCGCCTGCACCCACCGCGGAAAGAAGCGGTGCTATGACTGTGCGGTATATCGGTATTTTCACACCGGTTACGGAAATAAGGCGCGAAAGGCTCAGCACGTCGTTCACAAGCTCTGTTACAAAAACGCAAACGATATAGCCGTTTATGCCCATGCGCGGCAGAAGCGTATATACCAAAAAAACGCTTATTGCAGCATCTATTATATTGTATTTCATGGAGGCGAGCTGTTCGCCAAGCCCCTTTAGCATTCCGTCTACCACCGTGTCGAGGTACATAAGCGGCACAAGCACGGCGAAAACGCCGATATATTTCGCCGCTTCCTTGCTTTTGTAAACGAGCATACCCAGCGGCTCTGCAAACACTGCAAACGCGCCCGCGCACGCCATGCCGAAAATAAGGCATACACTTACGGCGCGGCACACGACGTACTTTATATGCTTTGCATCCTTACGCCCGTATTTTGCGGCAAGCTCTGAAAGCTCGGGTATTATAAGCGAGGCAAACGTAGCGGAAACGGCAGAGGGGAAGAGAACCAGCGGCAGCACCATGCCGTGCACCGTGCCGTAGGAGGCGAGCGCCTCTGCGTGGTTTTGCCCCGAACGGCGCAAGCCGTAGGGGATAAGTATATGCTCCAGCGTTACAAGCCCGCTGCGAAGATACGCGCTAGCCGCTATCGGCAGAGAAATGTGCAGCATACGCGCCGTAAGCCCACGGGGTACATGCTCGCTTTCTTTGGGGCAGAGGTGCTTTTTCTTATCGCGCAGGTAGAAGAAAAGCAGGTATATGAACGAAAGTCCCTCCGATATGCTCGTGCCCAGCACGAGGGCAAGGCAGGAATACTCCACGCTCTGCGTGCCGAAAACGTGCAAGAGAGAAATGGTTATGCCTATTTTCACAAATTGCTCCGTAACCGCCGCGGCGGCGCTTTTGGAAACACGGCGCACGGCGTTGAAATATCCCGAGAGCACGTTTGAAAGCGATATGAACGGCAGGCTCACGGAAAGGGCTTTCAGCGAAAGCACAGTGCGCTCATCGCCCAAAAGGTGCACGCCTATAGGTTTTGCAAAAGCGAAAAGCGCAAGCGCGGCGGCAGAGCCGAAGAACACGCTGTACGCCACGCATTTGCGCACGGCGGCGATAGCCGCCTTCGTGTTGCCGCGCCCAAGCTCCTCTGAAACGAGGCGCGTTACGGCGAGGCTTATGCCCGAGTTTGCCACCGTCACGGCAAATACATAGGCGCTCATTATAAGCGAATGTATGCCTATACCTTGCGCGCCGACGGCGTTCGCCGTGTATGCGCCGAAAGTTACGGAAATTATCCGCATGAATATGGTAACACCGCCCATAATGGCGGCGTTTGCCGCAAAACGTTTTAATCTGTTCATTTTTCTCCCCGATTTTTTTGTTTTTGTAAAAATATATTAGCAACAGGGGAAAAAAATGCAGGCACGGATAAATTCCGTGCCTGCCGAAAGAGATGTTTTGAGACTTTATATGTATTTTCTGATTTCGCAAAGCAAATGTGTATCTTTGTATTTTCGCACGTGGATTTCGCCGAAAAGCTCGCTTGTGCTTTCTGCAAATTTTGAAGCATCGAGCGATGGTACACAAAAAAACGTATATTTTTCTCCGTTTTCGCCGAAAAGCGTAAAGGCGTATATGTTGCCGTTTTCAGCCGAGAATATTGGCTGGAATATATTGTGGTGAGCTTTGATTTTTTCACATTTTAGCGAAAAAAACTCGTTTTCTGGGGTTTTTGCGTGTTCAGCTTCCTCTGCAAGCATACGGCTTTCGCGGAAATCTTTGAAAGAAAGTGCCGCACATGCAAGCAATATAATGTTTCCGAAAAGAGTGAATATAAGCAATGGAACTGAAAAATCTGTTATCAGCGAATACAGCGTTGAACATACAAGCGCCGCTTCTGCAAGCGCGAATATAAGCAGGGCAAAGCCGTGTGCCGCGCTGTTATTACAAGTATTTTTGGCTTTCTCTATCGTATCGGAATCGTGACGATATATCATTTTTTTCCTTTCTTATGCGCTTGTTTTGCCGCGTTACTGCCGCTTTTTGCCTGTGTTTTCTGTGCTTGGGCGCCTTTTTTCTGCTGTGCAGGCTTTTGCGGAGCTGCCTTGCGTGGGCGGATAAGGCATTTCGGCCCGTGACCGATAAGGTCGGTGCGTCCCGCCCTTGTAAGCGCTTCTTCCACAAGCTCGTAGTTTGCGGGGTTTCTGTATTGTATCAGCGCACGCTGCATAGCCTTTTCGTGCGGATTGTGCGTTACGTGCACGGGCTGCATATTTCGCGGGTCCACGCCCGTGTAGTACATACAAGTGGAAATTGTGGAGGGGGTGGGGTAGAAATCCTGCACCTGCTCCGGCATATAGCCTATATCGCGCAGGTATTCCGCGAGCTCTATGGCTTCTTTAAGCGAGGAGCCGGGGTGCGAGGACATAAGGTATGGTACAACGTACTGCTTCATGCCGAGCTTGTCGTTTATCTTTTTGTATTTTTCTATAAACGCTCGGTAAACGTGGTTTTGCGGCTTGCCCATAAGCGCGAGCACCTTATCGGAAACGTGCTCGGGCGCTACCTTCAGCTGGCCGCTTACGTGGTATTTGCACAGCTCGTGAATGAACGTGTCGTCTTTGTCCGCCATGACGTAATCGAAGCGTATGCCCGAGCGCACAAAGACCTTCTTCACGCCGGGCAGTGCGCGCAGCTTGCGCAGCAGCTCCACATAATCGCTGTGGTCTACCTTCATATTCGGGCAGGGCTTGGGGAAAAGGCACTGGCGATTCTTGCACACGCCCTTTTCCAGCTGCTTTTCGCAGGCAGGCTTGCGGAAGTTTGCGCTGGGGCCGCCTACGTCGTGTATATATCCCTTGAAGCCTTCCTCGTGTGTCATTTTCTCTGCTTCTACGAGCAGGGAGGCGTGGCTGCGCGATTGGATAATGCGCCCTTGGTGGAAAGTGAGCGCGCAGAAGCTACACCCGCCGAAGCAGCCGCGGCAGCTCGCCAGGCTGAACTTTACTTCCTCTATTGCGGGCACACCGCCCAGAGCTTTATATGAGGGGTGATAATCGCGCATATAGGGCAGACTGTATACTCTGTCCATCTCCGTTTCCGAAAGCGGTTTGGCAGGCGGATTTTGAACCACGTAGCGTCCGCCGTCGTATGGCTCTACCAGACGTTTTGCGGAAAAAGGGTCTGTGTTGCAGTACTGTGTATAGAAGCTTTTCGCGTAGTTAAGCTTATCTGCTTTCAGCTCGTCGTAGGAGGGCAGCAGCTCGTAATCGTAAACATCCTCCAGCTTCTTTGTTTTATATACCGTGCCGTCTATAAACGTGATATCGCTTGCGGCAAGACCGCCGGAGAGAGCATCTGCTATTTCCACAATACTTTTTTCGCCCATGCCGTAGGAGATTATGTCTGCTTGCGAATCGAGCAGTATGCTGCGCTTTAGGCTGTCGGACCAATAGTCGTAGTGCGCCAGCCTGCGCAGGCTGGCGTCTATGCCGCCTATTATTATGGGCACGTTTTTGTATGTGTGGCGAATGAGGTTGCAGTATACCACCGTGGCGTAATCGGGGCGTTTGCCTATAACTCCGCCGGGGGTGAAGGCATCGCTCTGCCTGCGCTTTTTGGAAACGGAGTAGTGGTTCACCATAGAGTCCATATTGCCGCCCGAAACGAGAAAACCGAGGCGCGGTTTGCCAAAAACGTTTATGCTTTCGTCATTTTTCCAGTCCGGTTGGGAAATAATACCCACACGGTAGCCGTTTGCCTCCAACACACGGCTTATTATCGCGTGGCCGAAGGAGGGGTGGTCTACGTATGCATCGCCTATGACGTAGGCGAAATCCACCTCGTCCCACCCGCGGGCGAGCATTTCTTCTTTGGTTATGGGGAGAAAATCTTTCATTTTTTGACCTCTTGTTTATGTAAAAATATCTATGTGTTTGAAAAAACTTGAATAAAAGTTGAAATATGGCTTATTTGCACATAATGTATACAAGTATTTTGTGCAAAACACTTGAAATGTGTTTTGAAATAGTGTATAATATAAAAGATAATGTTATTTTAAAGGAGAATCTTTTATGGTTTGGGGAACATTTACGCTTACACATCTGCTCTCTCTTGTGCTCGGTGCGGCAATAACCATCGGTATTTACTTTGCCCTTAAGCACAGAACGAAAAAAACGCAAATAATCGTACTCGGCATACTTTCCTTTGCGGGCATCGCGGCTATCATATATAACCTTGTCGCGTGGGATTCCCCTTTGGAATATTTGCCTTTCCACCTTTGCTCGCTCAACGCGATGCTTCTGCCCATAGTTGTTTTCACGCGAAATAAGCACCTTGGCAACCTGCTTATGCTTTGGTCTATCGGTGCGCTCGCCGCGCTTATACTCAACACATCTGTGGCATCGGCTGAAATAACAAGCTGGGTATTCGTTTTCTATTATTTCCCGCATGTGCTCGAATTCGGTATACCGCTCATACTTTTCAAGCTCAAGCTCATTCCGCTCGACAGAAAGTGCATTTGGTCTACCACGGCTATAACAATGGGCTCGTACATAGCTATCCACTTTATAAACCTTGCCATCAACAGCTATTGTGTGGCAAACAATATCGTGGATTGGGCAGGCAACGTGATCCAGGTGAACTATATGTTCTCTCTGTTCCACGAATACAACCCTCTTCTCATGCTTTTCTATAACATCATACCTCACAGCTTCTGGTATATGTTCCTTTGCATACCCGTGGTTATCATTTACCTCGGCTGCCTCTACTATGCGTACGATATTTACAAGCTCATACGCTACGGCAAAAACGGAGAAAGAAGAAAACAGAAATGATTTTTTACAACCTCGCGCAAGCGAGGTTGTTTTTTTATCCGAATACTTCGGCTGCCGCTATTATACGTATTTTTTCTTCATCTATTTTATCCCTTCCGTAGGCATCAAAGAAGCGGACTCTATATTCATCTGTTTTTAGGTTGAAATTCAGCGTCCACGCGCCCCAGAAAAGGTCCACATGCCTATCTCCCACTCCGCCGTTACCTACGTCTATAAAGCCCGAAAAACGCCAATCGTCGAGCATCACGTTCGGCAGGCAGTAGTCGCCATGGAGCAGAACTTCGTTTTTTAGCATGTGGGCGTTCTCCCTCACAAGCGAATACGCCTCCTCTGCCGTGGTAAATTCCGGGGCAAAGGAAAGGTCGCAAATACCCGTGCGGTAGTTGCGCTCCACAGTGGCGAGGTATTTTGCCGTGTGGTTTGGCACAGGGCAGGCGGAAAACTCGGTTTCGTGAAGCTCGCGCAGAAGCGCGGCTGATATGTCGCATAGCTTTTTCGGCTCGGCAAGGTATTTTGCAAATGTCAAATCTTCGCCGCGCACGCGCTCCGTCAGCATAAAATCGCGCTCGGCAGATATGTATGCAAGCACGTTTGCGGAGAGTCCCTTTTCGTGAAAATAGCGTGTTAGCTCTGCTTCGTTTCGGAGCGCACCTTTTTCTGCAGTTTTAAGGTAATATCCGCCGTCTTTGTCTATAAAATAGACGCGCGCCTGCGGGGAGGAACTGCTGTCGTATATTTTGGCGCCGTGCGTAAAGCGCTCAAGCTCCCGCGGCAGGGTAAGCGGTATGCGTTCTATCTGTGTTCTTTTCATTCTTTATCCTCGGCAAAAGCCGCCGCTATATCGGGGTCTGTATAGTCTATTTCGCGTTCCCCGAAGTAATATTTTTTGTCCTTTTCGCCTATTTCGCGCAAAACCTTGCACGGGTTGCCCACGGCTACGACGCCTGCGGGGATATCCTTCGTTACCACGCTTCCCGCGCCTATTACGGAGCCTTCGCCTATGCTTACGCCGGGCATTACGAGCACGCCCGCGCCGAGCCAGCAGTTTTTGCCGATATGCACGGGCGCGTTATATTGGAACGCCTTTTCGCGCAGTGCCGGCAGTATGGGGTGGCCCGCCGTGGCTATAACCACGTTTGGCGCAAGCATAGTGCCGTCGCCCACGTAGATGTGAGTGTCGTCCACGAGCGTTAGGTTGAAGTTGGCGTATACGTTTTTGCCGAAATGACAGTGCTTGCCGCCCCAGTTTGAGTGCAGGGGAGGCTCTATATAACAGCCCTCGCCTATCTCCGCGAACATTTCCGCGAGCATTTTTTCGCGTTTTTCGTATTCGGAGGGGCGGGTCGCGTTAAAATCGTACAGCTTTTCAAGGCAGAGCGTCTGCTCCGCCATTATTTCCGCATCACCGGGCAGATAAAGCTCGCCCGTGTGCATTTTTTCCTTTTGTGACATAAGATGCTCCTTGAAGAATAAACAATATGGTTAAATATATTATTAAAATTCAATTTCAAAAATCAATTTGCTACTATATTCTATAATAGCTTTCTTTTCCATAGACATAGAAGATTTTACTTTTAGAATTTTATCTATTGCATAAGCAGTTTTATGTGACATTGTTAGAGAAGAAGCACAGTTTAATTCTAATATTTTAGATTTTATATAATTATTTCCGGAACATCTCATTTCGATTAGACCATTGATGTTATCATCATATGCAAACCATTTTAATGATGGACGATATGGCGAATTATTTCCTTCAAAATAAGAAACGTTTTTTCCACCTTGCTTATCTGTTTGAGTTGAATAATAATTATTATCAGACTTTGCAGATGGCTTTGGTGATTGGGCGCCAATTTGAAATTTGGCTGAATCAATTTTCGTGTTAGATTCAACAATTTCTATAGAACAACTTTTAGCTCCTAAACAATATGCAATATGTTCAAGTTCCGCAAGTTTTTCGCTTGTGGTTCTTTCAAAAGCGGAATTAACATTTATAAATTTGTTTCTGTCAAAAGGATCTATGCAATAAACAGCATCACATTTTGCGTTAGGAAGAAAAGTAACTTTGCTGTCTTTTACCCATTCGTCATAGAGGTGTAGAATTTCTACATCATTGATTTTATCTGTCCAACCGATAGCACCATCACATACATCAATATCGCGTCTAATGGCATCATCTACAATTTCGATTACGTTTGGAATTTTAAATTGTTTACTTTTAAAAATTTCTTTAAAAAGTGGATTATATTTTTTCATTCTTTGCTCATAAATGGTTTTTTTTGTTTGTTCAGATAAATTCTTTGCCCCTTTTTGTATCTCATCAGCAGCTTTTTTCCCAATATCAGAAGCTCTATTCATAAAATCCTGAAAAGCTTTTTTTGATTTGTTATTATCGTTTTGTTCCATTTTTATCTCCTAATAATGTTTTTTAGCAAAAGATTGCTTATAACATAGATTGTTATTTTCGCGTGAACCCTACCACACTTTCCACGTGTCCTGTTCTCGCGAACATATCCACGGCTCTCATCTTCACCGCCGTATAGCCCGCTTCGTCCAGCTTCTTGGCATCTCTCGCCGCCGTGGCGCTGTTGCACGAAATCATCACAACGCGCTCCGGTGCCATATCCGCAATAGCTACGATAACGTCGTCGGAAAGCCCCTTGCGAGGTGGGTCTACAATGATAACTTCGGGTTTTATGCCCCTTGCCGCGAGCTCCAGCGCCGCTTTGCCTGCGTCGGCACAGATAAATTCCGCGTTCTCTATGCCTGCGCGTGCCGCGTTAGCGGCGGCGTTTTTAACGGCATCGGGTATTATCTCTATACCGATGAGCTTTTTTGCTTTTTTTGCCATAGAAAGACCTATCGTACCCGTGCCGCAGTAAAGGTCTATAACAGTTTCACTGCCAGTAAGGCGCGCGTATTCTGCGGCGATGCCGTAGAGCGCCTCTGCGCCGTCGTGGTTTACCTGGTAGAAGGAGCGCGGGGAAATGTCAAATTCCACGCCGCAAAGAGTGTCCGTCATATATCCCTTGCCCCAAAGCACGCGGAAATTATCGGAAAGTATTTCGTTGCCCTCTTTTTTGTTTATGCAGAGCACCACGCCGACGATATTGAGCCCCGTGGCGAGCAGGGCGGATATAAGCTCCTTTGTTTTCGGCGTGTTGCCCGTAGCCACAAGGCAAACTATAATTTCGCCGCTTTGCCTGCCGTCGCGCACGTAAACGTGGCGCAAAAGCCCCTTTTTCGTTTCTTCGTTGTAGGCGGAAATAGCGTATCTATCGCCCCATTTTTTTATGGCGGCTAAAATTTGCTCGTAAAACTCGGGGTGCAGGGCGCAGTTTTCGCATTTTATTATTCTGTGGCTGTGCGGTGCGAAAAAGCCGAAGTAGAGCCCGTTTTCGTCGCTGCCTACGGGGAACTGTGCTTTGTTGCGGTAGCCGCGGCTCTGCGGGCTGGGAGTTATGCCCTCGCAACGAATATCCAAGCCGCCAATGCGCTCGAACTGTGTGTCTACAAGGTTTTTCTTTATTTCAAGCTCCTTTTCGTAGCTGATGTGGCGGAAAACACAGCCGCCGCACTTTGCAAACACGGGGCAATCCACCTCTATTCTGTCGGGCGAGGGTGTGAGTATTTCTTCCACCTTCGCATAACCGTAGGAGGCGAGAGTTTTCAGTATTTTTGCTTTTATAATGTCGCCGGGGGCTGTGCCGGGCACGAAAAGAACATATCCTTCTTCCGTTTTGCCCACGCCTGCGCCCTCCAGCGTAATATCTGTTATTTCAAGTGTTACAATATCGTTTTTGTTTGGCATAATATACCGCCTTTTAGAGTTATTATAGTAATAGAATAACACAAAAAACGCATAAAATCAACATAAAGTATGTGCGGCGCAAAAAAAGCGCGTCCTTTTGGGGCGCGCCGTAAAAATTATTTATTTGTTTTAATAACGCCGTAGCCGCCGTCTGCACGCTTGTATGCTACGAAGATCTTTTCTGTTTCCTGGTCTTGGAAAACAAAGAAATTGTGGCCTAAAAGGTTCATCTGAAGAATAGCTTCCTCTACCGTCATGGGCTTGAGGTTGAATTCCTTAACGCGGATCTGGTCGAGCGCGTCTTCCTCGGCTTCTTCCATAGTTGTAGGCTCTGCCGTTTCTATGGGTACCGCCGTTTTATCGAACGCTGTGGAGCGTATCTTCTTTGCCAGCCTCGTTTTGTTTCTGCGTATCTGGCGTTCTATAACGTCAACCGCTATATCTATGGCGTGGAGGAAGGTTTCGCTTTTTACCTCGCTTCTGAAAATCATTCCCGCCGCGTTTATCGTAAGCTCTAAAATTTCCGTTTCGCCGGCTTTGCGGAGCGTTACGTGTGCTTCCTGTTCCGCATCGAAAAATTTATCGAGCTTGCCGATTTTCTTTTCGATAATCGCCTTTGTCTTTTCGTCGATCGTTACGTGTCTGAACAAAAAATTCATCTTCATAGTTTTATCACCTTTCTTGGGTATTGCAAAGGCTATTGCCTTTACACACACATTATAACACATAGCCGAGGAAAAATAAAGGGGTTTTGTGAAGTTTTCACACAAAATTCATATATTTTTGCTTTTTGTAGGTTAATTTGACAAAGAACACACCGAAACAGTATTGCTTGCCAGCGTTTTTTCGCGTTCGTGGCAGGTGAAAACGAGCGCTTGCTTATTTTCCGTGAACGTTCCTGCGAGAAGCTCCAGCGCGGCGGAAAGGCGCGTGCTGTCGAGCCTGGTAAAGCTTTCGTCGAAAACAAAGGGGGGCAAGGTGTGCTTGCAAAGCGTTTTCGCGAGCGCTATGCGCAGGCTTATGTACGCTATATCGGCGCTTCCTGCGGAAAGTGTGGCTATATCGCGCGTGATACCGCCTGCAGAATAGCTGAGGGCAAAATCGGAATCTACGAAAACGGCAGGGTATTTGCCGCCCGAAAGCTCGCCCATAATTTCACTTGCACTCTGTGCGATCTTGGGGGAGATGCCGTCGCGAAGCTTGCCGCTTGCCGCGTTTATTGCGTCTATGGCGAGCATGTATGCATCGAATTTTTCGGAAAGCTCGTCTATTTTGCCGCCGAGCGCGTTTATTTCCTGCGCTATTTCGGCAGGGTTTGCGCGCATAGCCGAAAGGCTCGCAAGCTCACATTCTATTTCGTGCATTTTATCTTTTTGCGCGGCGATGGATTTTGTAAGGAAATCCTGCTCGCGCTTTTTGCCGCGGAAATCGAAGGCTTCCATAGCTTCCTCGTCGAAATCCTCTGCTATGGCTCTTTCGCGTTCGTCTGTGGGTATAGCCTCCAAAAGGTCGCTTATTTCGGCGGCTTTTGCGTCTGCCGCGTTCTTTTCTAGCGCGAGCCTGCGCCGTTTTTCGCCGGCGGCGCGCGCCTCTGCCTCTGCCGCCGCTATATCGGCGAGCATATCATCGGAAAGCGCAAAACCTGCACGCAGAAGCATTTCTTCCGCTTCGGCGCGTTTTGTTGCAAAGGCAAGCTCTGCTTCCTCTGCCTTTTTTTGCGCTGTTTTTTCTTCGCCGCGTGTGAAATCAAGCTCTGCTTCCTCTCTCTGCAAAAGAGCGAGCGCGGCGAGGAAGGCTTGGTAATTTTCTGCGCCGACCTTCGCATATACGGCTTTTGCGGCTTTTTTTGCGGAAACGAGCCGCAAAACAGCCATGGCCGTGAGGGCGATGCCGACGAGGGCTATAACGGCAAGCGGCAGCATAAATACTGCGCCCACAGCCCCTGCCGCCGCAAGCACGGCGAATACGATGAGCAATTTTTGCCAAAGCGCGGCGTTTTTGCGCGCTTTTTCCTCATGTGCGAGCAGCTCCTCGTGGCTTTCTTCTGCGCTGAGTGGGCTGTGCGCGGCAAGCTCTGCCTGCATCTGCTGCACTTTTTCGCGCAAAATTCCGTGTGACTTTTGCGCGTTTTTAAGCTCCGCTTCGCGCTTTATAAGCTCGTAGCGCTCGTTTTCGAGCATGCGAACGAAGCGTTCGTCGCTAATACCCGTACCGTAGCGTTCGCGTGCGATGGCGGCAAACTCTTTGCCTGCGTTTTCACTTTTTTCAAGCTCGTTTTGCAGCTTTATGTAGTTTTGCTGTATAAGGTAGCGTTCGTATGCGGCAAGCTCTGCCTCTGTGCTTTGAAGCGTGCGCTCCGCTTTTTCGCGGCTTTCTTCGTATGCATGCAGAGTGCCTTCTAGGTTTATTATCTCTGCGTTTGCTTCCTGCGCCTTTGCGAGCTTTTCGGCGAGTGCGGCGCGTTCGCGGCTGTATTCGTAAATTTTGCCGCCCTTACGGTTTTTGTGGTAGAGGAAAACGCGCGCTTCGTCCAGCTTTTTCAGGGCTTTTTTAGTGTTTACGGTTTCGTCTGCGGAAAAAAGTATGTTTTCTGCCGCCTCTGCGAGCGTTTTTCCGCCCGCCTGCGAGCCTTCCAGCTGACCAATAAACGCGGTGCTTTCGAAAACGCCGCGCGGTATGCCGAAAAACATTTCGCCGGGCACCTTGCCCTTGTATAGCGGCTTGCCTGTTTCATCGTTATAAACGGCACAGCGTTCGCGATAGCTCGTTTTGCCATCGCTTGCGCGCACGGGCACGGCTTCGCGCTCTATGCGGTAGCGCTCGCCGCGGTCGCGCACGGTTAGCGTGCCTGCCGCCGTGGCGCTTTGCCAGCTTATGCTGCGCGCGCGCTCGTCTGCGTCGGCAGAGAGGCCGTAGAACATAAATTTTATAAAAGCGGAAACGGTGGATTTGCCTGATTCGTTCTTGCCCTCTATTATATTTACGCCTTCGGCAAGCTCGAGAGTGAAGTCGGAAAGCTTGCCGAAGTTTATGATGTTGATTTTTTCTATTATCATTTCTTGTTTTCCTTGGATTTTTCTGCTTTTTTTGCCTTTTTTGCTTCGCGGCGTTTATATGCGCGTATGAACGGCTTTTCGCAAACGCGCTTGAAGCGGAAAAAGAGGTTTTCGTTGTAGGGAATAGGTTTTACGAGTATTGCCACAGCCCCTGCTCGGGAAGCGCAGAGCACGTCTGTGAATATCTGGTCGCCTATAACGGCACATTCCTGCGGCTTTACGCCGAAGTGGGCGCAAGCGTTTTTCACAGCCTTGCGCGATGGCTTGCCGCTTTCGCACATTATGAAAAGACCGAGCTTTTCGTTGAATTTTTCCACGCGCGGCCCGTGGTTGTTGGAAGCGATGGAAAGGCGAAGCCCTGCTTCTTGCATACCGCGCACCCAGGCGATGACCTCTTCCGTAGGTTCTTCCACGGCGTAGGTTACGAGCGTGTTGTCTATATCGAGCACGAGGGCGCGAACGCCAAGCGATTTTATAAATTCGGGGGTGATTGCATAGATATCATCAAACATATAGTCGGGTACAAAAAGGTTTTTCATTGCTGCCTCCGTAAAATTTTGTCGTTATTATATTTATAATAACATATTTTTGTATTTTAAACAAGACATACTAAAAAAAATGCGCACAGAAAAATACCCGTGCCAAAGCACGGGTGAAAATGACCTATTTTCTCTTTTTCTTCTTTTTTTCGCCGTAACCTACACCGAGGTTTGCGCCCAGCACGGCGAGCGCGAGCACACACGGCGCGCACAAACCGAAAAGCCCAAGGTCGAGCGGTAAAGCCAAGCCGAGCGCGCACAAAACCGTAAGCGCCACAAGAAAAACGCTCGTAAGCACGCCGCAGAAAAGCGTGGCGCGGCCCATTTCGCGCGCTGTGGCAAAGCCGCCCGCAAACGCGCCTGCAAAAAGGGAAACAAGCGCGAAAATTTTCGTGTATTTATCGGGGTCTTCCATAGAAAGCCCTATAAAACAGCAGACAAGCGCCAGAAGAAGCGTGCAAAGCACCGCCGCCAAAAGCCCCTTTGCCGCACAGATAAAAATATTTTTTTCTTTTTCGTTTTTTGCAGTAATGCTTTTGTTCATAAAAATAAACCTCCCGTCCGTTTGTTAAATAATATGCGGAGGGAGGTTTAAATATTACGCTTTATTCTACGTCTTTGTTCTTTTTGCTTTTCTTTGCTTTTTTGGGTTCTTCCACAGCTTCTGCAGGTGCTTCTGCAGCTTCTTCAGCCTTTGCTTCTTCCGCTTTTGCGGCTTCAGCTTCCGCATAGCGGTCTGCAATTTTCACGTCTACGCTCTTTATAGCTGTGCGAAGGAAACGCATTTTTGTTCTGTCGCGGCTTGTTTCGAGTGTGAACGTTTCGTCTTTGATGCTTACAACACGGCCTATTATACCGCCTATCGTCGTAACCTCGTCGCCAACCTGGAGGTTATCGCGCATTTGTGCTTCCTGGCGCTCCTGCTTTTTCTGGGGGCGGATCATGAAGAAGTACATTATAACGAAAACGAGTATAAGGGGCAAGAACATTGTGAGCATGCTGCCGAGCGAGTTACCTGCTCCGCCTGCCGCTGTTGTTGTGTCGAGTAACATAAAATTCATATTGGGACCTCTGTTTTTAGTATTTTCTTTTATTATATCGTTATTTTGGATTTATTGCAATAGATAAATGTAAATTTTGTATTAAATTTTAAATTTTTACTTTGAGGTACATAAAAATGCGGGGCAGAAAATGCCCCGCAACCTGTTATTCAAGCTGTTATCACACCGCTGTCTGCCGTAGCGGAAACGTCTGCTTTCGCTTCGCCTTCGCCGCCAAGACCAAAGCTTATGGTTATGGCGTTGTTCACTCTTTGCATAAGTACGTCGTCGAGATGCCCCATTTTTTCGCGCAGGCGACGCTTATCCAGCGTGCGTATCTGCTCCAGCAGCACTACGGAATTTTTTGAAAGACCGAATTCCTCTGCGTAAACGTCTATGTGCGTGGGCAGCTTGGCCTTATCCAGCTTGCTTGTTATCGCCGCCGCTATAACCGTGGGGCTGTACTTATTGCCTATATCGTTTTGAACTATCAGCACGGGGCGCAAGCCGCCCTGCTCCGAGCCCACAACGGGGCTCAGGTCCGCATAGAATATATCTCCTCTTTTAACATTCATTTTTATCACACTTTCTTTATATCGGGTATTAAGCGCTTACAATGGTATTTTTACCCGTTTTGCCGCTTTCAAATCATAATTTATGCGTAAACTGTACGCCAAAATTTGACATCATGCGCCTAACACAGTATATGAGAGTGCAGAATGAAGAGTGCAGAATGAAGAATGCAGAATGAAGAATGAAGAATTAAAGGAAGCAGAGCTCCTGCTCAATTTCGAGCAAGCGGTTGTATTTTGCCACGCGCTCTCCGCGCGCAGGTGCGCCCGCCTTTATGAAGTCTGCGTTTGCCGCCACGGCAAGGTCTGCTATAAATGCATCCTCCGTATCGCCGGAACGGTGAGAAACGATGGTTTTATAGCCCGCTTTTTTTGCAAATTGCAGGGCGGCTATCGTTTCGGAAAGCGTGCCGCGCTGGTTTGGCTTTATAAGCACGCTGTTGGCACATTTTTGCGAGGAAAGCTCTGCTATTCTGTGCGCGTCTGTCACAAAAAGGTCGTCGCCCACAAGCATTATTTTGCCGCCCATATCCGCCGTTATTTTCTGCCAAGCGGCTGTGTCCTCCTCGCCTACCGGGTCTTCTATGGAAAGTATGGGGTACTTTTCGGCGAGCAGGCGGAATTTTTCCGCAAGAGCTTCTGCGCTGTAGCTTTCGCCGCTTTTGCGCATAACGTAATTTTCGCCCTGCGCCCATTCGCTCGCCGCCACATCAAGCGCTATCTTTACCTCGTCTGTGCCATATCCCGCGCCCTCTATCGCTTCGCAGAGCAGAGCTATAGCCTCCTCATCGCTTTTGAGGTCGGGGGCAAAGCCGCCTTCGTCGCCTACAGAGGCAGAGTAGCCCTCTTTACGCAAAAGTGCGCGCAAGTGGGCGTATATTTCGGCACAGGCCTGCACGCCGTCGCGGAAGCTTTTGGCACCTATCGGTACAAGCATAAATTCCTGTATATCCACGTTGTTGTCGGCGTGCGCGCCGCCGTTGAGCACGTTCATCATCGGCACGGGCATATGCGTGCCGTATATGCCGCCGAGGTAACGGTAAAGCGGCATGCGATATTCCTTTGCTGCCGCGCGCGCACAAGCGAGCGAAACCGCGAGCAGAGCGTTTGCGCCGTAGTTCGACCTATCCGGCGCGCCGTCTGCGCGTATAAGAGCGCCGTCTATAAGCCTTTGGTTTGCGGCGTCCTTTCCGCGCAAAGCTTCAAAAAGCTCCTCCTCTATTCTCTTGCAGACCTCCGAAACCCCTCGGCCGCCGAAGCGCACGCCGCCGTCGCGCTTTTCGTGCGCTTCGAATTTGCCCGTGGAAGCGCCCGACGGCACGGAAGCCGTGCCGCACGCCCCCGAGGCAAGCGTCACCTTGCAAAGCACGGTGGGGTTGCCGCGTGAATCGAGTATTTCCGCGGCATTTATTTTTATTATTTCTGTTTGTGGCATAAAATTACCTCCATAATATAAAATACAGGATAATTATTGCATATTTTTGGAAGTTTTAATCTTAAATAATCATTTTTTGTTGTGCGAAAACAAATATTTACTTGGCAAAGTATTGATTTTAAGGAAATTTTATTGTATAATATCTATAACCGTGTTTAGCTATTTCAAATAAAACCAATAGATCCTCAATATACTGCATTTTATATGGGAGAAAAGTAATGAGAAATATTTCACGATTTGCGGCTTTCTTGCTTTCGGTGGCGCTGGTTTTTTCGCTTGTGTCCTGCACAGAGAATAGCGACGATATCTCCGAAAATATAGAAGCTTACCTTGCCAAAGAGTACCCGGGCAGGGAATTTGCCGTTATAGATTACGAAAAGCACAGCGAAACAAGCGGAAGGTACGAAATAAACGTGCGCTGCCTTGACGACGGCGTTGAGTTCATGATGTATATGTATTCCAGCATAGCTATTACCGACAGCTACAGCGTGGAAAGAGCAAACGCTATTATGGAGGAGGCTGTTACCGACGAGTTGGGAAAAGAGCTTAACGAAAAGATAGAAAGCGTTTCCTGGCACAATATTTTTGCAGACCGCGCCACAAATTACCGCTTCCGCGAAATAGACCTTGCGGAAAATTTCACTATTGCGGCGCTCGACGAAATTTACGAAGTAGAGCTTGCTTCAGGTCTGGGCGCAGAGGAAGTGGGCAAGGCAATATATGATTTTGTATATAAGCTTTGCGACGACGTGGAAGATAACTGCGAAATAACGCGTGCGGAATTTGTTTTTAAGATAAACAGAATTACGTACCGCTTTACAACAGATTCAAGATCAGTACTTGCCCTTGGCAAAGACGGCGTTGTATATTACATAATCACAAATATAGAAGAAAATTCGTCTTCCTCCCGCGAAATAGAGTTTGAATATCTCTGGGGCGAGGCGAAAGAAACTAACGAAGAATAAAAAACACCGAGAATAACTTTCTCGGTGTTTTTGGAAAGAGAAAACTATGTACGCAAATTATCACACACATACGGCGCGCTGCAAGCACGCCGTGGGCACGGAGCGAGAGTATATAGAGGCGGCGATAAAGGCTGGCTACCGCGTGCTCGGCTTTGCCGACCACGGCACATACCTTATCGACGGCTACGATTTCCGCATAAGAATGCTGCCCGAGGAAACGGCGGAGTATATAGCCACGCTGAAGCGCCTGAAAGACGAATATATCGACGATATAGAAATACACATCGGCTTCGAGCTGGAATATTACCCCACATACTTCGACAGAACCATAGAATACCTTAAAAAGTTCGATTATGAATATCTTATACTCGGCCAGCATTATATAGACGACGGCGCGGAAAAAGCGCACGTTATGAAGCGCGGCTGTGGGGAAGAGATGCTAACAAAATATGTGGATACCGTTATCGCGGGCATAAACACTGGCAGGTTTTCCTACGTGGCGCACCCCGACGTTATAAATTTTGCGGGCGAAGACGATTTTTACCGCGCGGAAATGAAGCGCCTTTGCCTTGCCGCAAAGAAAATGGGCTTGCCGCTGGAGCTTAACTGTGTGGGCGTGAAGCAGGAGCGCTGCTACCCGAACGAAAAATTCTGGCGTATCGCGGGCGAAGTTGGCAACAAGGTGATAATCGGCGTGGACGCGCACTACCCCGAAGCGTTTCTGGAAAAGGAAACCGTGCGCCGCTGCGAGGAGATTTCCCGCAAATTCGAGCTTTTCCCCTTGCGCGAGCTAAGGTTTGTAAACCCGAGAGAATGATAAAAAATCCGATGAGCAATCATCGGATTTTTTCTATATGCATCTTTTTCTTTAAAGAAAAAGGCCTATATTATGCAAAAAAGCACTGTAACATGCGTTACAGTGCTTTATGTAGCGAAAATTAACCTCTGTTCTTTTTGAGGATGGACATGATCTCGTCGAATTCGCTGTTGGAAATGAGAGAATCGTCATCGTCTGCGGGGGCAGGTGCGGGAGCAGGCTTCGGTGCGGGCTTTGTGTTCTTGCCGGAGAAACGCCAAGGGTCGTTGTTTGCTGTGCTGTTTCTCTGTGTGCCGCCCATTGTGCCGCCCATAGCGCCGCGCTGAGTTTTGTTTGCCGCTGTGTTGATAGATTCAAAGCCTGTTGCGATAACAGTAACTTTGATAGTATCTTCGAGCGTGTTGTCGAATGCAGCACCCCAGATAATAGTTGCATCGGGGTGAGCTTCCTGGGAGATCATAGCGGAAGCTGTTTCAACCTCGTCGAGGCTGATGTCGGGGCTCGCCGTGATGTTGATAAGAATACCTGTTGCGCCGGATATGGATGTTTCAAGAAGAGGGCTGGAAATAGCTGCTTTTGCGGCAACCTCTGCTTTATCTCTGCCTGTGCCTGTGCCAACGCCCATATGAGCGTAGCCTGCGTTTTTCATAACGGAGCAAACGTCTGCAAAGTCAAGGTTTACTATACCGGGTGTGTTGATGAGCTCGGAAATGCTCTGTACACCGTGGCGGAGAACGTCGTCTGCATACTCAAAAGCGTTTGCAAGAGTAATTCTGTTTTCGGAAACCTGTTTGAGTCTTTCGTTGGGGATAACAACGAGAGAGTCAACGTAATCGCGAAGCTGGATGATGCCCGCTTCTGCGAGGCGCATACGCTTCGGACCTTCGAAAGCGAAGGGCTTTGTTACGATACCGATGGTGAGAATGCCCATTTCTTTTGCGATCTTCGCAACAACGGGAGCAGCACCCGTACCTGTACCGCCGCCCATACCTGTTGTGATGAACACCATGTCTGCGCCGCGGATAACGTTGGAAATATCGTCGATGCTTTCTTCTGCAGCCTGTTCGCCTACTGTGGGGTCGCCGCCTGCACCGTGACCTCTTGTGATCTTATCGCCGATGGAAATTTTTGTGGGTGCGCTGGATTTAAGAAGAATCTGCTTATCGCAGTTAACGGAAATAAATTCAACACCCTGAATATTGGATTCGATCATACGGTTAACAGCATTACCGCCACCGCCGCCTACGCCGATGACCTTAATGTTTACACCGCTGTCGAAATTGGAATCAAATTCGAAACCCATTTTTTTAACCTCCTGTTTATTTGTTACAGATAAAAAATAAAATTATACACAATATTATAATAATATAAATTTTTTTTATTTACAAGATGTTTTTTAAAAAATCTTTGCGGAAATAGAAAAAATTTATCAAAAAAATATCAAAAATTCGAGAAAAAGTGTTTTTAAAATTCAATTTTACACATTTTTCGGCTTGTTTTATGAATTTTCGCTGTTTTCGCCGTTTTTGTCGCCCTTGGGGGTGTCTATGGCGCCGGTTGGGTCGAAAGTGGTTTCGCCGTCTACGTTCGCGCGTATGATGCCCTTTGCCTGCGAATAGTTATTTTTTGGGTTTTCCAAAAATTCTATCGTTTCTATCACCATATCGAGCTTTTTGGCAAAGTTCTTCGGCGCACCGAACAAAATTTCGTATTTATCCTTGTATGTAAAACGCAGGTCGAAGCGAACGGAAACGTCGGCATAGGTTATCGTGCCCGAAAGCTCGGAGGCAGATATCTGCGAAAGCAGGGAAATGCATTCCTTGCCGTTTTCCTCGTGTCCCTCTGCAAAAACGAGCGTTTTTCCCATTTCCGCCGCCTCTATGGGCATAAGCTTTATGGGGTATACGGGCAGGTGGGCACATTCCGCAAGGCTTGCATACTCTGCCAGCACGCGCAGGGTTTCCGAAAGTATAATATATTTGCCGCCGCGCTCTATATAGAAGCGCGGTGCATCCTCTGTGAGTATTATGGCTATGGAGGAAATGCCTGTGCGTTTTATGCGCACATCTGTGACATACGGGTTCTTTGACGTTATGGAAGCCGCTATTTTATTTTTGTCTATAGCGTAGCTGTGCGTGCCTTTTTTTATGTTTGCCGCGCCCAGCACCTCTGCTTCGCCCGAATAGACACAGTTTTCCACAGTCACCGTTTGTATACGTACCTGCGTGAGGAAAAACACCACCGCCGCCACCGTAAAAACGATGAAAAAAGCCGTAAGCAGAAAATACGTTATTCTGTTTTTTAAAAGCGGATGGGAATCTTTCATAGATGTTTTTCCTTTGCTGTTTTAGCCTATAAGCTGTTTTATATCCTGATATATAGTTTCCGCCACGCCGCGGAAGGCGAATTTTTCTATGTTTTCGCGAAGCTTGCGCGTGTTTTCGGCGTTGCCCGCGATCTCCTCCACGCAAGCGCGCAGAGCCACCGGGGAAAGCTCGTTTTCTTCTATGAGCATAGCCGCGCCTGCATCTGCCAGCACCTTTGCGTTCATATATTGGTGGTTTTCCGCCACGTAGGGGGAGGGAATGAACACGCACGCTTTTTTGCCGAGAGCCATTTCGGAAATAGTCATAGCGCCTGCACGGCAGATTACCATATCCGCCGCCGCCTCCCAGACGGGCATATCGTAGATATATTCCATAATGCGCACGTTTGGTAGAGAGGAAATGCCTAGCTTTTCCGCTTTTTCGCAGCTTGCCGTATAACCCGCGCTGCCTGTGGCGTGCGCGAAATACATTTCGGGGTGTGTAGGCGCGTATTCCGCGATGAAATCGAGCATATTTTCATTTATGGGTGCCGCGCCGCGGCTACCGCCGAAGGAAAGGAGCACGAATTTTGCGTTTTTCGGTATGCCCAGAGAGGCGCGTGTGCCTGCATCTGCGCGCACGATGTTTTCGGAAACGAGGGGGTTGCCCACTCGCATAACCTTTTCCTTGTGGGCAAGCCTTTCGGCGACGTCGGGGAAGTTTGTGTAAACTCTGTTTACGTGCTTTTCCACCATGCGTACGGCTTTGCCGGGTATGGAGTTGGATTCGTGTACGGCGCAGGGAATACCCGCCTTTGCCGCCGCCGCAAGCGGAGGATAGCACTGGTAGCCGCCCGTGCCTATAACGAAATCGGGCGCGAAATCCTTTATAAGCTTTCTTGCCTTGCCGCCGGATGCTAGAAAGTAGTATGCTGTTTTTATGTTTGCAAGCGGATTTTTACGGTTGAGCCCGTACATATCTATGTGAGTTATATCGTAGCCCGCTTTTGCCACGATTTGGTTTTCTATGCCGCGCGTAGAGCCCACGAAAAGTATTTGGGAATCGGGCTCGTGTGCGCGAACTGTGTTTGCGATGGCGATAGCGGGGTAAATATGACCGCCCGTGCCGCCGCAAGCGAGAATTATTTTCATATTAAAATGCCTTTCGATAGAGTGAAGAATGAAAAATGCGTATTGAGATCACACCTTTTCCTGCGAGGTATAGCGGGAAACGGAAAGCACTATGCCCATTTCCATAAGCTGCATTATGAGCGCCGTGCCGCCGTAGCTGAAAAACGGCAGGGCAATACCAGTTGTGGGTATGGTGGTGGTAACAACGGCTATGTTAAGCAGAGCCTGAATGCCCACCTTTGCCACGAGGCCCGTTACGAGCAGGGAGGAGAATGTGTCGGGTGCTTTCTTTGCTATATAAAAGCCGCGCCACATAAGCGCCATAAACAGCACTATAACGGCTATACCGCCCACAAAGCCAAGCTCCTCGCAAACTATGGCGAAGATAAAGTCGTTCTGCGGCTCGGGAAGCCAGAGCTGCTTTTGGTAGCTGTTGCCCAGACCCACGCCGAAAAATCCGCCCGAGCCGATGGCAAGCAAGCTCTGGTACGGCTGCCAGCCGCCGTCCTTGAGCACCGTTTCGGGGTGAAGCCATGCTTCTACTCGCGCGCTCGCGTAATCGGTAAACAGGATTATGGAAACAACGACAGAAGCGCCCGCGGCACATATACCGCCGAGCCACTTTGCCGATGCGCCGGAAACGAGAATCATAACAGCGCCTATAAGGAATATTATTACCGTACCGGAAATGTGCTTCTGCACTATAACAGAGCCGCAAACCACGATAAGTATGGAAGCGGGTATCAGAATACCATATTTGAATTGCCCTATTTTGTCTATATACGTCGATATGTAAAGCGCAAACAGCAGAACTATTGCAAACTTCATAATGTCGGAGGGCTGGAAGGAAATTATCTTCAGGTCAACCCAACGTGTAGCACCATGGCTGCTTGAGCCTATTCCGGGTACGAAAACGAACCAGAGCAGAACGTAGCTTATGCAGAATATCGGTATAGTGAATTTGCGCAGTATGCGGTAGTCTATACGTGAAAATAATATCATTACCGCTATCCCCGCCGCCGCCCACAGCGTTTGCTTTTTTACGAAGAAAAGGCTGTTTTGAAATCTGTATTCCGCGAAGGCGTAGCTTGCGGAAAATACCATAACAGAGCCGTAGCAAAGCAGAAGAAGGACTATTATAAGGAACGTGGTGTCCATACTGCCGCGTACGCGGCGCACGGAGGTAAACTCCTCTGCCGAGAGCATTGGCTCGAGGAATTTTTGGAAATTGTTTTTTTCTGTTGGCGCTTTTTTTCTCTTTGCGCCCTTCTTTTTGGCGGTGGGCTCTTGCTTTTTCTTTGCCGTTTCCTTTTCTTCGGCAAGCTCAAGCCCCGCTGTGAAATCGAATTTTTCTTTTGGCATAAAAACTCCCGTGGAAATAATTTGGGAAAATTGGGTTGGCGACGCTTTGCGTAAAATACCTTATCTTCCGAAGAGGTACGCCAGCACGCAGGCACAAACGCTTATAAGCGAGAAAACCGCAACTATTTTGTTTTCCGACCAACCGCAGCGCTCGAAATGGTGGTGAATGGGGGACATTTTGAAAAGACGTTTGCCTTTTGTAATTTTGTAGTAGAAAACCTGAAGCATAACAGAGCCTGCTTCCGCGATGTAGATGATTCCCGCAACGAGGATTATAAGCGGGTTATTCATAAGGAACGCCATAGCGCAGACCGCACCGCCCAGGAAGAGCGAGCCTGTGTCGCCCATAAAAATCTTGGCAGGGTTGAAATTGTAAACTAGAAAACCGAGGCAGCCGCCGAAAACAGCCCCTGCAAGGTAGAGCGCGCCCTCGTTTGCCGCCGCAATGCCGCAAACAGCGAAAAACGCGCAAACCACAGCTGTAACAGAGGAAGCAAGGCCGTCTATACCGTCTGTAAGGTTAACGGCGTTCGTAACGCCGACGATAAGTAAAAGCGCTATAACGTAGTAGAATCTGCCAAGGTCAAAGCTTACGTCGAAAAAGGGGAGATAGAGCTCTGTGGAAAGGCCGCCGAAATACGTCATTCCCAAAAGGTAGAGCGCGCCCACGATAAGCTGCAGCATAAATTTTTCGCCGGCTTTAAGCCCCTCGTTCTGCTTTTTGAAGAGCTTGCGCGCATCGTCTATAAAGCCTATTGCGCCGTTTGCAAGCGCCAACGCCACGGAAAGCAGAAAGCGCACGCCCGTTTCGGAAAGACCGATGAACGCAAACGCATATACTAGCATTACGAGCACTACGGGCACGGCGAAGAAGATGCCGCCCATAATGGGTGTGCCCTCTTTGGATTTATGCCAGCGAGGGCCTATTTCTCGTATTTTCTGCCCGATTTTATAGCTTTTCAGCACGGGAATGAATATTCTTGCGAGCACAGCCGTAGAGGCAAAGCACACGGCGAGCGCTACTAAAAATTTTACAACCATTTGTTTTCTCCGTTAAATTTCGCGGCAAACCCTTTCCAGCTTCAGCGCGCGGCTTGCTTTGAACAGGATTACGTCGTCTTTTTTTATAAGTGTCTTCAGCTTTTCTGCGGCGGCATGTGCGTTTTCCGTGTCTTCTATGAAAACTATGCTTTCCTCGCGCATACCCGCGTTTTTTGCGCCGCACGCTATTTCAAACGCCGCCGTGCCGAAAGTGAAGAGCAGGTCTACGCCTGCGTGCGCGGCGTATTCGCCCACGGCAAAGTGCATTTTTGCGCTGTCTTTGCCGAGCTCGCGCATTTCGCCGAGGAAAGCCACCTTTCTGCCCCCGTTTTTGGCAACGTGGCAGAGCGTATCAATAGAGGCGCGCATAGATTCCGGGCTTGCGTTGTAGCAATCTTCTATAACGGTTATTTCGCCGCGTTTTTCGACCTGTGCGCGCATTGCACAGCCTGTAAAGGTAAGAAGCCCTGCGGCTATTTTCTCACTTTCTACGCCTGCGTTTTCGCCCACAGCGATGGCGGCGAGCGCGTTGTACACGTTGTGTTTGCCTATGGTAGGTATTTTTACACCTGCAAAAGTGCCGCGAGGGGAGATGTAAGAAAATTCCGTAAAATCTTCGCCCTCTGTTATATTATACGCGAAATATTCGCAATTTTTGTCGATAAGCGAGATGAAGCAGATGTTTTTGCGGATTTTTTTGTGCGCGCGCAGGAGAGGTTCGTCGCCGTTCATAATAAGCACGCCGTCTTCGGGTAGACCCTCTGCTATTTCGAGCTTGGCAAGAGCAATGTTTTCGCGCGTGCCGAGGTTTTCCAGATGAGAGGAGCCGATGTTGGTTATAACGGCTATATCGGGGCGCGCTATGCGCGTAAGGCGCGAAATTTCGCCGCGCGCGCTCATGCCCATTTCCGCCACGAGCGCGTTTTTCGGCGCTTCGAAGCCTATAAGCGTTAGCGGCAGGCCTATTTCGTTATTGAAGTTGCCTGCGGTTTTCGCGGTTTCATATTTTTCGGCCAGCACAGCGGCTATAAACTCCTTCGTGGTGGTTTTGCCTACAGAGCCTGTAACGCCCACGGTAAGTGCACCGAAAAGGTCATAATAATTTTTGGCAAAAGCGCCGAGCGTCGTTTTTGTGTCCGCCACGAGAATGTGCGGTATATTTTCCGCCTGCGGTTTTGAAACCACGGCACATGCAGCACCTGCCGCTGTAACAGCCGGCACGAAATCGTGCGCATCAAACCTTTCGCCGCACAGAGCGAAGAAAAGTTCGCCACCGCTTATTTTACGGGAATCTGTAGATATTTTATAAAATTTTTCCTGCGGGTCGGCATAGCAGAGCGTGCCACCCATAAAACGGGCTGCTTCGCCGAGTGTGAGCCCGCTTTTGCTTAAACCAAGGTACATTGTTTTTAAAACTCTTTTCTTTCTGTGAAATTCATAACGACGTCTTTTTCGGAAAAATAGTGTGTTCCGTCTTTGTCTATTATGTATGTTTCGTGCCCCTTTCCTGCGAGCAGTATAACGTCGCCCGCTTTCGCGTTTTCAAGGGTGTATTCTATTGCTTCCTGTCGGGAAACTATCGTAACAAAGTTGCTTCTGCCGTCCTGCACGCCGCTTACGATATCTGCAATAATGCTTTCAGGCTCTTCGTTCCTGGGGTTATCGCTCGTGATAACGGCAATATCGGCAAGCCGCGTGGCTATATCGCCCATTTCAAAGCGCTTGCCCCTGTCGCGGTTGCCTCCGCAGCCGAAAACGCAGTAGAGCGTGCCGCGCGTTATTTTTCTGCAGGCGGTAAGCGCTTTTATCAGCGCGTCGGGCGTATGGGCGTAGTCTATTATAACTGTGTAGGGGAGGGCATTTTTTGCCACGGTTTCCATTCTGCCCGCCACACCGCCGAAATCTGCGAGAGAGGCGACGATGTCTTTTTCTTCTATGCCCAGAATTTTGCATGCGATAGCCGCTTCTGCCGTGTTGTATATGTTAAAATCACCCGCAACGGCAAGCGATATGGGTGTTTTTTCGCCTTCGCGGCAGAGCGTATAGCTCATGCCCTCGGGAGCTATGGATATATTTTCTATTTTGTATTCGGCATCTTTTTTTGCTGAAACAAAGTGCACATCGCCCACAGCGCCTGCGGCGATATCGTGTGCTCTTTCATCGTCGAGGTTTATTACTGCGTGCTTGCAGTATGCGAAGAAGGAGGCCTTAACGCGCGTGTATTCTTCCATGGTTTTGTGGTAATCGAGGTGGTCGCGCGTGATGTTTGTGAATATGCCCACGTCAAAGGAAAGCGCACCTATGCGCTTCTGCGCCACTGCGTGAGAGGAAACCTCCATAACAGCGTATTCCGCACCGTTTGCATACGCTTCCGCAAAAAGCGGAGCGAGCTTTTCGGGAGGAGGCGTGGTGTGGGTGGAGGGGTAGAACGCGCCGCAAACGTCATAGCCGACAGTTGTGAACATAGCGCATTTTTTGCCTGCGTCGGAAAGAATTTTCTTTATGACGTTTGTTATGGTGGTTTTGCCGTTTGTGCCCGTAACACCGATTATTGTTATTTTTTTCTGCGGGTCTCCTGCGGCGGCAAAGCAGGCGCGTGCAAACGCCTCGCGCACGTCGCGCACGATTACCGTAGGCACGGAAATTGCTTCTGCAAAATGCTTTTCCGCCACTATGCAGACAGCGCCCTTTTCTGCGGATTCGCGCGCATATTTTGCGCCGTCGCTGTTCACGCCTGCGAGCGCGAAGAAGGCTTCGCCCGCTTTTATGGTTCGTGTGTCACAGCAAACGCCGCTTATTTCTATTGTACCCAAATTTTCTGTGGGATTCAATACTTCTTTTTCGGTAATTAAATCAAAAAGTTTCATAATTTTTCTCCGAAACGGTAAAAATATAATAAATTCCGCGGTATTTCGCTATGCGGCGAAATACCGCATTTCTGCAAAGCGCTTCTGTGCATAGCGCTTTGCTCTTATCCCATTTGCATATAACGCATTTCTATTTCCACGATAGTGCCTTTTGCCACGACCGTGCCGACCTCTATAGACTGTGAGTATACCACGTTGCCGGAGCCGATGGTGGTGCCGGAAAATCTTACGTTAAGCCCTGCATCGGTAAGGACCTTGTTCGCCGCTTCTGCCGTAAGCCCTATTACGCTCGGCACAACGGCATCTTTGTTTTCGGGCATATTTTCCTCTGTATAAAGAATGATCCTGCCATTATCCTTGGACATTTTTTCGCCCGATGCGGGTATCTGCTGAATAACGCGTGTGCCGTTGCCTACGATTTCGTATTTGAGGCCTGCGTCTTCTATCATCTTTTTCGCCATATCGAGCGACTGGCCGCGGTAGCTGGGCACGCTCATAGCCATGCTTTTAAGCTCTTCTTCCGTGTATTCCGGCTCTATACCGAGGTAAGGGAGCACCTCTGCGAGTATTTTTGAAACGTATGGCGCGGCTACCGTACTGCCGTATATAGAGCCCTTTGTGGGTTCGTCTACCATAAGCAGGCATACGACCTCCGGATCGTCTGCGGGGGCGTAGGCAACCGTAGAGCATATGCGCTCCGAGCCAAGACCCTTTTCGGAAGTACCTGTTTTTGCCGCCACGGAATAACCCTTAACGTAGGCGTTTTTCGCGCCGCCGTTGCCTGAAACGCCGTCTGCGAGTATTTTGGAAATGGTTTCGGACGTTTCTTTGCTCACTATCTGGCGCACCTCGTTTGTTCCGAAGGAGGCGAGCACGTTGCCGTCGTCGTCCAGCACCGCTTTTATAAGGTGGGGTGTTACCAATGTGCCGCCGTTTGCCACGGAAGCCACAGCGGAAACAAGCTGAATTGCCGTGACGTTAAAGCGCTGACCGAAAGAATATACGGCAAGGTCGAGCGCGGAAAGCTCGCCTTCGTTTTTGAAGATGGGGGAGGCTTCGCCGGGCAGATCCAGCCCTGTTTTAAGCGAAAGCCCGAATGAATTGAAGTAATTGCTGTATGTGGAAATGCCTATGCGCTCCGAAAGCTTCATCATAACGGGGTTGCACGATTGCTGCAGCGCTTCCGCAAAGGTAAGCGAGCCGTGGCCGCTGGTCTTGTGGCATTTTATTGTCCAGCCGCTTACGCGGTAGGAGCCCGTGCAGGAAAACATTTCCGTTGTAGAGGAAAGCCCTTCTTCAATGGCTATTGCCGTCGTAAGTATTTTTGCCGTGGAGCCGGGCTCGTATGTATCCGTTACGCATTTATTGTTCCAGGTGGAAAGCAAGAGCGCCGAAATTTTTTCGTTGCATTCTTGCGTTCCTTCGCCGTATTGCAACTTGTATTGCTCCACCAACGTGTCGTAATATGCAGGCAGAGTGTGTGGGCTGTTGAGGTCGAAGGAGGGGTATGTGGCCATAGCGTATATCTCGCCCGTTTTGGGGTTCATTATTATGGCGCACGCACGCGATGCACAGCCGGATTCCACTGCCGCTTGCTCCAGGTATTTTTCCACTATGCTCTGTATTTTGTAATCGAGCGTGGTAACAAGGTTTGCGCCGTTTTTTGCGTCTATATACGTTTCGTAATCGTAGGGCATATCTCCGCTGACACCGTTCTGCGCCGCCACGATCTTGCCGTTTATGCCCTTTAAAATGGAATCGTATTGGTATTCAAGCCCGTACAGACCGCCGTCTGTGCCGCAGAAGCCTATAACGTGCGAAGCGAGTGTGGAAAAGGGGTATGTGCGCGTGGCGGTTTCCGCAAAGTGTATGCACTCTATATCGTGCTCCAGCATAAAGGCGCGCACGCGCTCGGCGGTGTCTTTATCCACGTTTTTCTTTATGGTCCTGTCTTTATATTTGGTTTTTTTGGCTTCCGTATATACGAAATCGTATTCTACACCGAGTATTTCGGAAAGCCCCCGTGCTACGAGCTTGCGAAGCTCATCATCGAAGTTGCCGTCCTCGTCCTTCATAGAGGATGGGTCTATGAAAATTCTTTCTGTAGTATAGTTCGTGGCGAGCACCACGCCGTTTCTGTCGGTTATAGCCCCGCGGGAGGCAGAAATAGTTGTTTCGTACACCATCTGCTCTACAACTTTTCTGCGGTATTCATCGTAGCTTATTATTTGCAGAAATATAAGTCTGCCCACAAGCCCGCAGGCGAGCAATATGCACACGGTAAATATGAACATAGAGCGTGCGCGTATCGTGCGCCCCGGCTTGCCGAGAATAGATTCGGTTTTTTCTGAAAGGTTCATTTATTGCTCCTTAATCGGGAAAAATAACGCAAAAAGAGCAAAGAGCATATATCATTATATTCTCCTCACTCTGAAATTGCTGTTATTATGTATATTTAATCTTTGAGAATTTATGACTTAAAGTTAATCTATGAATTCAAGGAATTTTTTAAAGCTTTTGCTGAAAGCGCTCATAAGCGAGTTTACTGTGGAGGCGTTTTCCGCTTCGTCGCTTGCCACGGTTTCTTCGGTATTTCCCGTATTTTCGCTTTCAAGGTAGAACGTTTTGTGGTATGTGCCCGAAAGCCCCATATCGGCGGCAACGGAATTTATTTTGGAGGAATATTTGCCCTCCAGCTCCATGGAAAGCTTGCGTTCTTCCGCGCGCAGCTCGCGTATGGTTGCTTCCATATCCTTCATTTCCGCCTGTATCTGCGATATCTGCATGAAGGAGGAAACTATCACCATAAACATGACCGTAGCGAGAGCTATCGTGCCTACGGCGAGGAAGGGGAAGCGCCTTTTTTCCGCGGAGGCTTCCGTGTTTGCGGCGGAGGTTTTGTAAAGCCCTTTTAAAAACAGAAAAACAGGGCTTGCCGCTATTTTTTCGGCTCTTATTTTCTTTGCGAGGCGTCTTTCTTCTGCCTTTTCCTGCTTGCGGAGAAGCTTTGCTTCTTCCTTTTTTTGCTTTGCTTCTTGCCTTGCGGCGAGCTGCTTTTTGCGCTCTGCACGCCTTGAGAGCTCTTTCTGCTTGGCTTCTGCGCGGCGTTTTTCTTCCGCTTGCTTTTTCAGCAGGAGGTTTTGCTCTTCGCGCTTCTTTTTAGCGAGCTGTTTTTTCTGTGCTGCCAGCTTTTTCTGCGCGTCTTTTCTTGCTTTTTCTTCTCTTGCGGCAAGCTCTCTTTGCTTTTTGGCTTGCGCTTCAGCGGCTTTTCTTCTTTCTGCCTGTGCAGCTGCCGAAGAAGGCATGCCGGCGGGGCGGCTCTGTACAGCCGTGCGCTGTGTTGGTGCATAAGCGCGCATACCCTGTGCACCTTGCGCCTGTGGGCGGACCGGTGACGCTACGGTCGCTTTCGCGTGCGCGTTTGCCTGCGTGCGCACTTGTGCGCGCGCGTGCGGAGCGCTGCTTTGCGCCGCTTTTGCTTTAGCCGTGCCAGCTTTTTTGCGCTTTATTTTGATTTTTTTGAATTTTAGCGGCTTTAAGGGCAGTTTGAGCATTTTAAACCTCCTTTCTTTTTT
>JAFTLJ010000096.1 GCA_017456005.1 Clostridia bacterium | reverse complement strand
GCCCAGAACCTTCATTCTCGCAACGTTCGGTGCCTGCTTCTTTATATCCACAGCACCCATATAAACGTCACATTCCATGCCGAAGTAAGCCGCCGCCGTGGCTATTGCCACCCCATGCTGCCCCGCGCCTGTTTCCGCAATAAGCTTCTTTTTGCCCATATATTTGGCGAGCAACGCTTCTCCCATACAATGGTTTAGTTTGTGTGCGCCCGTGTGGTTCAAATCCTCGCGTTTTACATAAAGCTCGGCTCCGCCCAGCTTTTCTGAAAGCCTTTTAAGATGTGTCACAGGAGTCGCTCTGCCTTGAAATTCTTTTTGAATTTTGCAAAGCTCCGCTTTGAATTCTTCGCTTTTTCCTATTTTTTCATATGCCGCCGCGATCTCATCCATAGCAATTTTCAGTTCAGTGGGAATATAAGCACCGCCGTATCTGCCGAAATATCCGTTTTTATCGGGGTAGTTTTCAAAATAAGTATCAAAATCAATTCCGTTAAGTTTCATTATTATTTCCTCCAAAAATCAAGTAAATGTTATTTTTATTTCAATATTTTTTTCATTACAACAGCGTTTTTTCAGTGCGGAACGCACCGCCATCGTTTAGTTAATAACATCATAATACCCCCTAAAGCTTATATCTTGCCGAAGGAGCTTTCGGAAAAACAAAAATCGCCCTCGACAGAAATACTTTTTCTGTCAAGGACGAATAACGTACGAAAACAATACCCATGTTTTACGGGATTTTTAAAGTACGACACTATCCGCGGTGCCACCTTGATTCACGCTGTAAAATATAAAATCAGCGTGCGCTCAGCAGGATACCAACATATCCCCGGCAATTCACGCCTGCCCGGACGTCGCAGAATACTCGGCATAAAAAACCTTTGACTGCGCCCTCAGCGGTCCATTTGCAAGACAGTTTCCAACCCGACTCTCAGCACCACGGGCTCTCTGTGTAGTCTTATCTTACGTTATCTCCGCTTCAACGGTTTCATATATTTTATTGTTTACATTATATCACTTGAGTTTTCAAATGTCAAGTGGCAAGTTTAAAATACAGCGGATAGCTTTTTATCAAACAGTAAGCCCTTTTCCGTCGTAATCCACGGTTATTCTATCGCCCGTGCGCACACCGCCGCCTATTATCTTGCGTGCAATCAGCGTTTCCACATTGGATTGCAGGTAGCGCTTTAGCGGGCGCGCACCGTAAACGGGGTCGTAGCCGCAGTCCACGATATACTGCTTTGCCCTTTCCGTTACGTCCACAGAAAGCTGCTTTTCAGCAAGCCTGCGTGAAAGGTCTGCAAGAAGCAGATCCACAATGGCATTTATATTTTCTCGCGTAAGCGGCTTGTAGTATACGATTTCATCCAGCCTGTTTATAAACTCGGGGCGGAAGCTGCGTTTCACGAGCATATCGACCTGCGCGCGTGCTTCCTCCGATATATCGCCCCCCTCTATACCGCTGAGAATGATATCGGAACCGAGGTTGGATGTAAGAATAATGATAGTATTCTTAAAATCAACCGTTCGCCCCTGGCTGTCGGTAATTCTGCCGTCGTCGAGCACCTGCAAAAGCACATTAAATACATCCGGATGTGCTTTTTCCACCTCGTCAAAAAGTATTACCGCATACGGGTGGCGGCGCACCGCCTCCGTAAGCTGTCCGCCCTCATCGTATCCGACGTATCCGGGGGGCGCTCCTATAAGGCGAGAAACGGAATATTTCTCCATATACTCGCTCATATCAATACGTATCATACTCTTTTCGTCATCGAAAAGTGCCTCGGAAAGCGCTTTTGCAAGCTCTGTTTTTCCCACGCCTGTGGGGCCGAGGAAGAGGAACGAGCCTATCGGTCTGCCGGGGTCGCGTATGCCTGCGCGAGAGCGCAAAATAGCGTCTGCCACCTTTTCCACGGCTTCATTCTGCCCTATTACGCGCTTGTGCAGGATATCGTCAAGCCCCAGCAGCTTTTCGCGCTCGCTTTCCATCAGCTTGGAAATGGGAATACCTGTCCAGCGCGCCACGATTTTTGCGATTTCCTCTTCGGTAACCTCGTTGCGAAGAAGCGTGTTTTCGTTTTCGCCTTCTGCACTCTTTTTTTCAGCCTCGGCAAGCTTTTTTTGCAGCTCGGGCAGCTTGCCGTACTGCAGCTCTGCCGCGTGAGCAAGGTCGTAGTTATTCTGCGCTTTTTCGATTTCTGCGTTAACGTCCTCTATCTCTTCGCGCAGCTTCTGCACTATGCCGATAGATGCCTTTTCATTTTCCCACTTCGCTTTCATGGCGGCAAAGATTTCGCGGTTTTGTGCAAGCTCCGTACGCAAAGCGGAAAGTCTGCCCTGCGAAAGCTCATCTTTTTCGCCATTGAGCGCGGCTTCCTCTATTTCAAGCTGCATTATCTTGCGCGAAATTTCATCCATTTCCGTGGGCATAGAATTCATTTCCGTTTTTATGAGCGCGCACGCTTCGTCCATAAGGTCTATTGCCTTGTCGGGCAAAAAGCGGTCCGCTATATACCTGTCGGAAAGCGTGGCAGAGGCTATAAGCGCCGCATCGTGTATTTTTACGCCGTGGTAAACCTCGTATCTTTCCTTAAGACCGCGCAAAATGGAAATCGTGCTTTCCACCGTCGGCTCTTCCACCATAACGGGCTGGAAGCGGCGCTCCAGCGCGGCATCCTTTTCTATATATTTTCTGTATTCATCAAGTGTTGTGGCGCCGATGCAGTGGAGCTCGCCGCGTGCAAGCATAGGCTTAAGCAGGTTGCCTGCATCCATAGCCCCATCTGTTTTGCCCGCGCCCACAATCGTGTGCAGTTCGTCTATAAACAGGATAATTCTTCCCTCGGAGGCCTTTATATCGTCTAGCACGGCCTTAAGCCTTTCTTCAAATTCGCCGCGGAATTTCGCGCCGGCAATAAGCGCACCCATATCCAACGAGAAAAGCGTTCTGTCCTTGAGCGTATCGGGCACGTCGCCGCGAACAATTCTCTGCGCCAGGCCCTCTGCTATAGCAGTTTTACCTACACCCGGCTCGCCGATAAGGCAAGGGTTGTTTTTGGTTTTTCGCGAAAGTATGCGTATAACGTTGCGTATTTCGTCATCTCTGCCTATAACCGGGTCGGGCTTTTCTTCGCGTGCGCGCTTTGTAAGGTCCGTGCCGTATTTTGCGAGCGCATCATAGCTTGCCTCGGGGTTGTCTGTAGTAACGCTTCTGTTGCCGCGCACCGATTTTAGCGAGGTGAGAAAGGCATTTTCCGTTACGGAATATTTAGAAAAAAGCTCCTTTACCGTTCTGTCGGGGGCTTTTATCAGCCCCAAGAAAAGATGCTCTACGGAAATATATTGGTCGTTCATTTTTTCGGCTTCTTTTTCTGCCGCCGTTATGGCTTTATCGAGCTCTGCGGAAATGTACACTCTGTCACCCGAAGCACCGTACATTTTTGGGCGAGAGGAAATTATCGCGGCACATTCTTTTGCAAGCCGTACCGTATCTATGCCTGTTTTTGTAAGAAGCTGAGCGCAAAGCCCATCGCTTTCTGCGATAAGTGCGGCAAGCAAATGTATTTCTTCCACCTGCGAATTACCGTTTTCCATAGCCGCATTTTGCGCGTTCCTTACCGCTTCTATGCTCTTTTGCGTAAGTTTTTCAGCGTTCATAACTATACCTTCCTTTTCTTTATTATAATATATAATTTTTTCATTTTGTGTTTTTCATTCATTTCTCTATGATGCTATCATACAATGGAATTATTATATATTATACACAAATTTATGAACAAACTATGAATTTTTAGCACTTTATTCAAAAGAGTGCTAAAAAAATCGATTTTTTTAGCACAAAAACTCTTTCAAAGTGCAATTGTTATTCGCAATCAAACCGAAGAGTGATATATTGGTGGTAAAAAACAGACCTTAAAAGGTCTGTTTTTTTATTCATTTTTCATTTCCCTTTTCGGTTTCTGTGCTTTCTTCGCTTTCGCTCGTAGCTTCATCGGATACCGCAGGTGCTTTTTTCTCCTCGAGAGCACCTATCTTGCGTAAAACAAAATACAAAACGGCGCCCACGGGCAAAACAAGCTTAAGCACAAAAGCGCCCGTAGAATATATCTGCAAATAGCTATAGGAAAATACTATAACGCCAATAAACCACCTGAAATCCAGATTACCTTCGCTGAAAGTCAAGGTAAATGTCATCATTCCGAAAATCAAAAGCAGAAGCCAAAGAGCCTTGTATTTAAACTTTCTCTTGCAGCAATCCACAAGCATCCACACAGAAAAAGCAAGGCTCAGCGTACTGAAAGCCAAAATTGCCCACTGGAAGATATTAGAGCCTTGGAGCGAGGTAATAGTCCCCGTGAATGTAGGGTTAAGCTCCGTTTCGGAAATTATGCGGAAGTTTGCAAGCCCGTCGTACCCATCCGCTTCCATGCCGATGATTTGAAATTTTCCTATATCCGTGCTCATTTCAAACGTAGCCATATAGTAGTTAAGCCCATTGTCAAACCCGGTTTTCCAGCCGATCTGCTTAAGCTCGTATTCCTCTACACCGTCTATGTACTCGCAAAGGGAGGCAAAGCTTCTGTCGAAGGAGGCTCTGTCTGTACCGCTTGCAAGAACATTATAAGCCGCATCCGCGTCGCCTGCTATCATAGCGTCCAAAAAAGTTTCGCATTGTGCCTTTATCTCGTTCCCCTGCTCGGTTTCCATAGAACAAGCCGCAAGCGAAAATACAAGCAGCAAAACAAAGAATATAGCCGTTATTTTTTTGAATTTTCTCATATAAAATACCTCTTTTCTTAAATTTTATATAAATTAAAAAGTGCGCCCCAATAAAGGAACGCACCGAAAAAATGCTCCCCTTTATTGTTGCCACACAATCTCAATTCCGTTAATAGGGTATGAGGAAAAAAGGAAACATCTTTTACCAAGATTTGTTCCCCTATCAACAGAAAAATATTCGATTGTGTGGCAAGTTTATTATAACATAAAAAATGGGGCTTTGCAATAATAAAATTCGGCTTACACTTATATAGACGCAAAAAAGCAATGTTTTTGTGCATGATTTAAGGAATTTTTATATTTTTTCTATTAAGCTTTGAAAAAATACTCGGCTTACACAAAGTAAGCCGAGCCATTATTTATTTTTCAAATTCTTCTGCTACTTCGCGCAGGAGCTTTCGAATTTCGAGCTTCTGCGGGCAGGCAGCCTCGCAAAGACCGCAACCGAGGCAGGTAGAAGCCTTTCCTCCGTTTTTGGTGTGCATAGCATAATAACGCTCTGCGTTTGCGTTTTTAAAGCGTTTTTTGTTATTTAGTATACTGAAAAAGCGCGGTATCGGTATGTTCTGTGGGCAACGCTCCGTGCAGTAGTTACACGCCGTGCAGGCGATAAGGTTCTGCGCGCGGAAAAGCTCGCAAACCTTTTCCACAGCCGCAAATTCCGCCTTTGAAAGCGGTTTGAAATCCTTCATAAAGCCTACGTTTTCTTCCATCATGGGCACGTTGCCCATACCGGAAAGCACCATGAAGATGCCCTCGAAGCTTGCGGCATAGCGTATGGCATAGCTTGCAGGGCTTCCGCCACCAAGCTCATCGAAAATTGCCTTTGCCTCGTCCGGCAGGTTAACAAGGCTGCCGCCCTTTACAGGTTCCATAACGATAATCGGTTTTCCGTGCTTGCGGCATACGTCGTATACTTTCTTGCCCTCTACGGAAGCATCATCGTAATCGGCATAGTTAAACTGTATTTGCACAACCTCTATTTGGGGGTATTCCGTAAGTATCGTGTCGAGCACGTTTGCTTTATCGTGGAAAGAAAGCCCCACATGCTTTACCTTTCCCTCTGCCTTAAGCTCAAATGCGGTTTCATAGGCGCGGCAAGCCTTGTATTTTTCAAATTTTTCCTTATTCTGTGCATGCATAAGATAAAAATCGAAATATTCCACGCCGCACGCCGCAAGCTTGTTTTCAAAAAGCGGTCGTATATCTTCGTTTTTATCAAAATGATTGGAGGAAAGCTTATCTGTCAGCAAATACGCCTCTCTGGGGTAGCGCTTCGTAAGGCATTCGCGTATGGCGGTTTCGCTCTTGCCGTTCAAATATCCGTGTGCCGTGTCGAAATAGTTAAATCCGTTTTCTATAAAAATGTCTATCATTTTGGAAAATTCGGCAAGATCCACCTCTTCGCCGTTCATAGGCAGACGCATACAGCCGAACCCAAAATTCTTTTTTACCTCGGGAAATACGTTCATGATAATCTCCTTTTATTTTTTATATTTTTATTTTACAACAAAATTCAAATAAATTCAATATATTTCTTACACTTGCATCATTTTTGTTTATTTTTTATTTTCAAAAAAATTAAAAAAGCTATTGACAAATAATTAAAATTATGCTATACTCATATGCGTTGTGAAGAACAACACATATATGCGAGAGTGGCGGAACTGGCAGACGCGCACGTTTGAGGGGCGTGTGGATTCACCGTACGGGTTCAAGTCCCGTTTCTCGCACCATAAGGGGTTGAGTTAATAGCTCAATCCCTTTTTTATTTATAAAAAGCGCCTTTATCAAAATTTCAAATTTATATTTACTCCTTATGGTCGAGAAACGGGACAGTTTGTGCGCACAGCACACAAACTCCGGGCGTAAAAATGTCCGTTTAGGACGTTTTCTTAACCGCCCTACATTTCTCGCACCACTAAAGAGCACTTGCATCAGCGAGTGCTTTTTTTCTTTTGTTTTTGCTCTTAGTTAGATGAAAAAAAACTCTCATCAGTAAGTATTTTTCTGCAATAAAAAGCGATGTGGTTTTCACATCGCTTTTTTGTTATTAATTTGCCGCGTTTATATCGTCTTTGAAAGGAACGATAACAGATTCCAGCTCTTTGAGTATCGGTATAAGGTCTGCCAATGTAGTGCCTGTTTTAACACCAAGACTACCGTTATTATCCGTATAATACGGTGCAGCCTTTTCCAGCGCCTCCTGAATAGCCACAATGCCGCTGCCCGCGAACGAACCGTATTCGCCGTTCAAGATAGCTCTTGCCGTTCTCAGCAAGCTCAAAAATTCTGTGTTTGCAGCAATATTTGTAGCATTTATAACGTTTACCACTGTTGTTCTGCCTGTGTTATTATTCGATTTCGGGATTGTATAACTGAAGTTTTCCGTAACCTTATAAGTTTTTTCTATGGTATCCCAAGAATCGGTGTGGAAAGAACCGGTGCCATCAGGGTCGCCGCCATAACTGTATATAGGTGCAAGGCCTTCATACACTTCACCCATCAAATACCAACCTGTCGGTTTATCATTGGCATCTCTCAAGCAAGTAAATATCGCTATGTACACCACCGCTTCGCGGTTTGTATTATCCAACTTATCAGCCGTCATATACAGGGTCATTTCGCAGCCCTTTTTGGTAGATGTATAAGTTTGAGGACGCCACCCCGTTGTAGTATAGGTCGCGGTGTAATTATCGCCGGTATTTTCATTGCCGTCTATATTTTCTCGTTTAACCATAAGAGTAATGGTAGTATCTTCGCCCGCTATATTAAGCTTCAATTCTTCTCCGAAAAGATCTTCTATTGTCTTTACGTCATTAGAATTTCCTTCATTGCCCGCGCCTGAAACATTTCCTATATATGTTGCCTGCCAATCTTGACCTCTGTATTTATCGTCAATATCGGTTATAAGTCTATTGTAGGAATCTTCCGTATTAAGTATTTCATCAAATTTTATAAGTATCTGCTCTGCCGCCATATCCCCCGCAGAATCTCTGTGAACGCCGAATTTATAATTTACAAAAGTATGAAGTTGCGTATTTTTTAAATTTCCACCTATGGTATATGTGGCATAAAACACGCGCGTTTGCCCTGATTCAATAGAATCATTTGTGTCAAACGGAATATTTCCATCCTTATCTTCACTTGTTTTTATATAAAGCTTAGAGCTTCCGGAAGTTGTACTTATAGCGGAATTTCCGTTGTATCCGTCTGCACTTGCATCCCAGACAATACCCGCATAAGCATATTTATACGGTGTATTGTTGAAAACGGTTATTTTATATATAATCTTGCCATTATTGGAAGTGCTCGAAACAGTGCTTTCCACGTTTGTCGGGAAAAAATCATCAAAATCTATGCTTTTTCCGTTATTTTGCTCTTCAATAAGCTCTATATTCGTAATATAGACAGCTTTTGGAGGTTCTGCCGAAGCTGTACCGCTTATATTCATATAATCGGTAAGCTCTGCATAGCCAAAAGCCATAAACGCAAAAATTAAGGAGAACGCTATGCAGAAAACCGTTTTATAGGCTTGTTTCATATATGCGTCCTCCTTGAAAAATTCATTTATTGGTTATCGGCGTTTTCGTTTACGCGCGGTGCAAGCACTTCCTCTGTTTTGCGCCTTACTATACCGATTATTTTTTTAAGCGGATGGTGCAGGTGCTCGGGGTCAACCTTGTGGTTGCCGTGTGCGACCGTCGCTTTGCGGATAACGTTTCTGTTCTGCGCCGCATCTCTTGTGGGCACGAGAACTATATCTCCGTTTGTAACGCGTTCGCCGCTCGGGTCATAGCGGTATACCTTGTTGTGGCGCGCTCTTTCGGGCCATACAACGCCTATTACCTCTACGCCCTCTTCCTCTTCCTCGTCGTCGTCCGGGTCGTAGTCTATTTTATCGAGCGAAAAGCTGGGTGTGGCTATCGCTTCCGCGAGTTCTTCTTCGTCAACCTCTTCCATAAGTATTACGGTTTCTTCTTCCATTTCGGGCTCTTCGGCGGGAACTACTTCCTCTTCGGGCTGCTCGTTGTAAAGCAGATCGTAATCGTCAACCTTTATTTCAAAGATGTAAAGAAGCTTTGTGTTTGTGGGAATTATGAACTTCGTGCAGGTTTTGTCTGCGTTTTCGTTCATAAGAATGGGGGATTGTATAGTATCCCTTATTTCCAGCATTTCCGTAAATTCGTTTACGTAAAGCAGCTGGTAACCCTCCATATCGAAGGGATTATTTATCTGCTGAATGTATGATTTGTAGTTGGAAACGATCTTTCTTACCTTAGATTCGTATGTTATATCTGAATTTATTGTGATATAAATAAATGCTATAAGAAGCAATATAATTATTGCATCTATCAAAGCCATAATTATTGAAAGAACGAGAAAAAACTGCTTTGCGGTATTTTTGTTGCAAGCAAGAATTTTGCTTTCCTCCGTGGGCACACTGGAGCTTATTTCAACGTCTACCTTCTGCTCTGTAAGCGGAATGTGGAGCGAAACGGTATAGCTGTTGTTGTTATCCTCCTCGAAGTTTTCGCAGGAGCTTATAATGTTTATCTGCATTTCAAGCACAACCGCGCTCTTAGTATCTTTGAGCTGGTATGTGGAAATGAATTTTTTCGCCATTTCGTTGTAGGTATCGTAATCTATTTCCACTCTTTCGGAAATAGCGATTTTATCTGTAGCGCCATCAAGCGTTATAGATTGCTCCGGCACAAGCTCATATGCGGGATGATAATATGAAACACCCGTGCTTCTGTCTGCGATTTCCAAAATTGCATTCACCTTGTAGGTATAGTTAAAATTGGCTTGTTCTTCCATTTTAAGCTCATATCGGAAATCTGCCACAACACGTTCTACAAGAGATGCGATATAAACCTGGTCTTTGCCAAGATATTCTTCCTCAAAGAAATCGTTTTCTTTAAGGTATACTCTATAATCGACAGCACCGTTTTCGGTATAGCCGATATAGTAGTTTTTGTTCATTTTATAGTATGTAACAGAAAAAAGAATCGTTATAAGCGAAACTATTACGACTATTGCCGAAATAATTTTTATCCATTTGCTTCTGTTTTGCTTATAGTCAAATCTTCTTTTCTTTTCAGCTTCAGACATAGCAGCACCTCTCGAAATTTATTTAAAGATATTTCTCAGCCAGATTGAGGGGTACCCTATATAAGCAACTTTGAAAAGCACCACGCCCTCTATCCTATCGTCGGTGATATAGCCGGAATCCCAATCGTCGTTGGCATCACCTTTTGTGAAATACCTGTTTCTGCCGTTGATACACTGTATTTCTACCACACGGTGTACTATACGCTTGCCGTTTGCGTTGAAAACGACTATATCTTGCTCCTTTATAAGCTGTTCATCGTATTCTTCATAAACTATCGCGTCGCCCTTGTTAAGCTCGCCTGTCATACTTTCCGTAGCAATAACAAGCGCCCCAAAGCGAAATTGGCAGGAAATAAGCATCACGGTTGAAATCATAAAAAGCACCAAAACCGCAGATATTATGCGGCTCGCGATTTTGCTTTCGCGTTTTTCGAAATAGCTCTTTTTTTCATAAAGCGTTTTTATGAAAAACCATACCGCAAGCGGCACGAAGAGCTTTGCAAACGCAAAAAGAGAATCGGGTGTTTGCGGGTATACGGGAATAATATAGGTATACAGCGTTATTATAAGCCTGTATACTATATTGGGGTATGCCCCGTATTTTTTTGAAATATAGTTATAAAGCAAATTTGCCGTAACGGCGGGCAGGAGCGTAAGCCCCACAGCGTCCATAAAACGGCTGAATGTTACAATATACGAAAGGCTCGAAAAAACGAGCATTTCGGAAAGCACGCCCGCAACGTATGCGAGCACAGCAACAAACCCTCTGTTTTGCATAAGCAAAATGCTTCTTATAATCTCAACTGCAATGATTATAATTGAAATTGGTAAAATATACTTAAAAAAGTTTGTAACAGAAAGCGGTGTCAGCGATTTATAAAAGCCGAATTTAATGCCCGAAAGATAATAGAGCACAATATACAAAACGCCGATCACAGCCATAAGCCCAAGGACTTCCCTTTTGTTTATGGATAAGATCGCTCTCTTTTTTATTAGCCGAAAAACGACAACAGCGGAAGCA
The DNA here is from genome assembly GCA_017456005.1 of Clostridia bacterium. Classification (GTDB taxonomy): domain Bacteria; phylum Bacillota; class Clostridia; order Oscillospirales; family CAG-272; genus UMGS731. The sequence goes on along the minus strand of JAFTLJ010000096.1, from coordinate 67,835 downwards.
GCGAGTAATAGCGCTGTTACCGCCCTTACGCTGTTGCCGGGGAGAAACAATGCTAAAAGGAGGGCGGCTACAATAGCCACAGAGGAAGTATATATTACCTTCACATCTCTATTCATAGGTTTCAATGTATTCGCCCTCCTTTCGCGAGTTATGTTTCAGAAGTTAGGGAGTTGTATTTATACCGTATGTTTCTGCATCTACAACTTCAAGGGTAACAAGGAAAGATGCATTCAATACCCTATCAGGTGTATCTATCATATGAACAAGAACATTAACAGTTACCGTACCAGAAGCAGGAATCAAAACATATCCGTCTTGCTGAGCAGAGCCTGTTTTCCACGTAGGTGTTAACTCATAATATGTGCTCGCATCTGTAGTAACATACATATTTTGACTAGTGTCAATTTTCACATACATATCTACTGTATTTGAATTTGTTACATCAAATTCAAAGTTTGCTTGCTGCGATTCAGACACAAGGTTTTTTACAGTAAAAGAGGCTTTATCAGGGTTATTAGGGTTGATATTAGCCGTATTTGCAACCTGCTGTGCATCGGGATTAAGAGCTCTTGCTGCACTAAAATATACATTACCGTCTGTAACGTCATTTACATTCATTTCAACACTACCGTTAATGTCCATATAGTCTGTAAACGCCGCATAACCAAGACCCATAATGAGGCAAGCAATAAGCAAGAATGACATAATCGCTTTTCTTCTGTTTTTCATAGTTTTTCTCCTTTTCATAAAAATTAATGAAAAATAAAGCATCATACCTCACAAAACAATATCAGAAAATCGGCTATTTTTCCGAAATATTGTTTTTTGCAAGTATATGATGGTCTGCCATTTTTGTGGCAGACCGCCGTTTTTTAGCGCTAAAAAACGACTTTTTATATTAATTTTAATTTACCAAAAAATCGAAATAATGTCAATAGGTTTTCTATAAAAATTAATTTTTCACACTAATATAGAGAAAGATTCGCACTTATTTTTTTGTATTTTTTCACAAAAATCAAAAAACTTGCCACAAAAAAATGGCAAGTTTTTATTTTCAATTCAAAACTATTTCGCCGTCGGTACAAACGACTGTTGCATCGACCGAGTCAAAGGCGCTGCTCTCTATGGTTATACGGGAAAATTCGCTTCTTGTGCCATTGTAATTTATTTTTCCGCCAACTTCACAGGAATAGAAAGCGTGAGAGCCTATTTTTTCAAGAGAAACAGGCAACGATTCCGGCAATTTGTAGCATTTGTAGAAAGCGGCATAACCTATTTCCTCCAGCGTTTCGGGTAGTGTCGGAACGGTAAGCGAAATGCAGTTTTTGAAAATTCCGTTTCCTATATTCAGCATATTTGCGGGCAACGTAACCTTTTCAAGGCTTCTGCACATCGCAAAAGCTTCATCGCCCAAGTATCGGAGCGTTTCGGGGAAAACAATGCTACAATTTAGATCCTTGCAGTTATAGAACGCTTCGTTACCGATGTATTCCACGCTCGTAGGGATATTTATATCGGTAAGCCTTCCGCATTCATAGAAAGCGCAAGCACCGATAAATTTTACCGTATTGGGCAAAACGACCGTTTCAAGGCGCAGGCAGCCGTTAAAAGCATTTTCCTCTATCGTTTCAAGTGAAGAACCCCTTATTTTCACAGATACAAGCATTTTGCAGTTTGCAAAAGCGCCGTTGCCTATAAATTTCAGTTTTTTGGGCATGGTTATATTCTTCAAATAGCTGCAGTTTGCAAAAGCGTATGCGCTTATCATTTCGACAGAATCCGAAAGCTCGATTTTGGCAAGAGAAGAACATCCGCCGAATGCAAAACGCCCCAAGACCTTCACTTCCTCGCCCATATCGATGTAACTCAACTTCGTACAGTTATAAAACGCAGAGTAGCCGATGGTAGTAATCGTATCGGGGATCCTAACTCCGGCAAGCAGCTTGTTTCCTTCAAAAGCAGATTCCGCTATTACTGTTATGGGTTTTCCGCCATAGCTTTCGGGTATGCCCACGTTCTTTGGCAGGTCTTTCACACCGTCTTTTACAGAGATGCTGTACGTACCGTCTTCAAGCAGCGTAAAATCAAAAAAGCTTTCATCTGTGGTTTCTATATAATTGCAATTGGAGCAAACACCGTTGCGGTATTTGTGGGGCACTTCCATGCTCAGCTCCTTTACCACAGTGTTTTCGCAGTATTGGCAGGTGAAAAGACCCGTGCCCTTTTGGCTGCACGTAGGTTCTGTTTGCAGCTCGTATTCGGCACCGTATACGTGCTCCGCTTCCTGCGTTTTTCCGCATTTGCACTTTAAGCTATGTGTTTCGGCATCGAAGCTTACAATTTCTTTGAAATTATGCTGATGGCGAAGACTGCCTCCGCTGCCGAGCAAGGAAAAAGCAAAAAATATCAATAGCAACAGCAAAATTGCGCCTATAGCAGCAAACAATATGACCTTTATTTTATTCTGCTTCATAGCATCTCCCAAAAATCGAAAATAACTTTATATAATATAATACCACTTTATACGCCAAAAATCAATAGCCTTTTATCTGCTTTATACAAAAAAGCGAGTGCGTCAAGTTTTTGTTCTCAAGCTCAACCGGTAGTTGCATTTAAGTCAAAAAACAAGTTATTGTATTGAATTTGGGTGTATGATATAATAAATACAGAATCCGGATTCAATTATTTTTACGAGGTAATTTTATGACGATTGGCGAAAGAATTAAGCAATTAAGAAAAAAGAATGATTTAACACAAGAAAAACTTGCTGATTTTCTATGCGTATCGTATCAGGCTGTTTCCAAATGGGAAACGGGTTTGTCAAGCCCGGACCTTGCGTTGATCGTTCCATTAGCAAAGCTTTTGAACGTTACCACCGACGAATTACTTGGAGCTATTCCCGAAAACAATGATATGCGTTATGCTGAATTGAAAGCTGATTATGACGAAACCTTTAAAAATGGTGATATGCTTGCCAGGCTCAATGTGTGTGAAACCGCCGTGAAAGAATATCCCGGTGATATGAAGTGGCTAAATAACTATGCATGGACTGTTTGGTGCCGTGACATAGGGGAACTCGATGGTGAAGCCTACGAACAGGAGCGCGAGAAAGCAATTAGGTTATTTGATACCGTTATTGAAAACACAGACGATGACAAAATCAAAGTAGACGCAATTACGGGAATTGTACAATGCTTATGCGGCAAGGGGTGTAAAAAAGAAGCAAAAAAATACGTTGATCTATTTCCCGAAGCAAAAATTATTCCTTCCGATAAAGACAAATTGCTCGGAATGTGTTTGGAAGGAGAAGAGCAAATAAAGCACAAACAACATTATTTGGAAGGAACTTTTATGGTTTTGATCGACACGCTTTTGTGGAATAATATATCCGAAAATAAATATACTTGCAAAGCCGCTGAAGAAATCATAAATGCTATGATACCCGACGGAAACTATTGCAGCTATCATTATGAAATGGCTCACATTCAATTTCGCAAAGCTGAAATTGAAGCCAAGGAACAGCATATAAATGAAGCTGTAGAGCTTTTAAAGAAATCAATATACCACGCAAAAGAATATGATTTATTGGATAGCATATCTCCCGGCGAATATGCTTTTAGCGCACCGCTTTTCAATAAATTAACAATTGACTCACGCAAATGGTGTCATACCGGAAATACTACGCTTTTAGATGATATTGAGGCAATGTGTAAACGAAAAAGTTTTAATACAATTCGTGATTACAAAGAATATTCAGAGCTTTTTAAAAAATAAAAAAGTTGCCTTCGGCAACTATAAAATGCCCGAAAATCGGGCATTTTTGCATAAGGAAAACTTTTTTTGAACAAGCAATTGCGCACGATTTGCGCGCAATTTCCTATGTTATAAAAAGACTCAAAAGGAGTACGAACAAAATGTGTGATGTTCTTATCGGATAAATTAAGATAGGGGTATGGGCGCAGCCCGATGCATTTGTAAAACAAATGCGAAACTGGCGCGATAAAACAGAAGGGAGAGTCATGCGGAAGCAAAATTCCGTAAGACTCTCTCTTTTTCTGCTGTCTATGAGTGATATTCTTTGCTTTCGCAAAGAGTGATATTGCCCTTGCGGGCAGTGATATTGTTCGGTTACGCCTCACAGTGATATTCTATTCGCCTCCAAAACTCGCGAAGCGAATATCACTCGGCGTAAGCCGAATATCACTGCAAAGCAATAGAACTCGCCGAGAGGCGAATAGAACTGGCGTGATACTCTTATCGGAGTATCGCGCCAATTGCTCGTACTCCTTTTGCTTTTCGGCAAGTCATACCCTGCTTTATGGAAGGCCTCTTAGCCTTTCTTTTTTAGATTTCAATACATATCTCTTTGTCTTTTTCTATCTCGTACGTTTTTCCGCCCACTATGAGCTTGCCGCCCGAAAGCTCGGAAAGCACTTTCACGCTTCTCTTGCCTACGCAGACCTTTATATCGCCGTGCGGCGTGGGTACAACACCGGAAAATGCGCCTAAGCCCAGCGTTTGCGTGCACGGCTGCACCTCGAAGCTGGCATAGTTTGCATCTGTGGGGCGCACGCCCAAAATGTATTTGCCGAATATATACAGCGGCGTTGTGGCACCCCAAGCGTGGCAAAGACTCTTACCGTATGGTCTTCCGTACATTCCGTAATGCTCTGCACCATTCATATTCGGATCGTATGTTTCCCAGAAGGTCGTGGCACCCTCTGCTATCATTCCTCCCCAATAGGAACGGAGCATATTTGTAACGTAAGCAAGGTCGCCTATTTCACACATTGCCGCAAGCTCGAAAAACTTGAAGTAAGGTGTTATAATGGCGGGTACAGCATCGTTCTTTATAACCTTTTCTATAATTTCCGCTTTGCGCTCTGCGCTCGTAAGGTCGTAGAGTATAGCGAAAATGTTCGCATGGCGAGTAACGTTTCTGTTGCCGCTCTTATAATCGTCTATAAATGCGTGCTTTTCTTCGTCCCAATAGAGCGCGTTTACTTTTTCGCGCACATCGAGCGCACGCGCCGCATAAACAGGTGCTTTTTCCACATCGCCCACAAGCTCGGCGCATTTTGCGGCGCACTCATATGCGTGGCAAAGCAGCATCTGCTCTGCGCAGATAGGCCCTGCATCCTTATCGAAGTTATTTGCCCAATCCACAAAAATCCAGTCGCCGCGCCCTTTTTTATAGAGCCCATCTTCCGAAAGCCTACTTTCGGAAAATTCGAGCAGATCCTGCATATCGCGGTAAGCAGAGAAAATGAAACTCTTATCGCCCGTGTAACAGTAGTATTCCCAAAGGCTTATTATCCAATAGAACGTATAATCGGGTATAGTGTTTACGTGCGTGCCTATTTTGCCGTCTCCGCGCAAAATACGCAGGGTGCGGCGCACCGTGTCGAGGTCGAAAGCGAGGTAATAGTTTGCAAGAAAGCTCTGGTATGCGTCGCCGCCCCAAACCCAGCGGTCGCGCTTTATGCCGTCGAAATATGCTTCGCGAGAGTTAAGCCCCAGCGTGTAGACCGCCATATCGTAGATCTTGTTCACAAGCTCGTCTTCGCAGGTAAAGGAGCCTCGGTTTTCTACGGGCAAATACTCAAAATCTGCGGAAACATCACATTTCCCCGCTTCATTCGGCACAAAAATAAATCGGAAAGCCACGCTTTCGGTGCTACACGTGCCGTTTTGGCATTTTATGCTAAGCTTTACAATAGAATTGGGCGTATCGAGCGCTTCCTCGCGCGATTCACCGCAGAAAACCTCGAAGCATTCCTTTTCGGCGTTTTCAACCACTATTTTACCAAAGCATTCCTTGCCGAAATCGTAGAGGGTGCCGCCGCACACGCTTTCGCTTGATGTTGGGAAAATTCGCTTATATGCGAATTTGAACACCTCGGGGTTATCTGAAAGCTCGGTGTACATATCGTTTGTGCCTGCAGGCAGGTCTGAAAGCCCGTAGGAGCCAAGCTTCCAGCTTTCGTCGGAGGCAAACGTGTCCCCCTCTATATAAAACGCGGGAAAGCCGCCGTCTTTATATGCATTCGCCTTTACCATAACCTTGCCGGCGGGCAATTTAACCACAGAGCCCTCCGGGCACCATTCGTTGCCGTTTACACGGATCGCCGCATCTTTCGTATTAGCATGGAAAACGAGCGTTTCCTCTTTTTCAAGCACCGCTGTTTTATATAAGAAAAGATTTCTGCTCGGTGCGTCCACACGCCACATCGGCGGATGATACGTGCCGCCTATGGTTCTTCTGTTGTGTACGAGCATTCCGTGGTAAAGCTCAAACGCCTTCGGCGCCCAAATCCATTTTGCCTGTTTCATAATGTTCTCCCTTTGATTTTAATAAATATACAATTCTCCGCTGATGGTTTCCACATCTATTTTTGCTTCACCGCCACCGAAAAAATAAGTGTCGCCTTTTTTTGTATAATCTCTGTCGGAGTGTAGGTTTCCGCTTGCGCTGTCGAGCTCTACCTCTGCCCCGATACCCTCCGGCAAGGTGATCTTTACGTTGCCGCTCACACCGGAAATATCTACTTCACACGCTCTCGCGAGCACAAGCTCCGTTTTTCCGGATACTATTTCTATATCTATTTCGTCTGCATCTATTTTTGCGGCATTTATATTGCCCGAAACACCGTTTACGGAAAATGTACGCGCACAAACGCTTTTTACATCTATTTTTCCGCTTACTATTTCGATATCTATATCCCAATCTGCGGTAATACCTGCAAAGCTTACATCGCCCGAAACGTTGGTAAGCTCGAAATCACCCACGCGCATTTCGCCTATGCTTATATCCGCACTTACGTTATCTATATCTACGTCTACATCTACGGGTATTTCCACGCGGAGCTTTTTCTTTGCGGAATTTATTTCGCCGAAATGGCCCGATTCGCAATAGTGTATAATGAGCTTGCCGTTGCGGATATAATAGTGCATCTGCTCTTCGGAATCGAGTGTTTCGCCATTTTCCGTTACAGAAAGCTCTGCAAGCTCGCTCTGCACTATTTCTATTTCACCGTTTACCCAGTTTATCTCCACGGCGTCTACGTCTTCCGCGGCATAGGTAAAGCTGCCCACGGAATATTTACTCGCATCGGCATAGTTGCCATAACGATTTACAAAGTTGATACCAAAATTGCACCCCGTAAGCATGGAAGCGCATAAAAGCGCAAGTATAAGAGAAATTATCTTCTTCATAAAATATATATTCCTTTCAAAATGACGAAAAAGCCCTCACACAGGATTTTACCTGCGCGGGCTTTTCGTAAATTATTTATTTTCGTTGACATTTTCGTCGGATTTTTTTGCTTCTTCCTGCATTTCTTTTTCCACTTCGGATTTATTGGGCACAATAATAGCCGCAACTATATATGCAACGAAAGCAGTGCCTGCCGTAAAGCAAGCCACCAGCACCCATAAAAGGCGCATGAGCGTGGGATCTAAATCGAGGTATTCAGCCAAGCCGCCGCAAACACCGCATAGCTTTTTATCTTTTTCCGTTCTGTAAATTCTTTTTTTCATAATGTTGCCTCCTTAGCAAAAGAAATTTAGCTAACATTATTTTACAACAAAAGCTGAAAAAAGTAAATAGCAAAATCAGAATGTTTCAAATATTTTGGTGCCGCGCTTGTAAAGCCAGGAATAAAGCAAAACTGTAGCGGCAGAGCATATAACAAACACAGCAAAGAGGAATATTTCCGCAGGCAATGCCAGCTCCAGCGCAAACACAAGCACGATGTAGGCTATGACAAAGAACATGGTAACACCCATTCCCACCAGCATCGTGAGCAACACGGAAAGCCCCTGCTTTACAGGCACTACCTCGTTTGTCCAATCGAAGCTCGGATGCTTCAGGTTCGCCGCAAGGCCTATCGCGGCAAACATAAGATTAAAAACTATCGCCAAAACGGGCAAAAATATACGAGAAACAATATTCATAGGCAAAAACACAGCGCAAATCACTGCAAAAATAAGCGTAGGAATACCGTTTACAATCATATGCAAAGAAAGCTTGCTTTTAAGCACGCTCCACGCAGAAATGGGAAGCGAACGCAAAAGCCACATATTTTTACCTTCCAAAGAAATAGATGGTGCCGTTACAAGATTCATAGAGGATATAGAAAGTATCGCTGCTCCCACTATAAGAGGCAAAATGCCGGAAAAAGCGGGGAACGACTCCAAAATAACCAAAACATCATTAAGCTTTATCAAAAGAGCCACTGCGCCTATTATCAATATAAGAGAACCTGCCGAGCTGTTCATAAGATACATAGGGGATGCCCATATGTGAGAAAGCTCTTTGCCCAGCAAGGCAATGTCGCCGCCGCGGTTTTTGTACGCTTTTTCGCGGTATACGGCTTTTTTGCCGCCCTTTTTCATAGTAGCAAGCTTCAAAAAGCTTTTGCAAACCACCAAATATATAATTGCAAACAAAGCCACAGAGAAAAGCGTGAAAATAAGCAAATGGAGAAGATCTCCGGTGCCCGCCAAGCCAATGGAATAGAGTGGGTAAACGAAAGTTTTTATGCCTGCCCCTATAGCCTCACCGTTTGATACAAGCATGGCAATATAATTTTCCACCTGCATAATGACGTAGAAATAAACAATTATAAATGCCACGGAAATGATCATTGTAACAAGGCTCTTATTCTTCACTCTACCGGAGAAAAGAGCCACTATGAAGCCAAGCACCAGCGAAATAGCAAGCGCGGGCAGCGGCAACGCAAAAAGAAGCACCAAGGCACCGAAAATTATACCGAATGAAACGTTGCCTCGCACGATGTACGCCGCAAAGCAAGGCAACATTATCATCGCTTCATAGAAAAAGTCCATAATATATATGGTAAACACACGCGAAATTATTATGTTGCTCGGTTTTATCGGCATAGAAAGCAAAAGATCATTATCCTTTGCATTGTACAGCATGGAATTTGCAAGGAATACCGTGCCAAGCACGCCAAAGCCCGTGGCCGCTATACCGAGTAATGCAAACACAAGCCAAGCAAGCCCCATGGGCACAAACGAGCCGAAAAGCATATCTGCCGTGCCGTAAAACAAAAAGGAAAATACGCCGAAAACGTAAACGAGCAACACGGCGTAAAGCGCCACCATGCCCTTTTTATTTCCCTTTTTCCCAATAGCACTTCTGCCGAACATCGTGGCAAAAAGCTCTAAAAGCTGTTTTTTTATAAGAGTTTTAATCATCTTCTTCCTCCAGCTCCAGGAACACAGCCTCAAGCGAAGCATCGCCCTTTACATCTTCCATCGTACCGGATTTTATAAGCTTACCGCCTTTGATAATTCCAACCTTATCGCAAAGCTTTTCCGCGACCTCCAGAACGTGAGTGGAAAAGAATATCGCACCGCCATGAGCGCAAATTTCGCGCATAATCTCCTTTAAAATATGCGCCGCCTTCGGGTCAAGTCCTACAAATGGTTCATCCATTATAATAAGTTTGGGTTCGTGTATAAGCGCGGAAATTATGGCAAGCTTCTGCTTCATACCGTGTGAATAAGAGCTTATAGGCTGACCAAGGCTCGCCGTAAGCTCAAAAAGCCCCGCGTATTTGCGTATACGCTCGCCACGCTCCGCCGCACCCACGCCGAAAACGTCTGCAATAAAATTAAGGTATTTTATACCTGTCATGAATTCATAAAGATCGGGGTTATCGGGGATATAAGCAATTTTTCTCTTGCAGGATATCGGGTCCTTGCGTATTGAAACGCCGTCTACGTATATTTCGCCGTTCTCAAAATCGAGAATACCCGTCGCCGCCTTCAGCGTCGTGGTTTTACCCGCACCGTTATGGCCTATAAAGCCATATATTTCGCCTTTTTGTATATGTAACGAAAGCGAGTCCACCGCCTTCTTTTCCCCATATGATTTTGTAAAATTTTCTATTTTCAGCATATAAGCACACTCCTTCTGCCGCGAAGCGGCACAGTTACTATATTTATAATAAAACACCATTGTCTTGTGATATCAATATGATATCATATAGATTTGGGTTTGTCAATGCTTTTTATGCAAAATGTTTGCATTTTGATACACCGAAAAATTGTCGTACAGCACAATATTTTTTTGTTTTTTTGTTGACTTTACACATATTTTGTGATATTATGTTAAACAGCAACGGAAACCATATATTCATATACTTTTAAATAAGTATAAATTCAATTTTTTTAAGGAGTTTGTCAATGAAAACCACATCCCATCTCATCTCTGCTGCTATGACCTTGGCACTTGGTATCCTCTTTGTTATTCTAAAAGCTGACGTTATCGGCATTTGCATCTCCGTTCTCGGTGTTGCCCTCATCGTACTCGCAATTCTCGACCTCGTTCGCGGCGCTATAGCATCCGGCATTGTAAAAGTTCTTCTCGGCGCAGCCGTTCTTCTTATCGGTTGGTTGCTTCTCGACATCGCGCTCCTCGTTCTCGGCATCGTTATCCTCGTTTACAGCCTTGCCGAAATCATCAGAACAATAGTAGCAGTTGTTAAAAACAGAAAGATCAAAATTCTCGCAACTGTTCTCGGTCTTATCGAGCCTGCTCTCGGTCTTGTTGCTTCCTTCTTCCTTATCACAAGCCGCGGCGCCGCTATCGAATGGACTGTTATCGTTGCAGGTGTAATACTCATAATCAACGGTGTATTCGCTGTTATCAGAGCATTCATTCCCGAAAAATAAGCTTACATAGCAAAACAGACTGTCGCACGAGCGCGTGCAAAATTAGCGGAGAAAGCGCAAAATCTTTCACAAACACACGGTAGGGGCGAACTGTGTTCGCCCGCGGGAGACCGCAGGTCTCCCCTACGGATAAGCAATATTTGATCCGCAAAAAACAAAGAGATACCCCCCGACAGATTTTTCTAAAGTCTGTCGGGGGATTTTTGTATAAAAAAACGGTAATTATCCTAATTTATAGGTGTTCAAAGACCAATCTCGTCCATAATTGTTTTTCTTTGCCCTTATGAAATCTTGGATTGCTGTAGCTTTTTCTGCATAATAAGAGCTACAAATTATATCTCCATCTTTGTTATATCCAAAAAAGCGATATACAGAATCAACATTTAAAATTTCTCCAACTAATTCCACCTCCTGTATTCGTGGCTCACAATCGGGCTTTGAAAACGGTTTACCTTCACTCATTACTTTTTTCATCGTAGTAGTGGCTTTATCTTTAGTTTTGAAAGTACCTATAAGATGCTCTGCCCAATATTTTTTGCCGCATTCTTCCTCAGTGCAACTAATATATAAATCATACAGAATATTCATATTTTTTCCTTCCATGTTTTATCGCGCCAGTTTCGCCTTTGTTTTACAAAGGCATCGGGCAAAGCCCATGCCCCTATTCTTCCGCGTACAATTCGTCATAGTACCACCGAAGAGGGTTTTCGTAGATATATTTTGATCTGGTTTCAAAATCATGCTTGTTTCGGATTACGTGTTCCATAAAAGATTTCTGCCAAATAGGATGTCCAATCTTTTTGGTAACAGATCCCTTAAATTGCTTTACCATCCTATCTATCGTAGGGGCGACCTGCGGTCGCCCGTATTCATCGGCAGAGATGAAAATCATAATATGCAAATGATTCGGCATAATAACGTATGAACACAATGCCACAGATTCATATGTTTTATGCCATTTTTCCAATTCCTCTAGAACGGCATTTCCAATGTTGGACAATGGGAGATTTTGCGGGCGAACACAGTTCGCCCCTACGGAGTGCCATTCAAATATTTGCGGATTCAGTTCACCACTCCAAAAGTAATTTTTCCGGTTTTCAGTACATATTGTCACAAAATAGGCACCGGGAGAACTATAGTCAAAGTTTTTCAAACGGATATCTTTTCGTTTTGGTAATTCTTTTTCGTTATCCATCTTCATCACCCATTCCATTATAACACAAATCGTCAGAGAAAACAAGTTCTCTGACGATGTTTTTTGTGCAGCCTATTTCTCCGCTAAGAAAGCAGAGACGACAGTCTGTTTTTTTCTTTTATGTCATTTTGCTTTGCCGCATCCGCAGCCGCCCTGCGCCTGCACCTTCGGCTGGTAGCCTATGGCAGAGGGAGGGTAAAATTCGTTCACGGGAAAGCTCATTCTGCGGAACATTTCGCAGGGGTTTTCCGGGCAATCGGGCGGGCACACCTTTTCCGGCACGGCATATTCCGTTCCCGTAACGAGGTACTGCCCCGGGCGCTCCACACGCACAACAGAGAAAAGCCCTATGGAAACCGTAATTATACGCGGCATATTGGAAGTGTATGACATACAGCCGTCGAAGCAATCCGCCACGCATTCGGGAATGTCGCACGGGCACACGCCGCAACGCATGCCGGGCATAAGATCTGCCACCTTTGTGCCGAGGATAATCGGTGCCGCTACCTCAAATACGGCTGTGGGCAGGTTCGTGTGCTTCTTACCCGTAAGTATACCTGCACAGAAGGAGCCCTCCTCCGCCTTGGAACGGAACACGCTTACGTTGCCCTCGCCACCAAAAAGTATCACGCTTTTGTCGAGCACGCAGAGCCCGCAAACCTCCTCTGCCCTGCCGTTTGCCAGGCAAACTTCAAATTTTATTTTTAAGAACATCCTTATATTTATTTGGTAGAATCCGGGGCTGAACGGAATTTCGTCGAGCCCTATATTTGCGGCGATGATCTCGGCGCTTTTTGTCCTGATATTTACACAAGTCTGCAAAACTTCAGCACAGGGGGAGGCGAGGTAAACGGGTACGTCCTCGAAGCAATCCTTATCGCGGCAGCAATCGAGAATTCTGTTTGTATCGATATACACCGTGTCGCGTCCGAAGTCTACACCTGCGCATACGTTATTTCTGTTTTCAGGCATAAAACATCTTCCTCCAAAAGTAATTGAGAAAAGCCCTTGCCGAGCTTCTTCTCCTACCGTATTTTATGGCGAAAAATGTTTTATTGACACAAGTTTTTTGAATACTGCGCAAAAATAAAAAAAGCACGGGCACACAAAACCCGCGCTACAAGAATATTATATCATATCCAATGTGTATTTGTAAAGCATAATTTATAATACTGCACAAAGTTCTCCCTATTATACAAAAAAATATTGTGCAATTCTTATAATTTGTCAATTGAAAACGCAAAAAATATATGCTATAATAAAATCACAAAGAAAGAGTAACACACAAGTGAACTCAAAATTCTTTAAAATTATAAGAGCGCTCAATCTTATAACAGGTACGTACCAATCAAATGAAAATCAATTTTATATTCTATGGAAGAGGTGCATTCCAAAATTCCGGTTTAGTTTTTATCAAAAGAATAAGCCTTAAATGAAAGAGGTGCATTCCAACATTTAACTTCTATCTTTATCAAAAAACTCACACAAAAAACGGAAATTCTATATGAGGTATACTCCAATGAGAATCTGAATTTTTTCCAAACCAAATTCTAAAAAGAGGTACACTCCAATGAAAACCTAAGTTCTTTTCTAAAAATAAATTTTTAAGAAGAGGTATACTCCAATGAAAACCTGATGCTTCAACTCAAAGTAAACTCACACAAAAGATTAAAATCTAAAGCCAAAAGATAAAGCGTTTTAGTTGTGGGGTTGCTAAAAGGTAATATCTTAAAGCAAAAAATTTTAATCAAAAAAACAGCAACTTAAGCAATGTGAAAAAAGTTTCCCAAAAAGATTTTACAGCAGGCAATACATAGAAAGAGAGGAAAATATGAAATTAGACTTCAAGAGTGAACAGAAATAACCCTTGGTTACGGTGAAAGAGTAATCAAGGGTTATTTCTATTATATTAGGATGTGCAGGCGTCAAGCCTGTTTTTTTGTTGCTCTCTTCCCTACACAGGAAAAAGCGGCAGAGCAAACTGCACCGCCGCTTAAATTTCGGATATAACTTTTTTAAAAATTACATATATTTTTTAATGCTCTCGGGAATTTCTTCAAGAGGCATGGAAACCGTCATAACAATGTTAATGTCAGCTTCTTCTGCCAATTTAGCAGATTCAAGAACAAATTTTTCAAATTCAGCAATATTTTTGTTGCAGATTCTGTATGTTCCGTCAACAAAAATATGTGTTATATCCTGGTTGGATGCATATACACCTGCGATAAAACCGTAGAGAGATTGTGCATCAGCGAGAGCGTATTCGTCAACGTTAATAAGTCTTGCCTGATATTTAACGTTAAAGCGAAGGTTTGTGCCCTTTTCAAGGCAAACAACAGAACCTGCGGAAAGCTCGGTTGCAGCGTTTACCATGGAAATAAGTGTTTTTGTTTTACCGGTGCCTTTTACACCAACGATCATTTTAAGCATACTTAGCCAACTTTCTCGACGGACAAATCAGAGGCAACACGGCTCTTCCGTCGCAAGCCGTCCGTTTTTTTCGGTCTGCCTTCTTCTTACTAATATAATACACTTTTTTTGTGAATTTTTCAAGAGTATTCACGAACAATTTAAGGAAAATTAGTAAATTTATACAATTTTCACAAATTACACGGTTAAAAATCGTCGCATTTATTCATTAAAAACGCGCTTTATGTTCTTTTCAAGCTTCACACGCGGCAAAGTCATATCTCTTTCGCACGTCAAGCACTTCACACGTATATCGGAACCGGTGCGAAGCACCAAAAATTTCTGCCCGCCGCAGGGGTGCGGCTTTTTCATTTCCAGCGTGTCGCCCACGTTGAATTTTATAATATTCATAAAATTTTACACTCCGCAAAGTATTTTTTCGTATAAGCCTTCTCGGCTTCGTATCCCGGCAGCTTTATTTCAAGCTCTATTTCGCGCGAAGCATTCACGGAAAGGCTCATTTTTTCGCCAACACGCGAAACGGCGACATCTATGTACCCTTCGGGAATCGGCACTCTGCCGCTTGCGCGGAAGCCCTCCGGTACGCTCACAGGGGCTATGCGTGCTTTGGCAAAGCCATCCTCCGTGGGGTAAACACCGAGCACCATCGCGGAAATTTCGTACATCGGCGTGCTGCTCCAGCCGTGGCATTCGCTTCTCGGGCTGTCGGGGTTTTCGCACCAAGTGGTGCAGTTAAGATCGAGCATTTTTTTCCATCCGCCGAAAACAGAAGGTGCATATTTTTCGTAAAGTCCCGTCTTTTCGAGCGCACGGAACGTGAAATAGTTCATAGAAAACGTGGTAAGGCTCACGTCGTTATAGGCGAATGTGCGCTCTATAAGCACCTTTGCCGCCATTCCGTAAGCGCAACCCGAAAGCACCGCCCAAATCGTAGTGTGGCGGCTGAAAAGCCTTCTGCCGGGAACGTCTGTGTACATTCCCTTTTCTTCGTCGTAGCAATGCTCGTTTATCGCGCAAACGAGCGCCGCCTTGCGCTCTCTGTACTCTGCCGCAAGCCCGTGTCTGCCGCATTTCTCAGCTATATCAGCCGCATCGACAAGCGCCGCGGCATAGATCATGCTGTAGACGGTAAGCGTTGTCCTGCCCTCATCTATAGAGCCGTTTCTGCTCCATTCGGGCACCCAATCTATAAAGTTCCAATAGTGTGTTTCACCGACCAAGCCACGCTCGTCTATGAAAGAATTGAAGCATTCGAGCACTTTGTCGATCGTGCCCGTGTATTTCTTTGCAAACTCCGCGTCTGCCGTATATCTCAGGTATTCGCGCACCGTCATAACCCAAAAAAGTGCAAACGTCGGTATAAGCTGATCGAAGGTACAAGGCGCTTTTGCAGGCACAAGCCCTTCTGCATTTTGCCCTCGTGCAAGGTCCTCTATAAATTTCTTCGGCATAGATGTATCGTTGGAAAGGCGAAGCGCAAACAGCGATTCCAAAAGCCCGTCCATAGAATACTGCCCCTGCTCGTAATACGGGCAATCTACAAAGGTTTCGTGCGTGCAGCATTCCACGGTGTTTATGCTTATTTTCCACATATCGTCAAGCATTTTTTGGTTAGAGACAAAGCTTCCCACGCCCTCTCTGCACGCAAATTTTGTAAAAGGGTAAACGTATCTCGCTGTGAAAAGCTGAACTTCGAACGGCACATCACATTCAATGCGGATATAGCGGAATGCGCGGAACCAGAAAAACGTGTGCTCTCTCGTTTCCCCCGCACCGTACAGAAGGTCGTAAGCGCCGAAAATTTTCCCCTCTGCATCGTCGCGGTTCTTTTTTATCGTGCGCACACGCAGGTCGCCGTCTTCATCATGGTAATGCTCTTCGAAGGCGCGGCATTCGGAGTATATTATGCGCACGGCATAGCCTTTTGGGGCTTTGAAGCGCACACGCACATATGCCGTGGTGTATTCTTCTGCATCAAATTCAAAGAAATTCTCGCCTGTTCGCTCGGGCTTCAGCTCCCGAGCTTCCTCTGCATGAAAAAGAGGAATGGGGCGCGGCGCAAGCATGTATTTCTGTGCATCACCCCAGCGTGTAACACATTTAGTTTCGAGGCACGGCTTATAAAGCTCCTCTATTTCATGTGTTTTTTCTGCTTTATCAAAAAACACCGTTTCATTTGGCGGCATTGTTATGTGCATATCCTTGCAAACGTGCGTTTTCGCGCCCAAATCCTCGCTGCAAGCCCATGTTTTGTCGCTTACTATTTCCGTTTTTTCGCCGGTTTCCAGCTTTAGAGTGGAGCTAAACCAAACCGCGGGCTGTTCCCTGCGGTATTCCGAAAGAAACATATCACCCACAACGTGTTGCACGTATATGCGCAAGGTGTTTTCGCCCACGTGCAAAAATTCCACAGCATCTGCGCTTTCAAAATACTGTGTATCTTTACCGCCCTGGCAAGGGCCTTCACAAACAAAATTTTCATTTACGTAAAGCTTATAGCGCGTATCTGCGCTTACGTTTATTTCGAAAGAAATGGCTTTTTGCGAAAGAACAAACGTCTTTGTAAAATTATAAAAAGCGGTTTCTGTAGGTTTTTGTACAGTAGCAATCCAATATCCGTTCATAAAGCACTTCCCAAATCATTTTTCTTTATGATACCATAATATTTGCCGTTTTTCAATAATAATCCGAAAAGAAAATACTTCTGCATATTCTTGACTTTTGGCATTTATTATGTTATCATAGAAAAAAACCTACTTTCAGGGAGGATTTTTATATGGCACCCGTTTTATTAACTGCCCTTGGTGTTGGCGGTGCAACCGTGATAGGCTCGCTTATAGGGTTTATTTTCAAAAAAGCATCACATAAATTTTCAGATATAGTGCTTGCCTTTGCGGCAGGCGTAATGCTCGCGGCGGCGGTGCTGGGTCTTATAATCCCATCTATCGAATACGGCGGCAAATTCGGCTTGCTTATAACAGTAGCCGGTATTTTTGCCGGCGCACTTTGCCTTAACGTAATCGACAAGCTCGTTCCTCACCTGCACAAGCTTATCGGCGCAGACATAGAAGACCACAAAAATGCCAACCTTTCCAAGGTTTTGCTTTTCGTCATGGCAATAGCTATACATAACCTGCCGGAGGGTATTGCCGCAGGCGTTGGCTTTGGCTCCGGAAACACATCGCAAGCCTTTCTCATCGCAGGCGGTATCGCGCTGCAAAACATCCCCGAGGGGATGGTAATTATAGGCCCAATGCTTGCCGCAGGCGTAACACCGCGCAAAACCTTTGTTTGCGCTATGATAACAGGGCTTGTGGAAGTAGTTGGCACGCTTATCGGCTATTTTGCTGTAAGCCTTGCTTCCGCTATCCTTCCCTTCGCTCTCGCTTTTGCAGGTGGCACCATGCTCTACGTTGTCAGCGATGAAATGATACCCGAAACTCACGCGCACGGCAGCGAGCGCGGCGCAACATACTCCCTGCTCGTGGGCTTCTGCGTGATGCTCGTTTCAGACGTGCTTTTGGGGTAATCCCGAGCTATAAAATAAAAAATTTTCCTTGTCGCACTACTATATATCACATTTAGCAAAAACAGCCCGATTCTAAGTGAATCGGGCTGTTTCTGCTTTGATTATATTTTAGTAAATTTTTAGTAAACGCTAAAAAGCTACTTAAAAAATTCAAAATATGGTACGATATAGTATAAAAATAACACTTTATTGTGTATTTTTTTGCCAATTAGTCATTGATAGGCTTCATAGTGGGGAACAAAAGAACGTCGCGAATGGAAGCAGAGTCTGTAAGAAGCATTACAAGTCTGTCTATACCAAAGCCAAGGCCGCCTGTGGGGGGCATACCATATTCGAGAGCCGTGATAAAGTCGTAGTCAACTTCTGCCTTGCTGCTCGGGTCTTCCGCAAGCTTAGCGGCAACCTGTTTTTCGAAGCGTTCTTTCTGGTCGATGGGGTCATTGAGCTCGCTGAATGCGTTGCCGAATTCTGTAGCGTTGATGAAGTATTCAAATCTTTCCGTGAAAGCAGGATTGCCGGGTTTGCGCTTTGCAAGGGGGCTGTTTTCCACAGGGTAGTCGTAGATAAACGTAGGCTGAATAAGCTTTTCTTCAACAAATGCATCGAAGAACTCTGCGAGAACCGTACCCTTTGTAGCGTTTTCGGGAACTTCAACGTGGTGCTCTTTTGCGCAAGCGCGTGCATCTTCGTCTGTTGCCCAATCGTTGTAGTCGCAGCCGGAATATTTCTTAACTGCTTCTACCATTGTAAGTCTTTCCCAGTTGCCGAGGTTTATTTCCTTGCCCTGGTATGTGATAACGAGCGAACCGCAAACCTTTTCTGCCAGCTGCTTGTAGAGCTCTTCAACAAGGTCCATCATGCCGTGGTAATCCGTGAATGCCTGGTAAAGCTCAACCGTTGTAAACTCAGGGTTGTGCTTTGTATCCATACCCTCGTTACGGAAGATACGGCCAACCTCGTAAACCCTGTCCATACCGCCTACGATAAGACGTTTGAGGTAAAGCTCCGTTTCTATACGGAGGTACATATCCATATCGAGCGTATTGTGGTGAGTTTTGAAAGAGCGAGCGGAAGCGCCGATCTCAATAGGAAGGAGGATAGGTGTGTCAACCTCAAGAAATCCCTTGCTGTCGAGGTATGCGCGAACTTCCTTGAGTATCTGTGAGCGTTTTACAAACGTATCGCGAACCTCGGGGTTAACGATAAGGTCAACGTAGCGCTGACGGTAGCGGAGGTCTGTATCTTTAAGACCGTGGAATTTTTCGGGGAGAGGGAGCAAGGATTTAGCAAGGAGTTTTACGCTGTGCGCGTGAATGGAAGTTTCGCCTGTCTGTGTTTTAAAAACAGTACCCGTGATACCGATGATATCGCCGATATCCCATTTTTTAAAGTCTGCATAATCGTCTGTGCCAACATCGTCGCGTTTTACGTATGCCTGAATTTTGCCCGTAGCGTCTGCAATGTGTGCAAAGGATGCTTTACCCATAACGCGGCGGCTCATCATTCTGCCCGCAACGGAAACTTCTTTGCCTTCCATAGCCTCGAAATTTGCGAAAATTTCTGCAGAATTTGCCGTTACGTCATATTTAACGATTTTAAAAGGGTCTTTGCCCGCTTCTTTGAGCGCGGCAAGCTTATCGCGGCGAACCTTGAGAATTTCGCTCATTTTTTCTTCGGTCATTTCTTCTGTTACGTTTACGTTGTTTACTGCGTCTTTCATTTAAGTTCTCCTGAATAATAGATGGTTATATATTAGTTTTCTGTCTTTTTAACTTCGAGGATTTTAAGCTGGATTCTGCCGGAGGGGATATCTACCGTTACGCTGTCGCCTGCTTTTGTGCCCATAATAGCTTTGCCGATGGGTGACTGATCGGAAATTTTGTTGTTGAGTACATCAACCTCACGGGAACCTACGAGGCTGTATTCAACTTCATCATCGTCTTCAACATAAAGAACCTTTACTGTAAGACCGATGTTTGCAACGTTTGTATTTATATCTTCGTGGTTAACGATTTTAACGTGTGCAATAGTTTCTTCGAGCTCGGCAATCTGGGCTTCCACCTTAGCCTGCTCGTTTTTAGCGTCATCGTATTCGCTGTTTTCGGAAAGGTCGCCGTAGGAGCGAGCTTCGCCAACACGTTCAGCGGCTTCGCGGCGTTTCACGTTTTTCAAATAGTCAAGTTCTTCTTTAAGCTTCTGGTAGCCTGCTTCTGTTACGGATGTAATCTGTTTTGCCATAATTCTAAAATCTCCTTAGTAGTTTTTATTTATTTGTAATAGCCGTCAGGGCAGCTTCAAGCTGTGTATCTTTTTCCTGCGGCAGCATAAATAGGTTTTTGTTTTTGTATTCTGTGGGCAGTTCTTTGGTTATATTCGGCTCTATCCCCTTGCCGTCATAGTTTTCGCCGAAGGGTGGGTTGTAGAAGAAAGCCGTTATATAGAGCACGCCCCCGTTGGAAAGCATATACGGTGTCTGACCGCAGCCCTTACCGTAAGTTTTCGTACCTACGAGCGTTGCCTTTTTATAATCGCGCAGAGCAGAGGTGAAAAGCTCTGCGGCAGATGCCGTGTTGCCGTTTGTGAGCACCACCATTTCTGCATCCACCTCGTTTTTATCGGACTTGTGCGTTTCGAGCACGTTCATATCCTTATCCAAAATGTGAACTATGGGTCCTTCCGGCAAAAGGTAATCGAGTATTTCTATGATGGCGTCAAGGTTACCGCCCGGGTTATCGCGCAGGTCGAAAATAAATTTTTCACACCCATTTTTACCCAGCGTTTCCATCGCCGTTTTAAATTGTGAATCGGTAATTTTATCGAACTGAATAATGCGTATATAGCCAACTTTTTCGCCGTTTTTCGTCATTTCCGAGTATATAACCGTTTCCGGTGTATATTCGCCGCGCGTAACGGAAACGTTCATTTCCTTGCCATCGCGAAGTATAGTTAGAACAACGCTCGTGCCGGCCTCACCGGCAACGCGCGCCACCGCTTCCGTATACCCGATCTGGGAAACGTACGCACCGTCTACAGCAAGTATCTCGTCGTTTATACGAAGCCCTGCCGCTTCCGCAGGAGAACCGCCCATAACGTAAGTTATCACAATAGACGTGGTCGTACCGGAAACGTACACACCCACACCCTTTGCGTTGCCGTTGCCGGAGGCTATCATTTCCATAAACTCTTCACGGGTATAATACGTAGAGTATTTATCCTGACCGCTGAAAGCGGAAAGCATATGGTCTATAAGCGTGTCTTCGTCTATTTCGTAAAGATAATTTTCGTCGTAATATCCCATTGCTTCCATCAGCACGCTGAAATTGCCGACGGTAGCTTTTGTCTTTGTAAGCTCAAGAGTATGTTTAACAGTCAACACCACATAAGTCGTTTGGAACGTTATAAGCACCGCCAAAAGCACGAGCACTATCGTCATAGGCAAAGAAACCGTTCTCGGCTGCTTCGGCGCCTTTTGGGGCGGAGCGTAGGCTTCCCCACCAAATGTGGATTTTTCGTTTTTGTTTTCGTTTTGATTCATAAATACCTCAAACATACACAAGAAAATTGTAATATATATACACAGAAAGCGAACCTGCCGCGTTTGGCTTTTGCGGCGGGGTCGCTTGATTTTGGCTTAAATCAATATCTGTTGGGCTTGTAGGAAAGATAGCTCTTAACCATGAGCGCAACCTTAAATGTAATAGCGTTTTCGAATTCACGAAGGTCAAGACCTGTTATCTTCTTGATCTTGTCAAGTCGGTATACGAGCGTATTTCTGTGAACAAACATTTTTCTGGACGTTTCGGAAACGTTGAGGTTGTTTTCAAAGAAGCACTGAATGGTGAGCAGCGTTTCGCGGTCGAGCGAATCGAGCGAGCTCTTCTGGAATACTTCGTTCAAAAACATTTCGCAAAGCGTTGTGGGTAGCTGGTAGATAAGTCTGCCGATGCCGAGGTTTTCGTAGCTTATTATGTTTTTATCCGTATCGAAAACTCTGCCAACCTCGAGCGCCGCCTGTGCTTCTCTGTAGGAACGGGAAACGTCTTTTATATTTGTTACGGGTGTACCGATACCGATGGAAACCTTTGTAAAGAAATCGGAAGCTATTGTATCTGCAATGGTTTTTGCTATCTTTTCCGTTTCGTGGAGGTCTACCGTCGCGGGCTTGAGCTCACGAACGAGAACGACGTCGTTTTCGCCCATGCTTATAACGTAATCCTGGTTTGTATTAGGGAACATATTGAGGATTATATCATAAGGAGATGTTTCGCCGTTCGTATTGAATTTGAGAAGGAACACTACGCGCGTAACGTCGGATGCGAAGTGGAGCTCCTTGCTCTTTACGTAAATATCGCTGGGGAGAATATTATCAAGCAGTATATTTTTGATAAAAGACGTTTTATCGTATTTATCATCGTGGAAACTCTTGATATTGTTAAAGGAAATCGCAAGTATCATAGCGAATTTATCCGCCATAACGTCCTCACCTTCAACGAATACTATGTATTCCGGGTGGGAATCCGAAGCCATGGTACGGTAAGTATAGCCGGAGTATACAACAGATTCTGCGGAGTATATCATTTCCTCCTTTACAGCCTGTCTTGTTTCGCCTATTTTCATAAGGTCGCTGCAAGCAATAACAGCGCCGTTTTCATCTATAACGCCGATGGTGCGGCCGATAGCATCTTTCATTTGGTGAATAACACCTTGAAAAAGTCTTCCTGACATTTTATGTAATCCCCTTTCAAAAATTGTGAGTAACTCTCTGTTATTATATTTTACAGTATATATTTTAACTCACATTTTGTTAAATTTCAATAGTTTTCTTGTAAAAATATATAAAATATCGCATTTTTTCTCGTATATATTACACCAAACGCAAAAAAATTCCTAAAAAATGTCATTTAGCGCAGAGTTTGGGCGAAAAAATTCAAAAAAAGCCTTAAACACAAAAGCACAGCGGGAAGATATTGCCTGTATCATTCCCGCTTGCTGATTGTTTTATTATTATACAACATCTTTTTTCATTTGTCAAAGATTTTTGTATATTTTTTTCAAATTATTTTATTTTCTTGAACACGCCTGCGCACCAGCCGCCGTCATACTTGGAAGTAACCTTTTCAAAGCCGCCTGCCGCCATAGCCGCATCTACCTCTGCTTCGCGCTCACAGATAACACCGGAGGTTATAACAAGACCGTCGTTTTTCACAAAAGCACCGATTTCGGGCGACATTTTTATAATAATGTCTGCCACTATATTTGCCGTAACGATATCGTATGCTCTGCCCTCTTTAAGCGTAACATCGGAAAGAAGGTCCGAAACAAAGCAGTCTATATTTGTACAACCGTTGAGAAGCGCATTTTCTTTTTCCGTGCGCACCGCTATGGGGTCGATATCGCAAGCCGCGCAGTATTCTGCGCCAAGCTTGGAAGCGCAAATGGCAAGAATACCGCTGCCTGCACCAACGTCGAGCATATAATCGCCGCCTTTTACGTATTCTTCAAGGAAAGCCGCGCAAAGGCGCGTGGTTTCGTGCGTACCCGTACCAAAAGCAAGCCCCGGCTCTAGATCTATGCGCACGTCGCTCTCCGCCGCCTCGTAGGAGTCGCCGTCCGGCACGATTATAAGGTTTTTGCCTATGCGCGTGGGCTTGTAGTATTTTCTCCAAGCATATCTCCAGTCGTCTTCGTCGGAGGAAATAACTTCTATATCATATTTACCGCTAAGCGCAGAGAGGTGAGATTTGATAAACTCGAAATATCCCTCCAAATTCACACTTTCCTCCACAAAAATGCTTACTGCGGCGCGCGTTACGTCTGCCGTGAGTATGCTTTCGTCCACAAGCTCGCCGTAAACCTTGTTTGCGCCCTCCATAGCATCGCTGTAATCGTCTATCATAAGCCCTTCGTCGAGCATTGACATAACAGCCGCCACAGTATCGAGCTCTGCCGTGTCGCAATTAACTTTAAGCTGGTTCCACTTCATTATTTACTGTCCTTTCCAAAGATTTTAGAGAAGAATTTTTCTTTTTTGGAATAGTTCCCCTTGCCGCACTGCTCTGCAAATTTGCGCAAAGCATCTTTTTGCGCGCCCGTAAGGTTTTTGGGCACTTCCACTGCAACCTTGAAAATAAGGTCGCCCCTGCCCCTGCCGTTTATGTTGGGAATACCCTGCTGTTTTATGGTAAATGTTGTGCCGGGTTGCGTTCCCTCCGGAATGTCGTAGGTTGTTTTTCCTTCGAGAGTAGGCACGGAAATCTCCGCACCGAGTGCCGCATCCGTAAACGTGATTGGAATTTCGCAGTAAATGTCAAAGCCGTCACGCTCGAATATAGGATGAGGGCGAACGTTTACGGAAACGTAAAGGTCTCCGGCACCGCCGCCGCGCGTGCCCTCGTTACCCATACCGCGCGCCGTTATTCTCTGGCCGTGGTCGATACCTGCAGGAATATTCATCTCCAGCGTTTTGGAAACGCTCTGCACACCCGTGCCGCGGCAATTTTTGCAGGGGTTTGCAATAGTTTCGCCCATGCCGCCGCAGGCGTCACACGCGCGCGTGCTCTGCATCATGCCGAAGGGGGTTCTCTGCTGAACGGTCATTCTGCCCGTACCGCCGCATTTCGAGCAAGTCTGTGGGCGCGTGCCGGGTGCGGCACCGTTGCCGCCGCAATCTTTACATTTTTCAACTCTGGTGTATTTTATATCCTTTTTGCAGCCGAATGCGGCTTCCTCAAAGGAAATATAAACTCTCTGCAAAAGGTCGTCGCCGCGCACAGGGCCGTTTCTGCGGCCACTGCCGCCACCGCCCATACCGCCAAAGCCGCCGCCGAAAAGGTCGCCGAATATGTCGCCAAGGTCGAAATCCATACCGCCGAAGCCGCCGTAGCCTGCGCCACCGCCGCCCATGCCACCTTGCTCGAAAGCAGCCGCGCCATAGGTATCGAACATTTTGCGCTTTTCGGGATCGGAAAGGATCGCATACGCATCGTTTACTTCTTTAAATTTTTCTTCCGCCTCTTTATTGTCGGGGTTCATATCGGGGTGGTATTTTTTTGCAAGTTTTCTGTAGGCAGATTTAATTTCCGCATCGCTCGCGCTTTTTTCCACACCGAGAACTTCATAGCAATCTTTCATTATGTTCTCCGTCCTAATACTTATATGACTTCAACAAGGGCGGACAAAAGCGCCCGCCCTCGTTTTTAAAATTTTATTTCTTTTCCGTGAAATCTGCGTTGAAGCTGCCGTCGTCGTTCTGGAAGCCGCCCTGTGCACCACCCTGTGCATCCTGGGGAGCGTTTGCTTTATAGAGCTTTTCGGCAATTTCATAGAATACTTTCTTGAAAGCCTCGATAGCCGCTTTGATTGTTTCCGTGTTGTCGGATTTGAGCGCTTCGCGGAGCTTATCTGCTTCTGCCTGAGCTTTTGCTTTATCCTCTGCGTCTACCTTATCGCCCATTTCTTCGAGCGTTTTTTCGCTCTGGTAAAGAAGCGCTTCTGCTTCGTTCTTTGTATCTACAGCTTCTTTAACTTTTCTGTCTTCGTCTGCAAATTTTTCTGCATCTTTAACCGCACGGTCGATATCTTCCTTGCTCATATTTGTGGAGGAAGTGATAGTAACGTGCTGTTCTTTGCCTGTGCCGAGGTCTTTTGCAGTTACGTTAACGATACCGTTTGCGTCTATATCGAATGTAACTTCGATCTGAGGAACGCCTTTGCGTGCAGGAAGAATGCCGTCGAGCGAGAATCTGCCGAGCGTTGTGTTGCCGCTTGCGAGCTCGCGTTCGCCCTGAAGAACGTGGATTTCAACAGAGGGCTGGTTATCTACCGCTGTAGAGAATACCTGGGATTTCTTAACGGGAATCGTGGTGTTGCGTTCGATAATTCTTGTGCAAACGCCGCCGAGTGTTTCGATACCGAGAGAAAGGGGTGTTACGTCGAGAAGGAGGAGGTCTTTAACCTCGCCGCCGAGAACGCCGCCCTGGATAGCCGCGCCGATAGCAACGCATTCGTCGGGGTTGATGCCCTTGAAGGGTTCTTTGCCTGTGAATTTCTTAACAGCTTCCTGAACGGCAGGGATTCTTGTGGAACCGCCTACGAGAAGCACTTTGTCGATTTCGGAAATGGAAAGACCTGCATCGGAAAGCGCTTTGCGGCAGGGCTCGAGTGTAGCGGCAACAAGGTCTGCCGTGATTCTGTCGAACTCAGCACGTGTGAGCGTTGCATCGAAGTGTTTGGGGCCTGTTGCATCAGCTGTGATAAAGGGAAGGTTGATGTTTGCACTTGTCATACCGGAAAGCTCGATCTTCGCTTTTTCTGCAGCTTCTTTGAGGCGCTGGAGGGCAGATTTGTCGTTTCTGAGGTCGATGCCCTCTTCTTTCTTGAACGTGTCTGCGATCCAATCGATAACTCTGTTGTCGAAGTCGTCGCCACCGAGCATTGTGTTACCGTTTGTAGCAAGAACTTCAAATACGCCGTCGGAAATTTCGAGAATGGAAACGTCGAATGTACCGCCGCCAAGGTCGAAGATCATAACCTTCTGGTCGATCTCTTCTTTGTCTACACCGTAAGCGAGCGCTGCCGCTGTGGGCTCGTTGATGATACGCATAACTTCAAGACCTGCTATCTTGCCTGCGTCCTTTGTTGCCTGACGCTGGGAGTCAGAGAAGTATGCGGGAACTGTGATAACAGCCTGTGTTACGCTTGTGCCGAGGTAAGCTTCCGCGTCTGCTTTAAGCTTCTGAAGAATCATAGCGGAAATTTCCTGGGGTGTGTATTTTTTGCCGTCGATCTCAACCTTGTGGTCGGAACCCATATGGCGTTTGATACTCATGATCGTTTTTGTGGGGTTTGTGATGCTCTGTCTTTTAGCAACCTGGCCAACAAGTCTTTCGCCGGCTTTGTTGAAAGCTACAACGGAAGGTGTTGTTCTCGCACCTTCGGGGTTTGTGATAACAGAAGGTTCGCCACCTTCAAATACGGCCACGCAAGAGTTTGTTGTACCAAGGTCGATACCAATGATTTTTCCCATAATATATATCCTCCGTAAAAAATCTGTTTTCTTAAATTATTTTATATGTTTATGAATGATTTTATTAACTTATGCTATTTTTCTTTATTTAACCGCAGTTTGCAACCTTTACCATTGCAAAACGAATGATTTTCTCGCCGCGCTTATAGCCCTTCTGGAAAACCTCGGAAATAGCGTTCTCGCCGTATTCCTCGTTTTCTTCCTGCATAATCGCGTTGTGCAAATTGGGGTTGAATTCGTCGCCCACGGCACCGTATGCTTCCACGCCCATATTTTTGAGCGCAGCTTCAAACTGATGAATTATCATCGTAATGCCCTCTGCCATGCCGTCGCCGCCCGCAAATGTGCTTGCGCGCTCGAGGTTATCGAAAACGGGGAGAAGAGCCGAAAGAGCATCTGCATAAGCATCGCCGTATGCGTTTTCGCGTTCCTTCTGCGCTCTTTTGCGGAAGTTATCGTATTCCGCGAGCATTACAAGGTATTTTCTTTTTGTTTCTTCAAGCTCTTCGGAAAGCTTTTGGGTTTCCGTGCTTTCAGTATTTGTTTCTTCGGAAGCTGTTTCTTCCTTTTCAAGCTCCGTTTCGGGGGCTTCTTTTACTTTTTCGTCCATTATAGGTTTCCTTTCAATATATAAAATCGGTTGGGCTATTCTTCACCCGGTTCGGGCAGTGCCCTTCCTTCTATTATACCTGTTATTTTCTGCGTTAAATATTCCACTGTGGAGATAACCTTGGAATAATCCATTCGGCTCGGGCCGAAAACGCCTATCGCGCCTATTACCTTGCCGTCTACCGTCAGCGGGCGGAAAATAAACGCGGAATTGGAAGCAAAGCGGCTTTCCTCGTCACCGATAAAAACGTTTATTTTGTTCCTGTCGGAATTTGAAAGCATATCGAGGAAATCTTCCTTGTTCTCTATCATAGAGAACACTCTTTTAAGCTGGTCTACGCTGGAAAACTCGGGGTATTCGAGCAACTTGTTAACACCCTCGAACCTTACGTTGGAATCCGTAGACGTAGCCACCGCATCGTAAAAAGCTTTTACAGCAGGGTTTACGAGCGCTGCGGCACTTCCCATAGCGCTCTCCATTTTAACTATGGTTGCGTACGTTATATCCTCGGGCGTTACCCCCACGCAATATGCGTTGAAAAGCGACATAAGGCGCGAAACGTTGTTTTCATCGAGCACGATGTCTGTGTGCACCTGTTTAGTCTTTACGTTTTCGCCGCTCATTTTCATAACCATAAGAAAGTTATGCTCGTCAAGCACCATATGCGAAAACGCGCGCACCGTTTCTCTTTCGCTCGCTTTAATGGCAACCGAAGTATAGTTCGTAAGGTTTGCCACCAGCTTGGAGGCGCTCTGTATTATCGTATCAAGCTCGCCTATTTTGCTTTTCAACATATTGTTGAGCGCCACTATTTCCGTGGCGGTAAGCTTGTAGCTTTCCATAAGCGAATCCACATAGAATCGGTAGCCGAGCTGTGTGGGCACGCGCCCCGCAGAAGTATGCGGCTGTTCAAGATAACCCATCTCCGTAAGCTCTGCCATTTCGTTGCGTATGGTGGCAGACGAAAACGGGATTTCTGCGGAAGTGACAAGGTATTTGGAACCGATAGGTTCGCCCATAGCGATATGGGCGTCTATTATGGAACGAAGTATTCGTTTTTTTCTCTCCGAGAGAGGACCGCCGTAAATAAGTTCGCCGGACATTTCATCACCTTCACTTTTTAGCACTCAAAAGCATCAAGTGCTAACTTCTATAAAGAATTTACCACTAAAATGACTTTTTGTCAAGACTTTTCCTCCATTTTTTTGTTAATAAATTGTGAATTTCAATCACTTTGGCAAATTGTTTGCCAAAAATCGCACAAACAATTCAAAAAGCGCAAAAAAATACCAATTTTTTTCACGCTATTGCAATATTGCCCATACTATTATATAATTAGAATAGAAAAAATATTCTGTTTATTTTCAGAGAGAAATATGAATATTGCAAAAATCAAATCGCAAGCTACGTATGACGGTTTTGCCGAAAATTGATAAATAACCTTGACAAAACGCTTATTTTGTATTATCATATAGTAAACCGCAACTGAATAGTCGGGGGTGCTGATAAAATAGTCGGCTGAGATGAGGATATTTTTCCGAGAACCCTTTAACCTGAAACGGATAATACCGGCGTAGGAAGATTATATAAAGTTTTCACATTATATGTGGAATTTTTCTCTTGTTATATAATTACCGCACGGATCTTTTCGGTGCGGTAAATTTATATTTACAGGAGGGTTTTCAAAATGAAACCTACAAAAACAAAATTGCTTACAGAAAGCGCTATAATGATAGCTCTTTCTACCGTATTAAGCGTTTTGAAGCTTGCCGATATGCCATACGGCGGCTCTGTAACCATCGCCTCTGCACTTCCGATGGTTATAATAGCGTACAGATACGGTTTAAAAACAGGTCTTTTCGCAGGCGCGGTGCACGCCGCATTGCAGCTCGTTCTGGGGCTTTCGGCTCTTTCCTATGCCACCTCATGGCAAAGTGCCGTAGCTATCGTAATGCTCGATTACATTCTTGCATTCACCTTTGTCGGCATTTCGGGTGTATTCCGCAAAGTCCTGAAAAATCAAGCTGCAGCTCTTACAGCAGGCGCACTCCTCTTTTCCGTTATTCGCTATGCATTTCACGTTATTGCCGGCGCTACTGTTTGGGCAGGCATTTCCATTCCCACGGCGGCGGCGCTCGCATATTCCTTCATTTATAACGCAACATATATGATTCCCGAAACAATAGTTTTAGCGGTTGCAGCGCTCTACGTCGGTTCGCTTGTAGATTTTCGCCCTGCTGCCCCCAAACGCATGGTTTCCGAAAAAGAAGAAAACGATATATTCTGGGCAAAGCCTGCGGCAGGTCTTCTCGTTTGCGGTGCCGTTATATTTGACGTTGCCGAAATTTTCGAAAAGCTACAAAATAAAGAAACAGGTGAATTTACTATCACAGCCATTTCCTCTGTAAACTGGATGGAAGTAATCACCGTAACCGCTGTGGCTTTTGTAATTGCCGCCGTGCTCCTCATAATACAAAAATCCGCACAAAAAACAAAAGAAAGTTAAATTTATATAATGAAAGCAATTATTATCACCCCTTGCCTCAAAAATAAAATCCGCGAAACAATAGAAATCTGCACAGATGATTTTGTCATCTGTGCAGACAATTCATTCCCCACGGCCATGGCACAAGGCATAAAGCCCGACCTTATAATAGGCGATTTCGATACAGGGGCACCAATATCCTTTCCGGAAAGCACGGAAGTCTTGCGATTCCCTGTAGAAAAAGACGATGCCGACAGCATGCTCTGCGTAAAGGCGGCTGCGGCACACGGATATACGGAAATAACCATCGTGGGCGGTATCAGCGGAAGGCTTGATCACACCTTTGCTAATCTTCAGATGCTGGCCTACGGCAAGAAGCATGGACTCGATATAACCATTACAGACGGCGAAAATACAGCCTTTATGCTCTCACCCGGCAAAACAAAGCTTGCGCGCAAAATCGGTCATTCTCTTTCCGTCTTTTCATACGATGCCGAAGCAAGCGGCATCAGCCTTTCCGGTGTTAAATACCCTCTTTCGAGGGGCACTCTCACAAACCGTTTTCCCCTTGGTCTTAGTAATGAGATAACTGCGGAAACCGCAGAAATAACGCTTGAAAAGGGCTTGCTGCTTGTAATAATCTCAAAGTTCAATTAACCAAAACGAAAAAAATCCTCCGAAATTTCGGAGGATTTTTGCTTTGTTTTGCTAATTAACCAACAACATTTATAACGGGTTTTGTTTTGTAAGAAGAATCAGCATCAACTATTGCTTTCCAAGCGTTGCAATATGTTTCAGCAGCAGAACCTGCTTTAACATTGAATGTTGCAATCTTCTTAGAGTCTACAAAGAGATCCTTGCCGATATTTACATCAGCACCGCCTTCAAACGTAACAGTTGCGAGCTTTGTGCATTTATTAAATGCGTTTGCACCGATAGATGTTACGCTTGCAGGGATAGTAACCTCACCCAAAAGTCTGCATGTATCAAATGCGTTTGCGCCGATACTTGTAACTGTATTGGGGATAACTACGGATTTGAGACCCTGACATTCATAGAATGCGTATTTACCGATAGATGTGATACCTTCGGGAATAGCGAGACCTGCTTCAGCACCTGTAGATCTAACGAGTGTGGAGCAACCCATAAACATTCTTTCGGGAATTGCTGTCATTCTCTTGGAGAACTGTACTTCTTCGATATATGTGCAACCAACGAATGTGTAAGAACCAACTTTGCTTACGCTGTCAGGAATAACAACTTTTTTAAGAGCTGTGCAGTTTTCAAATACACGTTCGCCGAGTTCTTCAACGGACATAGGGATAAAATCGATAGCCTGCAAAGCGCTGCAACCGGAGAAAACGCCCATTCCGAGTTTTTTAACGTATTTGGGAAGTTTGATGGAAACGAGCTTTTCGCAGTCGCGGAAAGCGTATGCCTGAATGTCTGTAACATAGTCGCCGATAACAAGTGCTTCGATATTGCTGAGGTTAGCAAAAGCGGATTCGCCGATCGTGGAAACCTTTTTGCCGTCGATAACAGCAGGAACAACAAGTTCTGTAAGCTTGTTCATTTCTTCAATGTAAGCGCCTGTGATGGAGATTGTACCATCTTCAAGTTCTTTGTATTTGAAGAGTTTGATGTCTGTGGGTGTTTTGCCGTCGAGACCGAAGCCTTCTTCTACGGGAAGGTTGGGGTCAAGCGTCAAAATACCATCGGGATCTGTTACCGGGGGCTGTTCAGGTCCGTTGCAGGAAGCGAGCATGCCGCATGCGAGAACAAAAACGAGGAGTAAAGAGATGATTTTTTTCATAACGTTTAAGCCTTTCATAAAAAAATTTGTTTGTATGCTTTTAACTATATAATACCAAAAAAAGCTCTAAAAGTCAACCTTTTTTAAGTAATTCTACATAAAAGCATAATACAGTATAGGACTTTTGTTAGTTTTTCACAATAAGCTGTTTTTATTCATTCAAAATAAGCCTGCAAACCCTGCCGGCAAGCAATATCCCTGCCGCGCTCGGCACAAAAGAAACGCTTCCCACTGTCTTTTTTCCGTTTTCCTGCAGAATATCTTCGCGCGGCTTTATCGCCTCTTCCTTGGAATAAACCACATCGAGGTGCTCTATACCGCGAGCGCGAAGCTCCCTGCGCATGACCCTGGCAAGCGGGCAAACCGACGTTTTGGAAATATCCGCTATTTCCAGCATCTCGGGGTGCAGCTTGTTCCCCGTGCCCATAGAGCTTACAATGTGTACACCTGCTTTTTTTGCGCGGACAATAAGCTCTATTTTCGCCGAGACCGTGTCTATGGCATCTACAATACAATCGAAGCGCGAAACATCAAAGCAATCTGCGTTTTCCGGCAGATAGAACATTTTCAGCACCTCCACCTCCGCTTCGGGGTTTATATCCAAAATACGCGCCCTTGCCGCATCCACCTTGTACATCCCGAGCGTGGAATGCAGCGCCACGAGCTGGCGGTTCAGGTTAGATTCCGCCACCTTATCTGGGTCCACAAGCGTGATATGACCTATGCCAAGCCTTGCCAGTGCCTCTACTGTAAAAGAACCTACCCCTCCAACGCCGAAAACGGCGACACGGCTGTTTTTCAGCCGTTCTACGCCGTTTTCACCAAGGAGGAGAGCCGTTCTGGAAAATCTTGCTTCCATAAACTCTTCCCTTTCAATTATTTTCCTTCTTTTTTGAGCTTGCCTGCAAGCTTGTAGCGCATATCGTTGGAAAGAATTCTCTTACGCAAACGAATATTATGGGGTGTAACCTCTATAAGCTCGTCGTCTGCTATAAATTCTATAGCTTCCTCAAGGCTCATTATTCTCGGGGGAACGAGGCGGAGCGCTTCGTCTGCGCCGGTGGAACGTATAGCCGTAAGGTGTTTTTCTTTGCATACGTTAACAGCAATATCGCCCATTTTGGGGTTCTCGCCTACGATCATACCCTCGTATACGGGGCACTGGCTGCTGATGAACATAACGCCTCTGTCCTGAGAGTTGAACACACCGTAGGATGTGGAAACACCCGCTTCGCTCGCTACAAGAGAGCCTGTGAAACGGCGTGTGATCTCGCCTCTGTAGGGCTCGTAGCAATCGAACACAGAGCTTATGATGCCCTCGCCGTGCGTATCTGTCATAAATTCGCTTCTGTAGCCGAAGAGGCAGCGTGTGGGTATGCGGAACTGAAGGTGCATTCTGTCGCCACGGGGAGTCATATTGATAAGGTCGCCTTT
The DNA here is from genome assembly GCA_017456005.1 of Clostridia bacterium. Lineage (GTDB taxonomy): Bacteria > Bacillota > Clostridia > Oscillospirales > CAG-272 > UMGS731. The sequence continues at coordinate 34,610 of JAFTLJ010000096.1, read as the reverse complement.
GCGTGCGCCGAGCTTTTCCATAACCGTGCCGCAGTAGTCTTGGGGAACCTCAACCTCAACGTTTTCTATAGGCTCACATGTCTTACCGTCTATTTCTTTGTAAAGTACGCGGGGCGTGCTTACGCAAAGCTCGTAGCCTTCGCGGCGCATATTTTCAACAAGAATGGAAAGGTGCATTTCGCCACGGCCCGAAACGATAAAGGAGTCTGTCGTGTCGCCGTCTTCAACACGGAGAGAAACGTCCTTGAGAAGCTCTTTGTAGAGTCTTTCGCGGAGCTGACGGGAGGTTACGAATTTGCCGTCCTGCCCTGCGAAGGGGCTGTCGTTAACAGAGAACGTCATTTCCATTGTAGGTTCGCCTACTTTAAGGAATTCAATGGGTTCTACCGCGTCTACCGCCGTGATAGTATCGCCTATAGAAATGCTTTCCGCACCGGAGAAGCAGATAATATCGCCCATTTTTGCTTCCGTAACGGGCACACGGCGCAAACCGTCTATCTGGCTGATGCTTACGATCTTCGTTTTAACGGGTGCTGCGTCCGGTTTGAAGTAGTTGCAGATCATAGCGTCCTGATTCTGCTTGATAGAGCCGCGTTCGATTCTGCCTATACCTATTCTGCCAACGTAGTCGTTGTAGTCGATAGAGGAAACGAGCATCTGGAGGGGGCCTTCCTCGTCGCCTTCAGGCGCGGGAATATATTCGAGAATAGTGTCAAAGAGGGGCTGGAGGTCTACACCGGGTTCATCGGGGGAAAGGGATGCCGTGCCCGCTCTGCCGGAGCACCAAAGCGTGGGGGAATCGAACTGCTCGTCTGTAGCGCCGAGGTCGAGAAGAAGCTCGAGAACTTCGTCGCCGACTTCGTCAAGGCGTGCGTCGGGCTTGTCTATTTTGTTAACAACAACAATTACGGGGTGATTGAGGGAAAGCGCTTTCTGGAGCACGAAACGTGTCTGGGGCATAGGACCTTCTGCCGCGTCTACGAGGAGGATAACGCCGTTTACCATTTTAAGTATACGTTCAACCTCGCCGCCGAAGTCTGCGTGTCCGGGGGTATCGATGATATTGATCTTTACGCCTTTGTAGTGGATAGCCGTGTTTTTAGCCATAATCGTGATACCGCGTTCACGTTCGATAGCGTTAGAGTCCATAACTCTGTCTTCAACAGCCTGATTTTCGCGGTAGATACCGCCCTGCTTGAGCATTTCGTCAACGAGCGTTGTTTTACCATGGTCAACGTGAGCGATAATTGCAATATTTCTTAAATCTTCTCTTACCAAAGTGATTACCTCGCTTTTAAGGTGCTTGGCACCGTTTATTTTCATAGGGTTTTTATTTCACATTACAAAATAGAATTATATCACATTGTACAAAAAAAATAAAGGGGTTTTGTTAAAAAAGTTGATGAAAATATCAGTTTTTTGCAAAAATTTCGGGGCGGTATACCCGCCCCGTAAATTATTTTTTGTTTTCTTCTTTTTTTATTGTATCTTCTACATCTTTTTCTTCACTTTTGAAAAATGAGTAAACCTTAACAAAAAAAGTAAATTGCATAACAAAGCACCGAGGGGGGATAGCCGCATAGTCTCTCTTGTACAAAGGGAGGTGGATTTTGCGAAGCAAAAGACGGAGAGATTGTTTTCAAAAAAAGAGCCCCTTTTGCCAAGAGCTCTTTTTAACGTTATTTATCCTTCAATTTTTCCGTCTTTTATCGTGCCGTCCGTGCATACGAGCGTATAGGAATTTCTGAAATAACCTATCATACCGTTTTCCAAGGGAATGCCGACCATCCAACCCTTATCGTCTTTTTCAACGGCGTTCCACTGCGCTAACGTGCCCTTATATTCATAATACGCACATTCGTTGAGCGCGCAATCGCCGAATTCTTCTATACCGACGTTTATAACTATTTTTTCTATAGAGCTGCAGCCGAAAATAGCTCTTTCGCCAACGTACTTGAGGCTATCGGGGAAAATAAGCTCTTTTAGCGATTTGCATTCCGCAAAAGCATACATTTCTATGCGTTCAAGCCCGCTTCCCAATGCCACGTATTCAAGCGAGGTGCAGCCACGGAAGGCATCCTGCCCGATTTTCTTAACGCTATCGGGAATAACTATATTTTTAAGCGAAGTGCAGCCTTGAAATTCAGCAAGTCCTATCTCAGTTATATTTTCCCCGAGGTTCACCTTTTCCAGCGAAGAGCAACCGTAGAAGGTGTCGCCGCCGGTAATTTCGGTCACATTTTCGGGAATTTCTATTTCTTTAAGCGCCGTACAGCCACAGAAAGCGGCGTTGCCTATAAGCGTAACGCTTTTGCCGAAAGTAATCTTTTCCAAAGCAGTACAATTTTTAAATACACCTGAACGAAGTACAGTAGCGTTATGTACAAGAGATATTGTACCGTTGGGGTTTGTCACGCCCTCATAATAAATGGTGGCAAAACCGCCTCCGCTGAAAACATTTCCGAAGTTTCCGCCGGCAATATTCGTTCCATAGATAATATTTCCGTTTCCGCCGGATGCACCACCGTTTATCTGCCCTATACTTATGCTTACATCGCTTTCAAGCTGGGGTGCTTTTGTCGGCTCTTTGTCGATGCCGACGTGAGCCTTCTTAAGTGCAGTGCAGCCCTCGAAAGCACTTTCGTATATATAGGCAAAGCCCGGTATATTAACTTCTTTAAGTGCCGTGCAACCGGAAAACGCTTCCCTTCCTATGGAAATAACAGATTCCGGTATTATTACGTATTCAAGCCGCGTGCGCCCGTAAAAAGCTCTGTCGGCAATATTTTTTATGCCGTCTTTTACAGTGAATGTGCCGCTTATATTTTCTTTAACCGCCACGAGGTATTCCTCGAGGTAGAGCGCACCGTTTTCCCAATTTTCCTCGTTGTTGTAGTAAGCCGTTTCTTTAAAAGCATCCTTGCCAATAAGGCTCGTTATATTCGGCGTATCTATTTCGGCAAGGCTTTCGCAGCCATAGAAAGCCTCGTCACCTATATCTATCGCCAAATTCGGGAATTTAACTTTTACTATTTTTTCGAGTGGTGGTTGCTCTTCGTTCTGCTCAGGCCCTGCGCCTTCACCGTCAGCATATGGAGCATAGTCCACAACCGCGTTTTTGAAAGCGCCTTCCGCTACTGCGGAAACACGGTGCCCCTCTATCATCTGAGGAATAACGATTTCCGTATCCTTGCACGTGCCTATGCCGGTAATCGTGCAAGTACCATCATCGTTCACTTCGTATGCGAGCCCTTCGGAGGCAGGCAGGGCTTGGTCTGTATTGTTCGTGTCGTTATTTTCTGTGCTTCCTTTTCCGCAGGAAACAAGCATCGCACAAGATGTCAAAAGCATAATCACTGCCAGCAACGCCGCAATTCTTTTAGTTGTCGTATTCATAAAATCAACCTTTTTGAAGTATTTTTTCAAAACAAAACGGCGATTTGGAAATCGCCGTTTTATATGTTCTATTAGTCGTGGCTGGATGCGCTGTAGTTGGGCGCTTCTTTTGTAATGCTGATATCGTGGGGATGAGATTCACGAAGACCTGCATTTGTGATGCGTACAAACTGCGCCTTTGCCTGGAGTTCTTCGATCGTGCCGCAACCGCAGTAACCCATACCTGCGCGGATACCGCCAAGAAGCTGGAAGATCGTGTCGGAAACAGGTCCTTTGTAAGGAACGCGGCCTTCAACGCCTTCGGGAACGAGCTTAACGGAGTTCTGCTGGAAGTATCTGTCTTTAGAGCCTTTTTCCATAGCCGCAAGAGAACCCATACCGCGGTAAACCTTGAAGCTTCTGCCCATATAGATTTCTGTTGCGCCGGGGCTTTCTTCGCAGCCTGCGAGGAGGGAGCCGAGCATAATGGAGCTTGCACCTGCTGCGAGAGCTTTTACCATATCGCCGCTGTATTTGATACCGCCGTCTGCGATAACGGGGATATTGTATTTAGCCGCTACGCAAGCTGCATCGTAAACAGCTGTGATCTGCGGAACGCCGATACCTGCGATAATACGTGTTGTGCAGATAGAGCCGGGGCCGATACCAACCTTAACAGCGTCTGCACCTGCGAGGATCATATCCTCTGCAGCAGCACCTGTCGCAACGTTACCGCCGATGATCTGGCAATCGGGGAATGCATTTTTAACCTTGTAGAGTGTATCGAGCATGCTCTGTGCATGTCCGTGAGCAGAGTCGAGAACGAGCACGTCTACGCCTGCGGCGAGAAGCGCGCCTGCTCTTTCGAGCACGTCTTTTGTAACGCCGATGGAAGCACCGCAAAGAAGTCTGCCGTGTGCGTCTTTTGCGGAGTTCGGGTATTTGGAAGCTTTCTGAATATCTTTGATAGTGATAAGACCGGAAAGCTTGCCTTCTTTATCAACTATGGGGAGCTTTTCTATTTTACGATGGCGGAGAATTTCCTGTGCTTCTTCGTGTGTTGTGCCTTCGGGCGCTGTAACGAGATCTTCCTTTGTCATAACCTCGCTGATGGGCATATCCATACCTGTGAGGAAGCGCATATCGCGGTTTGTAATGATACCAACGAGGAACCCGTTGTTATCTACTATCGGCACACCGGAGATTTTGTATTTGTGCATAAGCTCTTCAGCTTCGTAAACCTTGTTTTCGGGGTGGAGGGAGAAAGGGTTTCTGATAACGCCGTTTTCGCTTCTCTTAACCTTTTCAACTTCGTCTGCCTGCATTTCGATAGGCATATTCTTGTGAATGATACCGATACCGCCTTCACGAGCCATAGCAATAGCCATTTCAGATTCCGTAACCGTATCCATAGCAGCGGACATAACGGGTGTGTTGAGCATTATTTTGTTTGTAAGACGTGTAGAAACGTCAACACCGGAAGGAACAACATTGCTTTTTGCGGGGATAAGAAGGACATCGTCAAACGTGAGGCCTTCTTTATAGAACTTTTCACTCGGATTTGTGTTTACCATAAACTCTCCTTTACATATTAAAAACATCTAAAAGTTATTTATAAAAGTATTTATATAATTTTACACCAGCTTTTTATTTTTGTCAATAACTAATCGGAATAAAAAAATGAATTTTATCTAAAAATATTATTTGTAAAAGAAAAGAGGTGTAAAAATGAAGAAAAAGAGAATCAGAAAGCGCGAGCCCGACGTAACGGAGCTTTCCGCAAAAGCTATGTTTGAAAACCCTATTGCATCCGTCACAGATTACACAGGCTTTGTACCGCGCATACCCGACAGCGAAGAAGCAGCAAGCTCCTATAACGATATTTGCACAGATGCTCCCGTAACCGCCCTCGACGGAAGCGAAGCGTATAAAAAAGCGAGGTAACCTACTTTTCTTTCGCAGAAAAGTAGGCAAAATAACTCTGGTAAAATCAAGGCGCGATGTTTTCGATGCATCAAACAAGGCAGGTTTCCCTGCCTTGTTCTTATTTTTCCGTTAAAAAATCCAAAAAGCCTTTTGCACCGTAAACGTTCCAGCCGTACATTTCCGCACCGTCCCGTACCAAGGATTTTTTCATTCTGTTGCCCTCGAGCTGGAACACTTCCGCCGGCGATGGGTTCAGCAGAAGAATCTGCCTTGTATCGTCATCCTGTTCCCGTGAGAGCAACGGCATTTTTTTGATACTTTCAAAGAAGTGGATTTTATTTATATTCTTGGACATAGGCAAAATATAGCCGAATCTTGCAAAACGAATGTAGTAGCTCTCGTTTATAAAATGATACGCTCTTTTGTGTGCAAAGCAGGTAAGCAGCCTTACGGAATAGCGCGTACTGCCCGTGCTTACGGTAATATCAGATTTTTTTGATATTCCGAAAAACGAAGCAAACAAAGCTCTGTTTTTGGTAAGTATATAGCCTTTCTCGGCACAGATATTTTTTAGTTTTATGTAAAAGCGCACGCGCAAAACGATTGCACGCACAAAATTAAATATTATCTTTGCTACCCAAATCAATAGTATGATCTCTACTGTATATGCAATAACCGCCGACATATAGTCCCCCCTTAATCTTCCCCTATATAATAATCTATGAGCCAGCGCTTCTGCGCAGGAAGTATGCAAATAAGCTCCCCTGCAAAAGTTAGCACAGCAACCAACAGCACGCTTTGAACAGTATCAAAATACCGAAACAGTATGGCAAACGGACCTTCCCCTATTAAAACGCTCAAAACAGAAACCTCAAGCACCACCATAAACATACATTCACCATTATACTTAAAATGATGCATCATCCCTCGCCAAGGAGAAATGAACTCGCCCTTTTCGAATTTTATGAAAATTGTTTTCATATTACTCGCAAAAGGAGCCAACACGTACATAGAAATAAAAAACGAAACCAAAAGGCAAATGTCGTATGCCATTATGTTGAAAGCTTCGCGTTCTTCCCTGCTTCCGTGTGTAAAAAATTCATCCACTGAGGGCACAACCGCACCAATCCCCGGGAAAACGATATAAGCCAGCATCACGCGAATTACATACGTCAAAGCAATCGAAAGAAAGTACGAGCCTGCCGAAAGAAGGAACATATCCTTAGCTATATCCCAGGTATCCTGCTCGTATTTTTGTTTTTTCTCTTTTTTCATATTTCAGTTTCCTTCATTATGTTATTCATACAAATTCATATCCAAAATAATTTTTCTGCAATTTCTGTGAGCCTTATGGTAAAGTATAAATAGATATACCGACGCACACAGAAAAGCTATTCCGGCAAAAAACATTATTAATATTATGGCAATAGCGAACACTGTCGGTATTTTATTATTCATCAAATTCTCATAATTTTGAAGAATAAATATAATTCTCGAAAGTGAAACAAATAATGGCATAGAGCAACCTGCAAAAGCCAAGAGAGAAAGTATCGCGGAAAATCGGTAATATGATTTTAGCGAATTATAATATGTAAGTTTTCCTTCATTATCGCTTACAAAATCTTCATCCGCCTTACATCTTCTTCCGGTAAGATATAAAAAATTTCCCATCCCATCGAATGTATGGTTGATTATATCATATCCGCCTAATAAAGCCGCCGCAGAAATATCTGATATTTTTGTTTTATCGGTAGCATAAATTATTGTAAAACCATCGCTATAAGAAACCTTTTTGAATTTATAAAATATACCAAACTGAACAAAAATCAACTTATACCCCAAGGAATTCATTTTATTTATAAATTCAAGTTCTTTTTCCAAATTTGCAAAAAAACGTATTTTAGTAATAATTTTATTTTTCATTATCAATTCTCCTTAAAATATTTTTTCGCATTAAAAACCAATTCCGATAAACGTATAATCTCTTTTTTCAAAACAGTTCTTCCTTTTTCCGTAATAACATACTCTCTTTTGGAGGGGTCTTTGCATTCACATTCTTCTATAAATCCCTTATCGTTTAAAGCACTCAAAGCGCCATATAAAGTTCCTGCCCCCATACACACTCTACCATTTGTTATTGTTTTTATATTCTGCATAATCGCATATCCGTGCAAAGGCTCTTGCAAAGACAGAAGAATATAAAAAGCTGTTTCCGTAAGTGCTGTATTTGAATTTCCCATATATATCAATCCTCTCCAGAATTATATCGTCAAGCGATATATCGTTTGACGATATAATTATAGCATACCATATATTGCTTTGTCAAGTAAAAAAGCAACTCCTTACCTTGGAGTTGCTTTTTTACTTTTCACATATCCAAATTATCAAGCTCTATGGCGCGCAGGAAGCCTTCTGCGCTGAATAGTTTTGCATCCCCCACGCGGTCGCCCGAATCTATCGCTCGAAGCCTTCCGCCGTCCACAGCGCTCATATTCTGCGGACGAGGGCAAACTATAAGCACCTTTTCCTCTTCGCTTTCAAAGCCGTATTTAAAACGCGTATGCCACATTCCCAAAACAGCCCCCGCTACAGAGAAAGTATGAACGTAGAGCCCGCTTCCTTCCCCATCCAAAATGATAGAAACTCCCTTTTGCAAGCTGGCAATAAATTTGCAGGCATATTTTTTACCGCCATGCTCCAAAATGAAATTTACACCTCTATTCCTTATAAATATAAAGGAATATTTGTTTTTCATATTCAAAATCGCGGCGTTTTCCGCTTTGCAGGTCTTTTTAAGCCGTGCAATAAATGCACTTCTCGCGCGTACCGCCGATATGTAACGAACAAGCGCTATAAAAACAACGGGAACAACGATAAACGGCAAAATTATTTGTGCCACCATAAGAAACACGGGGAAATTCTTCTGCAAAACAGGCGAATAAACCCAGAAAAGCGCAAACATCACGCCGATAACAGCTACGTAAACTACATTTTTCACAATACACGACGTGATGCTCTTTTCCTCAGAATATCGTGAGTAAAACCAAGTTCTGCGCGCGAAAACGCGGTGTAAAGCTCCGCTTATACACGCAACGAGCGTCACCGTGGCTATAATACAAAGGCTTTTTACTACGCTCTCGCCGTTTGGTAAAAACATATTTCCTATATCCGCAAACAGATATTCTCTTGCAAAAATAGCCGTAAAAAGCAGAAAGCAAGCCGCCTCCGCTATAAAATCTGCCGAGCAAACCACGTTTTTAAGCTCTGCCAAAAAGCGAAATTCCTGCGGCTTTTCCGCAAGATAGCGCGCTCGCGCGAGCCAGTTATGCTTTGCAAAAGCATAGATCACGCAAAACAAAATAAGATACACGCCAAGCGCGCAATAGAACGCTATTTCCCACGGCTGCATCTCGCCGCATATAAGATAATATCTTTGCTCTGCTATTTCCAGCTTGAAGCAAATAAGCATTATAAACGATATAAGCGCAAAGCAACCGTATGCGGCAAGCGCACGTGCTATGCTGACAGAAACAAACTTAAGGTCGATTTTTTTCATATAATTCCCTCCTGCAAATGTTTGTAAAAATAAAAATGCGCCAGCCGAAGCGGGCGCATAAAAACGCAAACTCCGGTTGTCGCCAAACAAACTTACACGGAAATAGGGATATAATGTCAAAATCGCTATTACTACGTATATTGGAATTTGCATTTTTTCAAAATTCATTATACATAGTAGTGCGTCGCTCTATGCAAAAAAAGAGTATAAAGAACAAAGAGTATCCCAAAAAGCAAAATACTCCCCATTTTTCCGTTTTATTAAGTTCGTTTGGCATATACATTGTACCATTTTTCACCCGTTTTGTCAACAAAAAATGCAACCCTCGCGAGTTGCATTTTTTATATTCATATTTGGAATTATTTGTAGAGAGGACCGTATGTAGCGCAAGCTCTGTAGTCCTGACCTTCTTTGTCCATACCGAATGCATTCCAAGCTGCAGGGCGATAGATATCGTCTGCAGGAACGTTGTGCATGCAAACGGGGATACGAAGCATAGAGCACATTGTAATAAGGTCTGCACCGATGTGACCGTAGGAGATAGCACCGTGGTTAGCACCCCAGTTCATCATAACTTCATATGCTGTCTTGAAAGGAGATCCGTCCTTGCCATCACAACGAGGAGCAAACCATGTGCAAGGCCATGTGGGGTTCGTGCGTTCCATAAGTGTATCGGAAACGTCATCGGGAAGGTTTACAGTCCAGCCTTCAGCGATTTGAAGAACGGGGCCGAGGCCTTTAACGAGGTTCATACGGATCATCGTGCAGGGCATTTCAGCCTTTGTGGTATAATGAGAGGAGAAGCCGCCGCCGCGGAAGTTATCCTGGCCTGCTTCGCACCAAACTGTTGCATCTGTCATCTTCTTGATGTCTTCGTCTGTTACTTCCCACCATTTCTTCATCGTAGCGTTGCCGTTTTCATCCGTGCAAACACCGGAAGCATCGAGGCAAGCAGCACCGGAGTTGAGAAGGTGAATGATACCGTTGGATTCAGCAGCTTTGCCTTCAAGCTTGTAGCCTGTTACGCGCTCTGTAGCTTCGCCGGACCAGTATGTACGAACGTCTGCAAATATCTGTGCGCGGTGTGTAAGCAAGCGCATCATGAGCATGCACATACCGTTGAGAACGTCGTTTTCTGTTGCGAGTGTATAGGGTTCACGCGCACCTTCATAGTCGAAGGAAGAGGAAAGAAGCGCTTCGGGGTAGTCGCAGTTGGGCCAATGGTCTGTCCACTGGCGCTGCCCCTGGAAGCCGCCAACGATAGCGTTGTGACCAACTTTTTCTTCTTCAAAAGCATCGGAAAGGTTCTTGTTGCCGCACATAAGGTCTTTTATGATGCAGTACATCTTAACCGTGAATTCCCACTGTTTTTCCTTTTCTTCGGGTGTGAATTTAATGCGGCGTTCTTCGCCGAGGAAGTTAACGGATTCGGGGTTATCGTCTCTGCCTTCTTTGCAGTGTTCCTTTGTCCAAGCGAGAGCTTTCTGGTATTCTTCTTCGTTGTAGATGCCTTCTTCCATACGGCGGAGTATTTCAACCTCGTCTACAGATTCAACACGCATACCGAAGTAGCTTTCCATCATATCCTGGTCGATAATAGAGCCTGCGATACCCATGCACTGGGAACCGATCTGAAGGTAAGATTTGCCGCGCATTGTTGCAACCGCCAAAGCAGCGCGGCCGAAGCGAAGGAGCTTTTCTTTTACGTCTTCGGGAATTTCGCTAACCTGGTCGCGGTCCTGAACTTCGTGACCGTAGATACCGAATGCGGGAAGACCTTTCTGTGCGTGGCCTGCAAGAACTGCTGCAAGGTAAACCGCGCCGGGTCTTTCTGTGCCGTTAAAGCCCCAAACAGCTTTAATCGTTGTGGGGTCCATATCCATTGTTTCGGAACCGTAGCACCAGCAAGGAGTTACGGAGAGAGTAATGGAAACACCCTCTTTTTTAAATTTGTCTGCGCAAGCCGCTGTTTCGGGTACACGGCCGATGCAAGTATCTGCCATAACAACCTTAACGGGCTCACCGTTGGAATAGAAAAGGTTTTCTTCAAAAAGTTTTTTTGCAGCTTCTGCCATTGCCCAAACCTGGGGTTCCAGAGATTCACGCATCATCTGGGGGCCACGGCGTCCGTCAACGATAGGGCGAATACCGATAACGGGGTAATCGCCAACATATCTGTTCTGTGCCATAATTAGTTTCCTCCAAAAATTAAATAAATTTTCTTCTGTTGCGATAATATCGCTATTATAATTTTATTATATCACGCACCTTTAAATAAATCAATGAATTAGTTATGAATATTTAAAAAAAGATTGTTTATTTTTTTAGTTTATTTTCAAAATCAAGCAATTTTTTTAATTTTTTTCAAAAAATGTATTGACATTTGGAAACAGTTGGTTTATAATAATTAGCGTTGTGAGGGAAATATCCTTTGCACGATTTGCGAGAGTGGCGGAACTGGCAGACGCGCACGTTTGAGGGGCGTGTGGATTCACCGTACGGGTTCAAGTCCCGTTTCTCGCACCATAAGGGGTTGAGTTAATAGCTCAATCCCTTTTTTATTTTATAAAAAGCGCCTTTATCAAAATTTCAAATTTATATTTACTCCTTATGGTCGAGAAACGATACAGTTTGTGCGCACAGCCCACAAACTCCGGGCGTAAAAACGTCCGTTTAGGACGTTTTCTTAACCGCCCTACATTTCTCGCACCACTAAAAAGCACTTGCATCAGCGAGTGCTTTTTTCTTTTGTTTTTGCTCTCAAATAAATGAAGTTTTAGAATAAAAAACTATGCTTGAATACACAAAAAAGACAGAGAATTTTAAAATTCTCTGTCTTTTTTAATTAAACTTTGCTCAAACAATTATTTTGCATTATTTGCTTCAAGCTGTGCCTGAAGGTCGTTGTTGAGGTAAGTTACAAGCGCTTTGAAGAGGTAATTGTCGGAAAGCTCTGCCGCCTGTTTTTTGCAGTAGTCGCCGATATTGGTGTATGTTGTTTCAACACCGGCAAGTCTGTCTTTGCACATTTCCGCGATTACAACGTCGATCGTCTTGTAGTTGCTGAACTGCTCTTCTCTTATAATTTCACGAACGATTTCTTCAATCTTGTTGGGGCTGTAGGATTTGAGTTCTGTAAGGTCATAGCCTTTAGCCTGCAACTTCGTCTTATAAGTTTCTACAATAGTATCAAGGTATTTGAGGTATGCAGCAGCATCGCCCTTGGAGCTGTTATAGGTGGAAAGGTCTGTACCTATGCACTGTGCAACCTGGCTCATGTAGTAGCCGGAATTGTAAACTGCACCGTAAACAACCTCTTCAAGTTCTTCAATGCTCAAGGAGTTGATATAAGCATCATCATACATTGTACTAAGTGTGTAAATGAAGTATTTTTTAATCTTTTCTACGCACTTGATATATTCGCAAGCGTGGTAATAAAGATCTTTATATTCCGTTTTGGAAAGACCCATTACATCACGGAGGCTTGCTTCGGCTTTGGAGTAGTACTCAATGTAGTAATCTGCCAAAGCAGCAAATGCCTTGTTGTCTGCAAGAAGCTCATATTCTTCTTTTGTGTACATTTCGAGAAGCTGCTTCTTGTAGTCTTTCTTAATTGTCTTCAAAAGGCTCTTATATTTTTCGTTATCTGTATTTTTGAGCTTATTGAATTCTTCATAAGTATAATTGTACTTTTTAAGAACAACGCTGTTGTAAATATTTGTCTTGAACGCTTCGGGAGTATAGTTCTTGGAACGGTAGTAGTTCATTCTGATAGTATCAAGAATTACCTGAACCAATTCTTCATCTGTTTTAGAATTGATAGCTTCTTCTTTAATACCTTCGTTTGCAAGCATTTCTGCATATTCAGTTCTTGCTTTATCGAGTGCTTCAGAGAACTTCTTTGCATCTGCTTTGATCTTTTCGAAATCTTCCCAAGTGTATGTATACTCAACTTTGTTTGCGTTTACAAATTTGAATTCTACAGCGATGAAGTCCTGTACGAGTTTTTCGTAGTCTTCATCCGTGATATTGTTTTCTTTAATAAAGTTATCGCGGATGTAGTTATATACAGCCGTTTCGAAAGAAGCCATATCGAGTTTGCCGTATCTTTCGTTGTATTCCGCTTCGGACAAGTTGTCGAAGAGAGTGATACGTGTGATAACCTTAAGGCTTTCGATCTGTTCGATATAGTCCTGAGCTTTTGTTCTTGCTTTTTCGTAGTCATCGTAGGATACGATACCTGCGGAAAGCTTGCTGCCTACAAGAACATCGGTTTCTTCGAGAGTGCGGATGTAATCGTATTTTTCAGAGATTATCTTGTTTGCGATCTGTTCTTCGTACCAAGAAATAGCCACGCTGGAACCAAGGAATACGCTTTCAGCAGTATCGGCTGTAGCTTTGCTGTCATCTACAAGTCGTTTAAGGAAATAGTCCTTATATGCATTTTTAAGCATACCGTTGTAACTTACCAATGTAGAACCGGAAGCATTTCTGTATTCATCGAAAGTGATCTTTATTCCTGTGTAAAGAGCTTCTGCAAGAGCTGCATCCTGAAGGATCTTTTTAAGGTTAGACTGCAAATATTTTTCGTCAACGGGGAACGTAAGGAAAGGAGAAGCAGCAGAAGCAAGGTTTGTCTGCTTAACGTATGCCCAAGATGTTTCGCCCATATCGAATTCAAGAAGACCCATATATACGTTACCCGTATATGCGTTTTCCATCATATATTCAGAGTTAAGTCTGATAACAGTGCCGTCTTCTTCGTTCTTGATATAGTTATATTCGTATATACCGTACTGAAGAAGGTTTTTAACTTCGGGGTCTGTGTTGATAGCAGTAATGATCTCCATTGCGCGTTCGGGGCTTTCCGTGTAGGAGGTAGGAGCAAGCATACCGTCGAAGATAGCTTCTCTGAGAACGAACGGGATCTGGATCTCTTTTACATAATATTCGGAATCTTTTGCCGCATATTTTTCATATACGGAAGCATCGCCTTTAACAACCTGAACCGCATAACCGTTAGCCATATGCTCTTTGGAGAAGTAACCTTCTTTTGTATATGCTTCCATAAGTTCAAGATGGTTTACATATTCAGGAATTTCAAAGAGGTTCTTTATATCATATCCTGCATATTCTTCGCCTTCGGAAGGATTATAACCAACCATGGGGTCGAAGTATGCGCCGATAGCAACATCTTCGGAGAAGAGTTTGAAAACGCCGAGCGCTTCGGGAACTTCTTTGAAGGGTGCGTATTTACCCTGTGCTTTTGCGGCAGCAAGAACGCCTACGAGATCTCCGTAACCTTTGAAAGTATTGATATCGAACTTCGCAATATCAGCAACCTCTTTGTTTACAACGAGGTATGTGGATTCTGCGAGCAAGTTATTGTTGGGGATAGCGTTTATAGTACCTTTAAGGTTATTGAGTTCTGTAAAGAACGTCGGGTAAATATATTTCTGAAGAGTTTTATAGCAAGCGTAGTTGGGGTCGATAGTGCTGAGCAAAAGGCCCATGTTGTTGAACTCATCGTACATTTCCTCATCGAGGATCATAACAATGTCGATAGGTGTTGCTTCCGGGTAAAGAGTTTCAACTCTGCCGTCTTCGTATACAGTTGTCTGCTCGGAAACATAGATAAGGCGTGTTGCGAGTGTTTCAAGACTTACAACAACCTCGTTAGCTATCCAGTTACCGAATATTTTATCGGTGCCTGTGCCCGTCTGGTTAGCTTTGGTTTTGATATAAGCATTATACTGAGCGATGGATTCATCGTATTTTTTCCAGTATTCAGCTTGCTCTACTCTTTCTTTAATGAGGTCCATATACTCATTTTCAGTAACAAGAGTAAGGTCTATTTTTGTTTTGTATCTCGCTGAAAAAATATCATTGAGAGCATCTTCAACCATCTGAACATTTTCCTGGTTTGTAACCTCGGATGTTACGCCCAAAAAGCTGAGTGTTGTGGGTACTGCGTCTGTGCTGCCCGTGTTGCTCGTTGTTTCTTCTTTAGAACCGCAAGAGGTCGCAGAAAAAACTACGCCGAGGCATATGCAAAGACAAAGGGTTAACGACAAAATTTTCTTTAACATTTGGAACTCCCTCCGAAAAAAATCTGCACAATTTTCGCTTTTGTGCGAAAGCTTTTCCTATACTTTTTCACATAAATATAGGGTATTATGTAACAATTCTATTGTACACCAAAAGGCTTTTTGTGTCAAGTTCTTTTTTGGAACATAGTGACATCAAAAAGCCTCTTAAAATGAGTTTTTTTGGTTTTTTTTAATGAATTACCGTTATATTTCACAAAGTTTCAAGTTCGTTTTTTACCAAATCCACAATTCGATGTGAATTTGTCACAACTTTCGCAAAATAATTTGTACATCTGCAATTAAACAAATCAATCAAGATAATCCTTAAGTTTCTTGGAACGGCTGGGGTGGCGCAACTTGCGGAGCGCTTTTGCCTCTATCTGGCGTATACGTTCCCTTGTAATATTGAACTGCTGGCCAACCTCCTCGAGCGTGCGTGTTCTGCCGTCTTCAAGCCCGAAACGGAGCTTGAGCACCTGCTCTTCTCTGGGGGTAAGCGTATGGAGTACTTCGTTGAGCTGTTCGCGAAGGAGCGTGTAGCTTGCCGCATCCGCAGGCGCGGGGGAAGCATCGTCTTCGATAAAGTCGCCTATATGGCTGTCTTCTTCCTCGCCGACAGGGGTTTCGAGAGAAATGGGGTCCTGCGCGATCTTAATGATCTCGCGCACCTTTTCGGAGCTCATATTCATCTCTTTTGCAATTTCCTCTGCGGAAACGTCGCGTCCGCATTCCTGGAGCATCTGGCGCTGAACCTTCGTTACCTTATGGATGGTTTCCACCATATGCACGGGGATACGTATAGTTCTTGCCTGGTCTGCTATAGCGCGCGTGATAGCCTGTCTTATCCACCATGTTGCGTATGTGGAAAATTTGTAGCCCTTTGTATAGTCGAATTTGGAAACGGCTTTCATAAGGCCGAGGTTGCCCTCCTGAATAAGATCAAGGAAGAAAAGGCCCTTGCCCACGTATCTTTTCGCGATGCTTACAACAAGGCGGAGGTTGGCTTCAACAAGCTCCTGCTTTGCTTTTTCATCGCCTTCGGACATACGCTTTGAAAGCTCTGCTTCGCGTTCGAGCGTGAGAAGCGGAACCTTGCCTATTTCCTTGAGGTACATCTTAACGGGGTCGTCTATCGCAAGCCCCTTCTGCGCGAGAAGCGCTTCCATATTTTCAGCGCTTTCGTAGCTTTCAAGGTCGTTTTCGATATCATCGTCGAGCCCGTCATCGTCTGCAAAGCATTCCGTAACGTCTATTCCGAGCCCTTCGAGCGCTTCATAGAGCTTGTCTATCTGGTCTATGTCGTAATCGCTGTTGCCGAGCGCCATCATGATCTCGCTGTTGGAAAGCGTGCCTTTCGCTTTCGCCTTGTCTATAAGATCCTGGATATTAACAGGCTTTTCGTCTGCAAGCACGTCTTCCTTCGGCTTTGCAGGAGTATTGTGTCCGAGATAATCGTCTACGTTTATTTCCTCTCTCTTCTTTCTTTTAGGTGCACTGCCGGAAGCAGAGGAAGAGCTCTTTTTCGCTCTCGGCTTTCTTGCCGGAGGAGCTTTTTCTTCCATAGCTTCTTTGTTTTCGTTGTTTTCCATTGTAAAACCTCCCACAGTTTTATTTACTGCTTTTTTTCTTCAAAAGTATTATTTTCATTGCGTCTTCCAGCTCGTCGCCGCTTTGCGCAACATTTTTTTCTTTTTTCAGCGTGTTTATGCTGTCTGTAAGCACGGTTTCGTCATTTTTCGCAAGCTCCGCGCGCTTTCGCTGCATATCGCTTATGCGCGATATTTCGTCCACGGTAAATTCCGCGCCGAGCAAGCCGATATCCGCCCTGCCCTCCTGCCTTTCGACAGCTTCGAAAACCTTTTTGCCGAAGGACGTTTTGAAATCGTCTGCGGAAAGCGGTATCTCGCCGCTTTTTATTTTTCCAAAAAGCTCGGGCTTCAGCATAATCAGCCCTATTATGGCTTCCTCTGCCCTTGCGGCCTTCGTATTGCCCACCATTTCGCGGTTTACTCTGTCGCCGTAGCCGGAAGTATCGGAAATTATTTTGCGTATTTTTTCGTTTTCGTCTTCCTTGTACTTCTTGCGGCGTATACGCGCCACGTCGGAGGAAAGGCTCTTTGCCTCTATACCCAGCCTTTCAGCCGCCTTGGCTATATACACGGTGCGTTCAACGTTTGAATATATATCCGCAATAAGCTCGCATATTTCGCGCGCCGCCTTCACCTTTTCATCGGGAATTTCCAGATCGTGCTTTTTCAGCACGCTGTCGCACAGAAAATCGAATTTTCCGCGGCTTCCCTCTATCAGTGTGCGGAATTTTTCTGCACCGAATTTTTTAATGTATTCGTCGGGGTCCTTTGCGTCCTTTACTTTCAGCACGCTTACCTCCAGCCCCGCTTCCTCCAAAAGCGGTATGGCGCGTTTCGCCGCTGCCTGACCCGCTTCGTCGCTGTCGTATGCTATTACGACCTTTTTCGTGTACTTAGCCATAATACGCGCTTGGTCTGAAGTAAGTGCCGTACCAAGTGTGGCGACAGCATTGGCAAAGCCTGCTATGTTGACCGCTATAACGTCCATATACCCCTCGCAAAGAATAATATATTCCTCACAACAGGTACGCGCAAAATTGAGTGCAAAAAGGTTGCGGCTCTTTTTAAATACAGGCGTATCCGAGGTATTTAAGTATTTCGGCTTCGTTTCGTCGTCTGTGGCTCTGCCGCCGAAGCCCACAACATTGCCAAGGTTATCTATTATCGGGAAGATAAGCCTTCCGCGGAAATAGTCGAAATATTTGCCCGTGCGCTCGCTTTTGCCGCAAAGGAAGGCTTCGCGCAGCTCTTCGTCGCGATAGCCCTTCGCGTGCATATAATTCCGCAGGGCATCGAAGCTCGGTGGGGCAAAGCCCAAGCCGAAGCGCTTTACCGCAGAAGAGGAAAGCTTTCTTTTGGCAAGGTACGCACGCGCAGGCTCTGCGCAAGGCTCGTAGAGCATTTTGTTAAAGTACCTCGCCGCTTCCCTGTTCATTTCATGCATACGGGAGCGCTTTACTATCTCGCTTTTATTTTCTGTTTCTCCGGGCATTTCAAGCCCCGATCTTTTCGCCAAAAACTCCAGCGCGGAAATATAATCGAGGTTCTCGGCACGCATAATAAACGTGATAACATCGCCGCCCGCGCCGCATCCGAAGCATTTGAAGGTCTCCGTGCCCGTAAAAACGGTGAAGGAAGGCGTTTTTTCCGAATGGAACGGGCAAAGCCCTATTTTATTGGAGCCGCCTCTTTTAAGTGTAACGTAGGAGGATATAACGTCTTCTATTCTGTTTCTGTATTTCAGCTCTTCCACAAAGCTTTGCGTAATTACCAAGTTCCACCCTCCCGTTTTATATTATATATAAATTATTGAAGCAAATTAAAATCCGGACCAAAACAGACCGCGTATTTATAATATTCTTTAAAGATGCTTTCAATCCTATTGCACGCGGAAATATCAAAGGCAAAAACACCTTTTAATACTAAGATACGAATTTTTTTTTAAAAAACCTTTTTTATTTTTAAAAAATTTTTATTTTTTTATCATTTTAGCTTTTCTTCGTCAAAATATTTGCGCACGAGCGCAGGGGTGCGCTTTCCGTTTGTCGCCGCCGTTATTTTTGCGCAAACACGCCCCGCTATTCTCGCAGGCGAGGAAAAGCAAAGGCTTACGTTATTCGAAAAATCCGTAGATGTTATTTTTCCGCCAGCCTGAGTTATTTCGTAGAGCAGCTTTTGATACTCCGTGTAATCTATTTCGAGCGCGTATTCTTCGTATTCTTCAAAAAAAGCACATTCTGCCGCCGCACAAGCTGCTGCTGCCGCGCCGGAGTAGGCGCGCGTAAGCCCGCCCGCGCCGAGCAAAATGCCGCCGAAAATGCGCACCACCGTCAGCACCACTCCCGTAAGACCGTTCTTTTTTATAACGTCCAATACAGGCGGTCCGCCCGTGCCCTGCGGTTCGCCATCGTCGCTGTAGCGCATCGTATTGCCTACTATATAAGCAAACACTACGTGGCGTGCATCGCGGTATGCCTTGCGCTTCTCTTCCACAAAGGCTTTTGCCTCTTCTTCGCTTTCAACGTGGGCAATGTCGCCTATAAAAACAGATTTTTTCTCTGTAAGCTCGGCGTGCCCCGCTTTTTTTACGGTTCTGAATTTTTCCATAACACGCACCTTACTTCTTTATGTATTTCGCGAACATACCCGCGCTTTTCTTGTCTGCCACGGCGCGCACGCTCGCGCCGTTCTCCGTGTATTCCACATCTTTAACGGCCGCAAATTCATACAGCTTGCTCATAGCGTACATTTCGCTGTGCGGTATTTCAAAAATATATTCCTTTGTGCCGTCGTGCGCGATCTCTTCCATTTTCGCCACAAGCGCTTCTATACCCTCGCCCGTTTTGGCGGATATAAGAAAGCTCTGCGCCGTGGGAGTACGCGGTATAAAGCCTGCCGCCATATCGCATTTGTTGTATACGGACACCACAGGCGTGCCCTCTGCGCCCAGCTCGTGGATAAGCTTCATGGAAACATCGCCCTGTGCATCCGCCTCCGGGTCGGAAGCGTCTATTACAACGAGAATGGCATCGGCAAACGATACCTCGTCAAGTGTGGAACGGAAGGCATTCACAAGCTGGTGCGGTAGCCTGCGTATAAAGCCAACCGTGTCCGTAAGCAGTACATCGTCGCCGCACGGCAGAGTGAATTTGCGCGTGGTGGGGTCAAGCGTGGCAAAGAGCTTGTCCTCCGCCAAAATTCCGGCACCCGTAAGATAGTTTAGCAGTGTGGATTTGCCCGCGTTGGTGTAGCCCGCAATGGCTATTTTGAAAATGCCCGTACGGTCGCGCTGAACGCGCTGTGTGGCGCGGTTCTTCGCCATTTCGCGTATATCCTCTTCCAGGGCTGCAATGCGTCTTTTTATGTGGCGCCTGTCTGTTTCCAGCTTGCTTTCGCCGGGGCCTCGCGTGCCTATACCGCCGCCAAGGCGCGACATTTCCGTGCCCTTGCCTGTAAGGCGCGGCACTGTGTATTTCAGCTGTGCGAGCTCTACCTGTGTTTTGCCCTCGCCGCTTACGGCATGAAGGGCAAATATATCCAGTATGAGCATACTGCGGTCTATAACGCGCACGTCGCCGCCTATATCATTTTCTATATTCTTTATCTGGGATGGCGTGAGCTCGTCATCGAAAATAACAACGTCCACGTCGTTTGCCTCACAAAGCTTCGCCAGCTCCTCTACTTTTCCCTTCCCTATATAAGTGCGCACGTCGGGGTTTTCCTTCTGCTGTGTAAGGCGTGCAAAAACCTCTGCCCCCGCCGTGTCGGCAAGGCGTGCAAGCTCATCGAAGGAAACCTCGTATTCGCGCTCGTCCGCGCCCTTTGGTACGACGGAAACAAGCACCGCGCGCGTGCCGCCGTCTTTTTCAAAAATATTATTTTCCGCCATAGTGAAACCGCCTTTCAAAACTAAGGTAATAAACGATATGCCCCGTAAAATGCAAAATAAAAAAATCCTTCAAAGAGAAAGAGCGCAAAACCCGAAAGTCGCCCTCGGATTTCACGCTCACTTTGCAAAGTTCAAATTAAAATTATTTCTTGCTTTCAAGACGTTTTTTGAACTTATCTACACGGCCGCCGGCATCAACGAATTTCTGCTTACCGGTGAAGAACGGGTGGCATTTGGAACAAACTTCCACGTGGTAGTCACCTTTTGTAGATTTTGTATTTATAACTTCGCCGCACGCGCAAATGATTTTCGCGTCAACGTAGTTAGGATGTATTCCTTCTTTCATCGCTTAACACCTCACTTAAAGATTTTCATATGCGTTTACTATACCATATAAATTTGCATTTTGCAAGTGTTTTCTGAAAAAAGTTTAAATTTTTCCCGAAATTTCTTTTTTCAGGCGCTCAATTATCTTCTTTTCGAGCCTTGAAATGTAAGATTGAGAGATTCCAAGCACCTTTGCGGTCTCTTTTTGCGTAAGTTCGCGCCTGCCTCCCAAGCCAAAGCGAAGCTCTATTATTTCCCTTTCGCGGCGCGAAAGGCTTTTCACAGCTTCTTCTATTATCTTTTTTTCCTCTGCCGTTTCTATACTTTCGCTAACAGTATCGCCTTCGCTCCCCAAAATGTCGGAAAGCAAGAGCTCGTTGCCGTCCCTATCCACGTTCAGCGGCTCATCGAAGGAAAGCTCGCGCCGCCTGCCGCTGTTTTTCCTTATATACATAAGTATCTCGTTTTCAATACAACGCGAAGCATATGTGGCGAGCTTTATGTTTTTGTCTGCCCGAAACGTGTTCGCCGCCTTTATCAGCCCTATGGTGCCTATGGAAATAAGGTCCTCTATGTTCACGCCCGTGTTTTCAAATTTTTTCGCTATATAGACCACGAGCCGCAGGTTGCGCTCCACGAGCGCACGGCGCAGCTCCGGCTCTTCCTCCAAGCGCAGTATTACGTCGTTTTCCTCCTCCGCGCTCATCGGCGGCGGCAACGTTTCCGCGCTGCTTATATAATACGTTCCGCCGAGAAGCCCCAGCCTTTTTAACAAGGCAAAAATTTTAAGTTTGATTTTCAAAAAAAGCATTATATCCTCCAAAAATATATCATAAAATCTATAGTAAGGAATGCGGCACTAGCGCTTCTGCTCCGCCGTAGTCAACGGAAAAGCCATCGCGTGCCACAAGCACGTTTCTCGGCTCGAAAACGCGCTTCGCCGCTATTTCAAATTTTTGCGGGCGTATTGCCGAAACCAGGGTGTATCCGGAAACCGTGTTTACGGGTATGAAGCGCACTAGCCTTGCTTCCTCGCCCTCTACGCTTCCCGCATCGGTAAAAAGCAGCTCGCGGCTTCTACCGCGCAAGCGCTTCACGGCAGATTCGGAAAGAAATACAACCGCACCTCCCGAAACGGGCTCGCTCGCCATATTACCCGTATCCACAAGCGCAGAAAACTCATACACTCCCTCGGAAAATGTAATACGCACCCTGCATACGCGCGCGCTCATTCGCCTGTGTGCGGCTTTTTGCAAAAAGAACGTAAGAAAAGCGGAAACAGCGGCTAGGAAAGCAAAGAGCCAAAGCGGCATATCGCCAAAAACCGTTTGTATCTTGCCGCCTATTTCAATATACGTTTGGTATTTACCTATTTTGGAATAGAGCGCAGTCATCGCTCCACCCATAAGCATGGACACCGCCAAAAAAATAGCCGTGATGCCGAATGTCTTCACAGCACTGCCGTGGTAATGCGCCACAAAGCACAGCGCAAGCGCCATAATGGCATCCAGCGCGAGATCCCCCCAAAAGCCGAGCGTGAAGAAAATAGATGCCACCCCGTACACCCCGCCGAGCGTGGCGGCAAGCGCCATACGCCACGGGTTCATACGAAAATGCATAATTTTGCCGCAGATAAAAAGCGATATAAAATCCATGCTGAAATTTATTATAAAAAGCACGTCACCGTATATATATTCCGTCATTTTCAAAAACTCCTTTGCCTGTAACAACTAAATTATACATTCACCCAGGCGAATATTATGTCGCAACAAGGGGAAGAAAAAACAAAAATGCACTCATATTTCGTGCATTTTCGCAAACAAAAAATCCCGAAAAAATTTCGGGATTTTTACGTTTAATTTTTGAGCATTTCTTCTGCAGACATCATAATGGCATATTTGCCGCTTTCGTACGTAAGACCGCCCTGGAAATAAGCCGTGAATGGTGCACGCAGAGGGCCGTCTGCCGAAAGCTCTATGGAAGAGCCCTGCGTGAAGGCGCCTGCCGCCATAATGACCTCGTCCTCATACCCCGGCATAGCCCAAGGCTCGGGAGTTACGAACGAGTCTATGGGGGAAGCCGCCTGAATACCGCGGCAGAAGGCGCAAAGCTTTTCTGCACTGCCGCACTTCACCGTCTGCACGATGTCGTGGCGAGCCTCTTTCCAAGAGGGGAACACTTCAAAGCCAAGCTTTTCGTACATATACGCCGCGAAAACCGCCGTTTTCACAGCCTGCGCCACAACGTGCGGCGCAAAGAAGAAGCCCTTGAACATATTGCGGAGCTGACCTACGGTCGCGCCCGCTTCCGTGCCTATGCCTACCGTGGTCAGGCGGTAGGAGGCAAGTTCCACGGCACGTTTTGTACCCGCTATGTAGCCACCCGTTTCGGCAAGGCCGCCGCCGGGGTTCTTTATGAGCGAGCCCATAATAAGGTCTGCGCCGTATGCCGTGGGCTCTTCCGTATCGCAAAATTCGCCGTAGCAGTTGTCCACGGCAACGTAAGCGCCCGTGCGCGCTTTAACAAAAGCTATCATTTCGCCTATTTCCTTTGCGGAAAAAGTAGGTCTTGTTTCATATCCCTTGGAGCGCTGAATATAAACCATCTTGAGCTTGTCGCCGTGTGCAGCGATTTTCTTTTCTATTGTTTCGTAGTCGGGCGCGCCGTTTTTGAGCGCCACGTCGTCGTATATAACGCCGAAATCCGCAAGTGAGCCGTCGCCGTTTTTCGTTTTATCGCCGATGACCTCGGAAAGCGTGTCGTACGGTCTGCCCGTTATGGAAAGCATTACGTCGCCGGGGCGCAAAATGCCGTAGAGCGCGATAGCAATAGCCTGCGTACCGTTTACTATATTATGGCGCACGAAAGCAGCCTCCGCGCCGAAAACGTCTGCATAAACCTCGTCGAGCGCATCTCTGCCCATGTCACCGTAGCCGTAGCCCGTGGAGCCGTAAAGCATCGCTTCAGAAATGCGGTGATTACGGAAGCTGTCCAGCACGCGCGCGGTGTTTATATATGCTATTTTGTCTATTTCTGCAAATTTTTCTTTAAGTTCAACCTCCGCTTCGTTTGCGAGGTCTATGATCTTCTGTGAAAATTCCATTTTGTTTTCCTTTGTACTGTTATATTTTTAATTCTGCATTTTTTAAAGCGCGTTTACGAGCTCTTTGAAACAGTTTCCTCTCGTTTCAAAATTCTTGAAAGCATCGAAGCTTGCGCAAGCAGGCGAAAGTATAACCGTGTCGCCCTCGCTTGCGGCGTTCACCGCCGCGCGGAAAGCGCCGTCGAATTCTTTCGTATATACTATTTTATCACAAGGATAGCCGCTGTCAAGCATAAGTTTCATTATTTTTTCGCCCGTAGCGCCCGTAGCGCTTATAAATTTTGCGTGCTCGGTAAGGAGCGGAACAAGAGGCTCCAGAGGTATCTTTTTATCGTACCCGCCGACAATAACTATAAGCTTTTCTTTAAAGGAATTAAGCGCCGCCGCCGTGCGCGTAGGGCTTGTGTCTATGGAGCTGTTGTAGTATTTCACGCCCATATGCTCGCGCACGAGCTCTATTCTGTGCGCCACACCGCCGAAGCCGCGCGCTACCTCCAGCACAGAGGAAAGACTTACATCTCCCCAAGTAGCCGCAATAGCCGCCATATAGTTCTCCACATTGTGTATCCCCGGTATCTTTATATCCGCACGGCTCATAATATGTGTGAGTTTTTCCCCGTCGTTGTGGAAAATTTCGTCGCCGTCGAGGTAAATGCTTTTTCCTTTTGGCTTGCGTTGTGAGGAAAAAAACGTGATTTCGCCTTTCGCTTTTTCCGCAAAGGCGCGCGTCACATCGTTTTCCGCGTTGAGAACTACGCGGTCGCAAGCGGTATGGTTTTCAAAAATTTTAGCCTTTGCAAAAATATATTCTTCCATATCCACGTGCCAGTTGAGGTGGTTGGGCGTTACGTTCGTTACAATAGCCGTGTTCACGTGAGCGCTCATGGCAAAAAGCTGGAAGCTGGAAAGCTCCACCACCGCCGTGTCGCACGCGCTCATTTCGGGAAGGAAAGGAAGCAGCGGCGTGCCTATGTTGCCGCCGAGGTATACCTTGCCCGCGCCGCGCTTTTCATGCTCTTTTTTTAATATTTCGGAAACGAGCGTTGTTGTGGTCGTTTTGCCGTCGCTGCCCGTAACCGCGTATATTTTGCAGGGGCAAAGCGCAAGGAAAACTTCCATTTCGGAAGTAAGCACGCTTCCCCTTGCCGCGGCGGCCGCTATTTCGGGCACGTCGGGGCGTATACCCGGGGATTTAAAGAGCACGTCTTCGCTCATATCGGCAAGATAGCCCTCGCCAAAAACGGTTTTTACACCTTTGGAGGCGAGTAACGCCGCTTTTTCCGCATCCTCTTGCTTATCGCGCACTGTAAGGCGTGCGCCGCGGGAAAGCAGAAAATCCACCGCCGCCATATTGCTCACGCCCGCGCCGATAAGCGACACGGTCTTGCCGTTTATATAATCTGAAAATTTTTCAAGTTTTTCGTCCATATCAAGTTTTACTCCTACATCTCAAGTATATCTGAAAGGCGTGCGAAATCCGCAAGCGAAAGCTTTTCGCCGCGCACATCCTGCGGCAAGCCGGCCTCCGCTATTTTCTCCGATATCTGCGCCTTGCTCACTCTGCCCGTGGCGGCGGCAAGCGCACCGGCCAGCATCTTTCTGCGCTGTTCGAACGCCGCTTTTATTATTTTTTGCATATTTTCGGGGTTTTTAACGCTCACAGGCGGCGTTTTGTGCGGCTTCATGCGGATGACCGCGCTCGTAACCTTCGGCTGCGGCAAAAAATTGCCGGGCGACACGTTAAAGCACTTTTCCACATCTGCAAGGTAAGCGGCAAAAACGGTTATCGCGCCGTAATCGACGCTTCCCGCTTTGGCACAGAGGCGTTCCGCCACTTCTTTCTGTATCATAACCGTTACGGATTCAAAAAGAGCGCCGCATTCGAGTATCTTCATAATAATCGGTGACGTTATATAATATGGCAGATTTGCGCAAACGCACACGCGCATATCGCCGAAATGCTCACGCACAAATTCCGGAAAATCTATTTTCATGGCATCTCCGTTTACTATCTCCACGTTTTCACGCCAGCCCACGGTTTCCGCAAGCACGGGCAAGAGCGTTTCGTCTATTTCCACGGAAACCACTTTTTTGTATCTTTCCGCGAGCGCCTCTGTAAGCGTGCCTATGCCGGGTCCTATTTCGAGCACGCCCACGTCCGCATCCTCGCTCGGCGTATCTGCTATGTGGCTTACTACGGCATCTGATGTAAGGAAGTTTTGCCCAAACTTTTTCTTCGGCGCTATGCCGTGGCGCGCCATAACCTCGTGGGCATAAGACATATCGGTCAGTTTCATTTATATTCCTTTGCTTTTATTAAAATTTTTAAATTATTTTTTAAATTGAGGTTGACAAAGTGTTTTTTTTGTGCTACAATCATTATCGCTTTAGCAAAGATGCTGGTGTAGCACAGTCGGTAGTGCAGCTGATTCGTAATCAGCAGGTCGTGTGTTCAAGTCACATCACCAGCTCCATCAACTCAGCTCGGTTTTCCGAGCTGTTTTGGTTTTCGCGAGCGTAGTTTAGTGGCAGAACATCGGCTTCCCAAGCCGAATGTGCGGGTTCGATTCCCGTCGCTCGCTCCAAAATATTTCCCATCGTTTTTGCGATGGGATTTTTCTTTTTGTACCGCTTATGCTTCATTTTTAACGAAGCATAAATAGTGCGAATTCCGTCTTTGCATACACGTGTACGCAAAGCACGTACACCGAAAGACTTATGTTTCCTTTTCAAAACACAGCCGCCAAATCTCTTTGGCAGTTTTTGTATCTAACGCCAAATTTGCTTGAAGAAGCAATTTTTTGTTGAATTTCGGCATTATTTGTGTTATACTTTTCCACATCTGATGCCAAGCAAGAATTATTATATATCTTTTGCGCGGCAATTTCAATATAATTTTTTATTTTTATCATTTTTTCAAGGAGAAACCACATGACACTCGATAATATTACAAAAGCGGTTTCGGATTTCATATGGGGTATACCCCTCATAGTTTTGATCCTTGCCGCAGGTATTTATCTCACCGTCCGCACACGCTTTGTGCAGATAAGGCACTTTAAAAATTCAATGAAGTTTATGGTTAAAAACGAAGAAGGCGGCACGGGCGAGGTTTCCAGCTTTTCTGCGCTTTGCATAGCGCTTTCCGCCACGATAGGCACAGGTAACATCGTAGGCGTTGCCACGGCTATCGCTGCAGGCGGCCCCGGCGCGCTCTTTTGGATGCTCGTTGCGGCATTCCTCGGTATGGCTACCAAATACGCAGAGGGCTTTCTCGCCATCACATACCGCCATATAGATGCAGACGGCAAGCCCTCCGGCGGCCCCTTCTATTACATAGAAAAAGGCATGGGCAAAAAATGGGTTTGGCTCGCAAAATTCTTCGCAGCCTTCGGAGCCCTTGCAGGGCTTATGGGTATCGGCACGTTCACGCAGGTAAACAGCATTTCATCTGCGGTTAAAAACCTCTTCGACCCCAACAGCGAAAGCATAGCATTTACAATAGGCGAAAATTCCTATTCTTGGGCTGTCGTTATAGGCGGCGCGATCATCGCCATTGCCACAGCGCTCGTGGTTATAGGCGGTATAAAAGGCATTTCCTCTGTTTCCACAATTATAGTTCCCTTTATGGCCATGCTCTATGCCGTAACGGTCATAACGCTTCTTTGCTTCAACGTAACAGCTATCCCCGCAGCTATCTGGCAGATATTCGAGGGCGCATTCAACCCCGCTGCCGTAACGGGCGGCGTTGTGGGCAGCCTCTTTATCGCCATGCAGAAGGGTGTGGCACGCGGCATCTTCTCCAACGAAGCCGGCCTCGGCTCCGCCCCCATCGCCACAGCCTCCGCACAGACAAAAGACGCTTGCCGCCAGGGCCTTGTTACAATGACGGGCACGTTTATAGACACTATCGTCATCTGCACGCTCACCGGTCTTTCCGTTATAATAGCAGGCTCTTGGAACAAGGGGCTCGAAGGCGTAGACATCACTATAGACGCTTTTTCCACAGCACTTCCTTTCCCCACGGTGGTTTCCACGGCAATACTCACAGTATGCCTCGTTTTCTTCGCTTTCACCACTATACTCGGCTGGGATTTCTACGGTGAAAAATGCCTCGATTACCTTTCCCACGGCAACAAAGCGGTTCGCCTCGTTTACCGTTTCCTCTATATAGCCGCAGTTGCTGTAGGTCCCTACCTCACGGTTGCCGCTGTTTGGAACATTGCAGATATTTTCAACGGGCTTATGGCTGTGCCCAACATCATCGCGCTCTTTGCACTTGGCGGTGTAGTTGCCAAAGCAACCAAAGCATACGTTGTCCCTAAAGAAAAAAAGAAAGCAAAAAAATAAATAATAGCTTTAATGCCCGCGTTTTTTCGCGGGCATTATTGATTTATCGCTTAAAATGGTGTATAATATAATATATACTTTATTTGGGAGCATATTAAATCATGAAGAAATTACTAGCCTTATTCCTTGCCATTCCGCTGTTGCTTTCGCTTGCTTCCTGCGGGCACAGGCACACGGTGGAAAATTGGCATTTAAATCAGTATACTCACTGGCACGTATGCACGGAATGCAAGAAAAAAACAGACGAAGCACCGCACGAATTCCGCAGCAACGGCATCTGCGTGGTTTGCAACGCCTCCGTAACCGAAAACAGTGGCGGCGGAGCCACGGTTACCGTTTACGACACCGACGGAAAAACAAAGCTGAAGGAATACGTTTTCGATGACGAAGGCAATATGCTCGATGAAACCGTTTTTAATAATTCTGATAATATAACCTGAGGAGGTTTATGATGAAAAAAATCAACCCCGCCGTTTCGGCAATAGTAAAGCTTCTTGTAAGCACGGCAATCGTTTTCTTGCTCTTTTATATTTTCCTCCCGCCTCTCAACCCCTGCTCCACGGAATTCTGGATCTTCCTGACAGCGGTGCTGGCAATATACCTCGTGCCCTTCGGGCTCACAAAGCTCTTTAAGGTATACTCCCTGCCCGGCTCCGCCACTCGCGTGGAGTTCGCCCCGCAGACAAGGACTGTGAAATTCAAAATAATGGTCGCCGCTGTGGCGTTGCCCATAGCCGTACTTATAGTAGGCAGTATAGTTTCCTCTACGTTTTTTAACGCCAAAAGATATGCCGATGTTATTTCCGTAAAAGAGGCGGATTTCGCCACGGATATGCCCGAAACAAACAGCGTTACCAACATTGCGCTTATGGATTCCGATTCCGCCGTTACCATCGGCAACCGTGCGCTCGGCAACCTTTCCGACGTTGTTTCGCAGTATATCGTGAACGGCAATTATACCCAGATAAACTACCACGGAACACCGCAGAAGCTTTCCAACCTCGAATATGACGGCTTCTTCAAATGGCTCGGCAATCGCGCGCAGGGCGTTCCGGGATATATTATGGTAGACCCTGTAAACAACAAGGCGGAATATAAGAAGCTCGCAACACCCTTAAAATATGTGGAAAGCGGCTATTTCGGCGACGACCTTTTACGCACTCTCCGCTTCAATTACCCCACAAAAATTTTCGGCACGATAGCCTTTGAAATAGACGAAGAAGGCACGCCCTACTTCATAGTTTCCTGTATGACACCCAAAGTAGGCCTTTTCGGCGCATACGACGTTTCCGAAGTGATCATCTTCAACCCGTGCGACGGCACGCATACAAAAGTGTCCGTGGGCGAGGTTCCGCAGTGGATAGATATCGTTTACGACGGCTACCTTGCAGAGGATAAATACAACTGGCACGGGCTTCTTTCCGGCGGCTTTTGGAACAGCGTTATCGGCAACAAAGGCTGCAAGCAGACTACCGACGATTTCGGCTACCTTATGTATGACGACGACGTATGGTACTATACGGGCGTAACCTCTGTTACGGCAGACGCTTCCAATATAGGCTTTATCGTTTCCAACGCGCGCACGGGCGAATATAAATATTACTCCGTTGTGGGCGCAGAGGAATACTCCGCTATGAACGCGGCAGAGGGCGAGGTCCAGCACATGAACTACAAGGCCTCCTTCCCCGCGCTTATAAACGTATCGGGCGAGGCAACGTACATTATGGTGCTTAAGGATGCCAACGGGTACGTTAAGCAGTACGGACTTGTAAACGTAAGCCAGGTTGGCATCGTAGCCATAGGCGATACACAGGCAGAAGCCATGAACGCATATAAAAAGCTCCTTTCACAAAGCGGAATAAGCGGCGGCACATCGGAAGACACCTTGGCAAACACAACTGTTAAAGAAATCGAAAAGCTCGTTATAGAAGGCAACTCTTTCTTCTATTTCCTTTGCTCCGACGGCAACTATTACCGCGTTTCCGTTGCGGAGGATGAAAGCGTTCTCTTTATCCGCGAGGGCGACACTCTCACCATAACTTATGCAGAAACAGGCACAGCCGGCATACGCAATATCGTGGAATGGGCAAAAGCCACCGCGCTTTCTTGAAAGAAAGCCTTTCAAAGAACTTTATAAATATAATTCAAGCAAAAAAATAGCTCGGGGGAAGGTCTGAAAAATTAGCGGTAAAATTGAAATGAGCCACCACGTTTTTCGTGGTGGCTTTTGATATGCAGGAAACAAAGAAAAGCCCCGCGCGTGGCGGGGCGAGCATTACAGCTCTGCAAGCCGTTCTTTGATGTTCAAATAGCGAGGCATATCCTTGATCGAGGCAAACACCGCATCATTGTTATTGAGATATCTCAAATAAACGTGACCGAGCGTTTCTGTGCTGCTCTTGGCAATATTGGTTTGATCGATTTTAATTCTATTGACAAGCAAGGACGAATGTGAAATATTAGTAAAGGTTTGTTCCCTTTCGATATGAGCAAGCATTTGTTCAAGCTCACAGATTGCTTTTTCATACGTCCCTGCTTTCCCACTTTCAAGTGCCATAAAGAAGCTGATTCGAGCCAAGCGGTCATGCCAAAATCCGAAATCCTGGTTAGAGAAAATCATGTGGAACATATTGTATAGAGTATCCCACATTTCATGTTTTTCATCGTGGGTGTACCCGGCTTCCGTGCAATCAAGCAAATACGCCATGTAGAGGTACATTCTGTCACAAATCTTCCAGAAATAATTCTGACAATGCTCTACAAGTTCACTACCTTCTAAAACATGTAAATGGAGATCTTCTGTCGGAGGAATCATATCCGCATACTGTAAAGCTTTAGTTCTGTTACCCTTGTGCAAATGGGTAAAGCACAGACCGCGAATGGCTCCCATTCGATATTCCATATTGGTGGATTCCATAAGCTGTTCACCGAGCATAACAATCTCATCAAAGCTTTCGTCGATATATCCGTTTTGCAATACTCTCATCAAGAAGTAACGCACGGTCTCGTCGTTTGGATATTTCTTCTGCATTGCACGGCAGAGATTTAGTCTTTCTTCTGTTTTTCCTTGGCTGTGAAATTCTGCGTACTTGGCTGTAAATTCTTTGATCTCGGATTGCTTTTTGCTTTTGGCAATATCAATTTCAAGAAGGACATCCGCGCTGACCTCAAAAATATTTGCTAACACGGGAAGGTGTGAAATATCGGGTGCGGTCTTGTCGCACTCCCACTGCGAGACAGCGTTTGTAGAAACGCCCAACATTTCAGCAAACTGCTCCTGTGTGATATTTCTGTCACGACGAAGTTTTTTGATTGTAGTTCCAATAGACATAATCATTCTCCTTTGTGATAATTCAAAAGCGCTTTTGTACCCTAATTATACATATCTTTTTTAAACTTTTACACCAAGCAGTTTACCAACGCAATTCAACTTTTGCTTTAATATTTACAGCAATAGTTTAACACAAAAAGATAAAAAAGTCAAATTACGAACTCGCATTTTCCGCTTTCCCGACGCCCGGCGTCCGGGGCAAGCATAGCGCGTGGACATCCTCGCACGATCGGGCAGAAGCCCGAACCCACTATCCGCAGAAGAACGGCGCATATAAGGCTCCCTTTACACAAGGGAGGCTTTGCTTAGCCGTCGTCAACAAAGAACACCACCAAAGAGATTTCCTTGGTGGTGTTCGTGTTTTCTCCGCTAAGAATGCAGAGGCGAGGTTCACCTTTTTTTCTTCTCTGCCCCTCTGCCGTCTTGACATTGGGGGAACGTCGGGGTATACTGTAGGGAGAAAACGAGAGAAAAAAGGGGGAAGGATATGGCAAGCATCAACGAGGCACTTGACCGCCTGGAGCGCTCGGCGTTTCGCTCCTCCTTTCATCTGTCGGAAAGCGATCGGGCGTACGTCAAAAGGGTGGGGATGGATACGGTGAGAAGGCACTGCGCCGACTTTATAAGAACCCGCCTTGCCCCCGCCGAGCCGCCAAACGACGGCAGGCAGACCCCTATGCGGGGGCATCCCTGCTTCGTTGCCCAGCACGCCTGCGCCTGCTGCTGCAGGGGGTGTCTTGAAAAGTGGTATCGGGTGAAGAAGGGCAGGGCGCTTGACGAAGAGCAACAGAAAAAGATCGTGGATCTGTTAATGGCGTATATCGAAAGAGAGCTGGCGCGCCCCGCGCTTTCAAAAAAGGCAAAAAACGGGGAAAAGACCGAGGAAAAAGGAGAAAAAAGAAATGTTTCGGGAGCTACAGAGAAAAAACAAGGCGTTAAGCCTTGAAGAGTGCATCGCCCTTTTGAAAAGCGAAAAGCGGGGCGTGCTGTCGGTAAACGGGCAGGACGGCTACCCCTACGGGATGCCCATGAACTTTTTTTACGACGAGGAGCAAAAGCTCCTCTGGTTTCACTGCGGAAGGGGCAAAGGGCACCGCGCCGACGCCATAAGGGAAAGTGACAAGGCATCCTTTTGCCTGATGGCAGAGCGGGGAAAGGACGAGCACCTCCCCTGGGCAGACCGCTTTGAAAGCCTGGTGGTCTTCGGGCGGATCAAGGTGGTGGACGATGAAGAGACGGTAAGAGCCGTTTGCCGCAGACTGTCAGAAAAATTCACCTCCGACGGCGGCTACGTGGAAAAAGAGATCGCCGATTTCGGCAAAGCCACCCTGCTTTTAGCGCTGTCGGTGGAGCATCTTTGCGGCAAGCGGATCACCGAGGCGTGAGGCGCTGTCATATTCGTTCACACTAAGTTTACCCGCAAGGGCTTGAAAAGCGGCAAAAAAACCGCTATACTGCAAAGAAGACGGCAAGAAATGACGGTGAAAGGAGGAATTGACGGTAATGAAAAGACAGAGAGAACAGGTGCGCCTTTCGGACCATTTCACCTATAAAACGCTCTTGCGCTTCACTCTGCCCGCCATGGTGATGATGGTCTTCACCTCTCTTTACGGCGTGGTGGACGGGGCGTTCGTCACCAATTTTGCGGGCAAGACTGCCCTTGCCGCCGTGAATTTCGTCTATCCCGTTTTGAACATCATCAGCGTTTTCGGCTTTATGTTCGGGGCGGGCGGCTCTGCACTTGTGGCAAAAACGCTGGGCGAGGGCAAAAGGGAGCGGGCAAACCGCCTTTTTTCACTCTTCGTTTACAGCGCCGGCGGACTTGGGATCGTCCTTGCGGCGGCGGGCTTTTTTGCCTTAAAGCCCATCCTCGTGCTGCTTGGTGCCGAGGGGCAGATGCTTTCTGACGCCCTTCTTTACGGCTATATCCTTCTTGCGGCAATGCCCTTCTGGAGCTTGCAGTTTATGTTCCAGATCTTTTTCGTCACCGCCGAAAAGCCAAAGCTTGGACTATACGTCACCCTGATGGCGGGTGTGACCAATATGGTGCTGGACGCCCTCTTTATCCCCCTCTTTCCCGCAGGCTTCAAGCTGGCGGGTGCGGCGATCGCCACCTCACTTTCGCAGGTGGTGGGGGGAGGACTGCCCCTTTTCTATTTCCTTTTCAAAAACAAATCGCTTCTGCGCTTAACCAAGCCCGTTTTGGATATGAGAGCGATGCTTCAGGCCTGCACCAACGGCTCCTCCGAGCTGGTCACGGGCATTTCGGGATCGCTTGTGGGGCTTTTGTACAACTCCTGCCTCTTTGATGCGGCGGGCGAGGACGGCGTGGCGGCGTACGGGGTGATGATGTACGTTTCCTTCATCTTCATCGGCATCTTTATCGGCTATTCAAACGGCGTTGCCCCCGTTATCGGCTATCATTACGGAGCCAAGAACCACGGGGAGTTAAAAAATCTCTTCAAAAAGAGTATGATCCTGATCCTGTCCGCATCGGTTTTTATGCTGGTGCTTTCAGAGCTTCTTGCCCTCCCCCTTGCCCTGTTATTCTCGGGCTACGATGCGGTGCTTTACGAAATGACGTTTGAGGGCTTCCGCATCTACGCGCTGTCCTTCCTCTTTTCGGGGCTTGCCATCTTTGGCTCCTCCTTCTTCACGGCTTTGAACAACGGCCCCGTGTCAGCGGCGATCTCCTTCCTTCGAACCGTGGTCTTTCAGGTGCTGTTCGTCCTGCTCTTTTCCCATCTGTGGCAGCTTTCGGGCATCTGGTGGTCGGTGGTGGCGGCAGAGGCGCTGGCTGTGGCGGTGAGCGTCTTTTTTATGGTGCTTTTGCGCAAAAGATATAACTACTGATCCTTCGGGACAAAAAATAAGAAACAAGAAAAAGAATAGGAGTGTTTTGATATGACCGAACTTTTAGCGACCTTACCCGTTGCGGTGCTTTGTCTGATCATTTGTGCGGCAAATATCGTAGAGATCTCCATCCAGTCTTTGAAGACCTGTATGATGGTCAAGGGACAGCGGTTAAAGGCGGCGGGACTTGGCTTTGTGGAGTGCCTGCTGTGGGGTCTTGTGGTG